>VAZM01000296.1 GCA_005883135.1 Alphaproteobacteria bacterium
GGAACGAAGTCGGTCGAATCCTCGGGCGATCCGTACACTTTGCCGTTGGCATTGAGGTGCGGATTGCGCCGATCGGTCGATACCAGGTCATGCAGATAGCCGGTGGGCCTGCCCCAATCCCACAGCGTCACCACGATGTTGCGCTCGATGCCCTGTGGGCGATCCGGTTTGGCGAACGGCAATTCACCCTTGGCGATGCGGTCAGTCCAGTCGGCGAACATTTGCAACGCGCGCTCGGTATCGAGCCGGCCGATGTCACGCGCCATGAAGAATTGCGCCTGGCCCGACATCAGGCGGCGTTGCCAGCCTTCCACTGAAGACTTGAACTCGCCGAGGTTCGGCGACAGCGTCCGCGTCCAGGGCGTGCCGATCGCATGGCACGAGCCACAGGCCCCGACCTTGACGATGTTGAGCCATTCCCCCTGGCTCTTGATCTTGGCCATGGGGAATTCGCTCTTCGCCGGCGGATCGAGGAGCGCCCACCAATAGATGGCGGGATAATACTGCGCCGCATCTTTGTCGCCGCGCGCCGGAACGGCGCTGAGGTCCAGCACTCGCCCGGGAGAGGCCTCCACCTTGGTCGAATCGACCAGGCCGAAGCCGCGCACCCACACCCGGTAATTTGCTCTTGGCAGATCGGGAATGAGGTAGCGTCCAAGCTCGTCGGTGACGACGATCTTCGCGAACTTCGTCGGCAGATCGGTCGTTTCGGCGATTACCCACGCGCCGGCTTCCGGCCCGCTCGGGCCCGTGACGACGCCGCCGATCTCGTGTTCGCCAATGCTTGGGTGCTGTTGCGCAAATGCCATCACGGAGGAAAGCGCGAGCAGCAACAGCGATGCACGGAAACGGATTTGCATGGCCAAAGTTCCTCCCACGAGAGCGCGCGACCAGATTAGCACCGCAACCGTGCCGCTTGGGAGGGGTGGCCTGACGCTTGGAGCCCTGTTCGGTTGAACGGCATGCGTGCGCTGTGTCATGCTCGGCACAGGGGGCGCGAGCACGGATACCATGGCGCATAGCACGCAGGCCGCACACGGCCACATGCAGGACCACGAAGGCCACGTCCTGGCGGTCGAGGCGGACCTCGAGTACTGGCGCACCAAACGCCTGGAGCCGCGTGTGCTTCAGCTGCATCGCCGTGGCGTGGTCACGCTCTACGACCTGCTGCGCGCCGCCGCGCATATTTCCGCGCCGCCGATCGCAGCGAGCATCGCGGAGCACGATATCGAGGGGCGCATCCGCGCGCTCGAAGACAGGCTGGACGACTACATTCGTGGCATCGGCCTCGCCTCGATCGATCCGCCGGAGCATCCCTCCGTGATCGAGGATACGCGCAAGGAGCGCGGCGACTACGATGACTTCTTCCGCATCGCCAAGCCGCACCACGACGGCACGCTGGACGAGCGCATCGCGCGGCTGGAGCACGAGCTGCGCGAGTACCAGCGTCTGCTGCAGGTGCTCATGCACGCACTTCTCGAGAAGGGCGTGGTGACGGCGGAACAGATCGAACGGCAGCGCGCGTTCCTCGCCGGGCGCGGTGCTTGGAACGGCGCCCTCATCGTCGCCCGCGCCTGGGTCGACCCCGCCTTCAAGCAGGCGCTCCTGACGCGCGGCCGCGACGCAGTGCGTGAGCTCAACATTCCACCCGGCCGGCTGGGCAAGCTCGGCGTGGCCGAGAACACGGCGACGCTGCACAACGTCGTGGTGTGCACGCTCTGCTCCTGCTACCCGCACGACCTGCTAGGCGACCCGCCGTGGTGGTACCGCGACGACAGCTTCAAGGAGAGCGTCGTGCGCGACCCGCGCGGCACGCTGGCGCATCGGTTCGACCTGCCGCTGCCCGAGAGTGTCGAGGTGCGCGTGCATGACAGCACCAGCGACGTGCGCTGGATGGTGCTGCCGCGCCGCCCCGCCGGCACCGAGGGCTGGAGCGAGGAAGAGCTGGCGCGCCTGGTGACCATCGACGCGCTCGTGGGCGCCGCGGAGGCGCTCTCCCCGGCGAGCATCGCTCGCACCGAGCGCTGAGGCGAGCATGACCGCGCCCGTGGCGACGCACCGCTTTCAGGTCGGCGACCGCGTGCAAGTGAAGCGCGCAAACCCGGCGGGGAATCCGCGCACGCCCGCGTACGTACGGGGCAAGAGCGGCATCGTCACCGTCCTGCACGGCAGCATCGACAATCCGCTCGATCACCGCGGCATTTACCCGCCGTTGTGCAGCGTGCTTTTTCCGGTTCGCGACGTGTTTGGCGGCGCCAGCCGGGACACTCTCTCGGTCGACGTGCACGAGGATTGGCTGGCGCCGGCCGGGGCATAAGTTCGTGCGACGCTCGCGCCTCCTTCGCCGTCGCCCTTGACCTATAGGAAAATCGAGTCGACGCTCAAGGAGCGGACTAGGCACACGCGTCACCGCCATTGAGCGAGGGACCACGATGAAACTTGCTCGCCGCGTCGTCTTGCGTCTGGCCGCGGGCGCTGCCGCGCTGGCGGCCTTCGCGCGCACGACGCGGGCGGAGCTCTATCCATCGCGCCCCATCACCATCATCGTGCCGGTGCCGCCCGGCGGGGTCGCCGATCCGATTGCGCGCATCCTTGCCGATCATCTCACCGTCGCACTCGGCCAGCCCGTCGTGGTCGAGAACGTCACCGGCGCCGGCGGCAGCATCGGGCTTGGGCGCGCCGCACGCGCGGCGCCGGACGGCTACACGATCAGCATCGGTAATTGGCTGAGCCACGTCGGCGCGAGCGCGGTCTACCCGGTGCAATACGACGTGCTCAAGGATTTTGCCGCCGTATCGTTGTTGACCAACAGCCCGATGCTCATCACCGCGCGTAAGGATTTTCCCGCCAACGATCTCAAGGCGCTGATCGCCTGGCTCAAGGCCAACCCCGACAAGGCGACGGCCGCAACCGTCGGCGCCGGCAGCGCGGCGCATGTGAGTGGCGTCTATTTCCAGCGCGCGACCAACACCCGTTTCCAATTCGTGCCGTATCGCGGCGGCGGCCCCGCGGTCCAGGACGAGGTCGCCGGCCACGTCGACCTGATGTTCAACGAGGGAACGGGCGCGCTCCCCTACGTGCTCAGCCACCAGATCAAGACATACGCGGTGTTGGCCAACACCCGTTGGTTTGCCGCACCAGACGTCGCGACCAGCGATGAGCTCGGCGTGCCGGGTATCAACATTTCGTTCTGGCACGGCTTGTGGGTGCCGACGGGAACGCCGCAGGAGGTCGTGAACAAGCTCAACGCCGCGGTGGCCGCTGCGCTCGCCGATGCAACGGTGCGCAAGCGGCTCACCGACATCGGCCAGGAGATAGTCGCGCGCGACAAGCAGACGCCGGAAGCGCTATACGCCTTCCACAAGGCCGAGACCGAGAAGTGGTGGCCCATCATCAAGGCGGCGAAGATCAGGGCGGAATCGCGGTAGCGCGGAACCGCAATCCGCTGACCTACTCGTCATCACCTGGAGAATGCGATGAAGCTCTATGAGTTTGCTCCGACACGCTCGATCCGCGTCCGTTGGACGCTTCAGGAATTGGGCATCGACTTCGAGGCCGTTCCAGTCAACCTGCTCGCCGGCGAGCACCACAGTCCCGCATTCCTCAAGCTCAATCCGGCCGGGAAGCTTCCGGTGCTCGTCGACGGGGACATGGTCCTCACCGAATCCATCGCCATCGTTCTCTATTTGGCCGAGAAGTACCGCGACAAGGGGCTAATGCCGGCGGACCTGCAGCAACGCGCACAGCTGATGCGCTGGCTGCTGTTCACGACCACCGAGCTCGAGCAGCCGCTCTGGCGCATGGCCCGCCATACAAGGCTTTATCCGGAGGAGAAGCGCCTGCCCGCCGAATTGGCGCTTGCGCGCGAGGATTTCACGGAAATGGCGAGTGTCCTGGACGAGCACATGCGCGGTCGACAATACGTCGTGGGAGATACCGCGACGATTGGCGACTTCGTGCTCGCCTACACGCTCGACTGGGCAACGATGGCGAAAGTGCTCGACGGATTCCCGCGTCTCGAGGCTTACGTGGACGACATGTACGCGAGGCCACGCGCGCCGATGCGCATTGAAGAAGCCTTCGCCAGCATCGAGCGCTGACCGCCGGAGATCGACCGCCTATTGGGCAGGCACCCCGACCGCGACCGGCCGCACCGGCGAGCCGGAATTTCCTTGCGCGCGCAGCGGCAGGATGATGGTGCATGAGAGCCACACCTTGTCCTGGGCCATCGCTCCGAGATTGGCGTTCTGGATCTGGTAGATGCCGGACTCGGCGAGGTTCGTGTGGTGGATTGCAAAGGGCAGCCCTTCCGGTGCGCCGGCGGGCGGCGGAGCTTTGCCTTGCAGGAAGCCCTCGGCGACGGGATCCGTAAACGGATTGTCGAGTGCGAGCAGCACGACCTGCTTCTCTGCGATGTAACGAGCCGCGTCATAGGCGAGACCTGGGCCCTTGGTGTAGTAGAATTTCTCGGTGTCGGGGTCTTTCCAATTGTCACCCCAGCCGGTGTAGATGTAGAGCACATCGCCGGGCATGAGGCCGCGCTTGTCCAACGCCTGCGCCTTCAGCATGGCCTCGATATCGGCCGCGGTGACGGCCTGGCCCGGCTGCATCGCGCTGCCACGCCCGAGATGGCTCTTCGCGTCGAGCAGCACCGCGGTCGTGATGATCGGCGGCACCTTTTCGATGCCGAGCTTTTGCAGCGGGGACTCCGCGGTCGGCTTCACGTCGGCTTGCGCGTAGCCGCCGTAATACCGTGCCTTGTCGGCGGGGAACTCGCCCTTGCCATCCCAGGCCTCGGGCAGCACGGCGAAATGGCCGATCGCGTCCATTTGCGTGCCTTGCGCTCCGGCCTCCCCGCTCACGGTCTCCTCGCCGTTGAAGGCGTGCCGCGTGCCGGCGATTCCGACAGTGGGCCTATACCTGTCCCGCAACGGCACCCCGAACGGCGACTGCGGCATGGTGTTCGAGCGCAAGTGCGAGAGCTCGTAGGACTTCGCCTTGGGATCGGCAAGGTAGGTGGCGCAGCGCTGCCACGTCGCTGGCCCGAGCGTGTTGGCCATTCCGATCTCGTCGCCGGCGGGCCAAGGCGAACGCGGCGCCTGCGCCGCAGATGTGGTCATCAATGCGCCCGCCGCGGCGAGCGCGCAGGTCAGTCGCAGAATAATCATTGATCTATCCTCGATGTTAACGGCGCATCGGCGCCTGCGTCTCCGCACCCCACCCGTGAACGCGCTGAGCTCGTGACCGATCGTTCCGATCCGTACGCGGTCCGCGTCGTCTGTGCGTCCGGAGGAGAGAATAGCACACCCGGTGCGGCAAGAGACGGCTGCGCAGGCGGCCACGTTGCTTCTGGAGTTGCCCACGCGGACACTGCGATCGCGCGATGTTGCGTATATGACGCAGCTCGCTAGGCTGCCGAACGAATTCGACGCGTGAGGGTCCGCCATGCCTGAGATCGGCTTGTTCGATGCCATGTACTCCGCGCGGGCGTTGCGCCGGCTCAAACCCGATCCAGTGCCGCAGGAGATCATCACCCGTATTCTGGACGCCGCCGTTCGCGCGCCCTCGGCCGGCAATGCGCAGAACTGGGTATTCGTGGTGGTGCGCGACGCGGAGCAACGGCGCCGGCTGGGCGTGATCTACCGCAAGGCCTCCGATATCGCGAGCGAGGTCTACAAGGCGCGCGGATGTCCCCCGCACATGAGCGATGAGCAGTACCGGCGTTTCCTGACCTCCGGCGCGTATTTGTGGGACCACATGGGCGATGCGCCGATACTGCTGGTCCCCTGTTTGCGCGATCGCCCGCCGCCGCCGCGCGAGACACTCCCGCCATCGGTGCAAGCGATCTATGCGGGAGAGCTCGCCTACGAGCAGCGGATTCGCGGCGCCAGCATTTATCCGGCGGTGCAGAACATCATCCTGGCGTGCCGCGCGTTCGGATTGGGCACCGTGATCACGACCAACCACATCCGTTGCGAGGACGAAGTGAAGGACCTGCTCCACTTGCCGTCGGACGTGTCAACCTACGCATTGATGCCGATCGGCTATCCGCAGGGAAAATTCGGTCCGCTCGCACGCAGGCCGGTCGCCGAGGTGGCCTATGCGGATCGCTGGGGCGCTGCTTGGCCTACTTGATCGACCGCTTGATTCTGGATGGATCGCGCTGGGGATGTCCGCCCGTACTCTCGACCGCTGAGGGTATCCGACTGCCGTTCACATGGGCGACACTTGCACGCAGCATACGGTTGACGAAAGGTGAAAATCGATCGGTGGCCGCGATCGGGTCCTCACTGCAGGACGTTGCGGGTAAGCTTTTGTTTTCCAACCGAGCCTGAAGTGCGCGCCGCTCGGCCGTTGCCCTGATCTCACCCAACTCCGGACCTAGCTTTTCGCATGTTCGGGGTCAGGGCGGGCGTGCGGCACCAATTCACGGTTTCATCACCTCTTTTTCGTGCGCTCGTGGCATCGGCCGCGATCGCCGCACAGATGACGCTTGCCGCATGCTCGGGTGGGCCGCCGGTGTCGAGCGGCCGCCACATGCAACCGCTCTCGGACCAGATGTTGGCCACGCTCAAAGCAAAGCACATGGACAAGGAATCGCCGATCCTGATCCGGGTGTTCAAGGAGGAGGCCGAGCTCGAGGTCTGGAAGCAGGACGACAGCGGTCGCTTCGCCCTTCTTCGCACGTATCCGATCTGCCGCTGGTCGGGCGAGTTGGGGCCCAAGCTCAAGACCGGCGACCGGCAGGCGCCGGAGGGCTTCTATACGATCACCCCTGGCCTGATGAATCCGGATTCCAGCCAGTACCTCGCGATCAATACCGGCTTCCCGAATGCGTATGATCGGGCGAACGGCCGCACCGGCGCGTTCCTCATGATCCACGGCGGCTGCTCCTCCGCCGGCTGCTACGCCATGACCGACGAGCAGATCGCGGAGATCTACGCGCTCGCGCGTGAGGCATTCTTCGGCGGCCAAAAGTCATTCCAGCTGCAGGCCTATCCGTTCCGGATGACGGCGCTCAACATGGCCCGCCACCGTGACTCTCCCCACATGCCATTCTGGAAAATGATCAAGCAGGGCTCTGATCATTTCGAGGTCACGCACCTCGAGCCGAAGGTCAACGTCTGCGAAAGGAGCTACGTGTTCGATGCGGAGTCCGCGGACGGCTTCAACCCCGCGGGACGTTGCCCGTTCTATCGGGTTCGCGAGGATGTCGTGCTCGCTGTACGCGAGAAGCAGCGCCGTGACGACCTCGAGACCGTGGAGTTGATCAACCGCGGCACTCCGACCGTGCCGGCAACGACCGGCGCCGACGGCGGCATGAATGCGACCTTCCTCGAGGCGGTGCGGTCGAACGGCGATCGAAGCGCGGGAATCCGCACCGCCTCGGGCACCATCCCGGCGCATGTCAATCCGCCGGCGGGCGGTGGCGACGACTAGAGCCTTTACAGCCCCAGTCCACTTTATTGAGCACGTTGATCGAACGCCGACTTGAAGGCTCGCGAGCGGAAAGCCGTCACTCCCGACCGGTGCGGCCGTGCCAAGGGTCCGGGCCCGGGTCGCGCCCGGCCGCAACTTCGGCCAGCCGGCCGAGGTAATGCGCCCAGCCTTCCGCATGCCCGGCGCATTGCTCGGCATTCGGCAGGCCAGTATGGGTCAGGCGCAGGAGCGTCCCGCCCGGCTGCTCGATGAGGTCGATCTCGACCAGGCTCGACCCCGGAGGGACCTCCTCGCTGCCGTCCCAGCCAAAGCTGTAAGCCAATCGGTGCACCGGCACGACCTCGCGGAAGGAACCGCGGGCGAAGCGAGCGCCGGTGACGTTGACGAGGTAAAGCCCGCCGGGCTCTGGTTCAACCTGCGCCTCCGTTCCCATCCAGCGCAGGATGTTCTGCGGATCGGTCAGGAGGGCGAACACCGCGGCAGGCGGCGCCGTGATGCGCGTCTCGCGGCGGACGACGAGGTCCTCTTGCATCGGTCTCTCCTTGATATCCTTCGTCGTTCGTTCTCGATAGACGTGCGTGCGATAGATTGGCGCCGCACAGCGAACGCTGGGAGTGACAAGTATGGCAGGATTCAGATGGAACTTGCCAATAACGGCCGTGGCACGGATGACAGCCCGGGCCGCGGCAGCATGATCCCGGCATGGATCTGCCCGCGCCCATCGCCTGGCTGGTGGACGAGGTGTGCGCCTCGGCCGGCCCTGAGTTGTTCCTGGCCGGCGGCTTGCCAGTGGCCGGCGGCGCATTGACGCTTGCGGTACCGCATCCGATCATCGCTCGCCGCACCTGGCTATGGCGGGCGGAGAGCGGGGCCGTGATCGAGGCGCTGAGCTTCGGGTCGATCGACCCGGTCGGGCAGGGCGGCAGCGTAGAACAAGGCAAAGTCGGCCGCGACTGGCTCGCAGGGCTCGGCACCGGGCTGGTGCAGGAGGATGTTGTCGGACCGGCAGCAGATCATCGCGCTTCAGGTGGTCCGCTGCTCGCTTGGGCGCTCTCGCGCCCGCTCGGCGATCGCGAGTCCACGCTGTTGCGTCAGGCGGCGCGCTTCGCCGCCGCACCCCTTGCCGGCCTCAGCGGGCGCGCGACACTGGCCGCGTTGCTCGAGGCCTATGTCGGCCGCCGCGGTGCCGCACAGGTATTGGCCGGGCGGTCGCGGCGCGAGATCGGCGAGACTATCCGCGCGGTCCTGCTCTTTGCTGATTTGCGCGGGTTCACCGAGTTGTCGGAGTCCATGGCACCGGAGGCGGTCGTGGCGGCGCTGGACGCCTGGTTCG
>VAZM01000297.1:0-8217 GCA_005883135.1 Alphaproteobacteria bacterium
CGGCGACATCGCCTCCATGCTCAAAACCGGCGACCTTGGCGGCAAGTGCGCGGATTTGAATGCGCTCTATGTCGGGTTGGCGCGTGCGGTCGGACTGCCCGCGCGCGACGTCTACGGCATCCGCATCGCGCCTTCGCGGTTCGGCTACAAGAGCCTCGGGGCGGCGAGCGACATCGTCAGCAAGGCGCAACACTGTCGCGCCGAGGTCTTCCTCAGCGGGTTCGGCTGGGTCCCGGTCGATCCGGCGGACGTGCGCAAGGTGGCGCTGGAAGAGCCGCCGGGGCAACTCGCCTTGGATGATCCAAAAGTGGCCGCCGCACGCAAGACGCTGTTCGGCGCCTGGGAGATGAATTGGCTCGCCTACAACTTCGCGCACGATGTCGAGCTGCCCGGCTCGACGGGTCCCAAGGTGGGCTTCCTCATGTATCCGCAAGCAGAGGTCAACGGCGAGCGCCTCGACGCGCTCGACCCGGATAGCTTCAAATACGTGATCAAGGCGAAGGAGATTTCGGCGTAGCCGTTGGCTCGAATTGGCCCGCCCCGCCCGCGGTTGCCATCGCAACTTCGATCACGCGACGTACGGCACTCAATGCTGCCGCGACTCGGGCAAGCCCGAGTTGCGGTGGCTCTGTTCCTGACGCAACAAAAACGCGCATGGCCGGGACAAGCCCGGCCATGACGTCGATTTGCAAAGCGCTCAGCGATAGACAGCGGGCCTGCCGTAGGCCGCCGGCGGGGAGAACATCGACTGGAAGAACGAGCCGCTACGCGCGGGTTGCGCGACCGGCGCCGGCGGAGCGGACCTGCGCTGGTTGGAGGCGATCAGCTCGTGCTCGCGCTTGCGCTCGGGCGCCGACTCAAATCCACCGCGTCCGTTCTTCATCGCCGCCAGCGTGCGGCTATCGAGATTGTAGATGTCGCGCCGCGTTTGCAGCTTGCCGGCGCTGTCGACGAAGGCGGTCTGATAGGTGAGGTGCACCCAGACCGGCGTCGGCTGCAGCTGCAGGTTCTGCTCGGCGCTGCCGAACATCCGCGTGATCCGCGCCGCCGTCCAGTGCTCCTCCGGGTGCACGATATTGAGAAGAACCTCGGCATATTTTGCCGGATCCTGCACGCGCATGCAGCCATGGCTGTAGGCGCGCACCTCGTGGGCGAAGTAGTACTTGTCCGGGGTGTCGTGTTGATAGACCAGGAAGCGGTTGGGGAAGTTGAACCGAATCCGTCCCAACGCATTGCCGGGGCCCGGCGGCTGCGAGATCGAGACGCCACCGCCGCTGTAGCTCACGCGCAACCCCATGCGGGAAAGCACGGTGGGATCCTGTGCCAGCGCCGGCAGATACTCGTTGTGCACGATCGACGGCGGCACGTGCCAGGTCGGGTTGACGGTGATGAATTTCATCGTCTCGCTCAGGAGCGGCGTCGGCATGCTGGGCTTGCCGATGACGATGCGGGTGGTCCACACCTGCGCGCCGTCATGCATCACCCTGAGCGTGAAGTCTGGCTGGTTGACGATCACGTGCGCGGAGCCGAGGTCGCGCGGATACCAGCGCCAGCGCTCCATATTGACGAGGATCGTCTCGATTTGCCGGGAGCTATCGCCTTTCTTGGCGCCAGCGGTGCCGCGCAGTTCCGCGAGCGTCGCCTTGAGCTTGCGATACTCTTCGTGCTGCGGGCTGAAGGTGTCGAGCACCTTGCCCGCATCCTGCGTCGCGGCGACGGCGTTGAGGACGTCCGCCGGCTCGGGCGCGGCTTGCGGCAGCTCGATATTGCGGCTGACGCGGGTATAGGGGAAACGGCCGGCCTGCACATGACGGGCATAGGTGAGCACGGTCTGCGTGAGCTTGAGATCGGCTTCCGCCAGCGCCTCGGGCGCGAGGCCGGCAAAAGTCGGGATCTTGTAGTCGCTCACCTCGAGCCCGTCGGCATCGGCGTTCTTCAACCGAGCGATGGCGGAGATGGCGCGCGCATTCTCGATTCCTTTATCGAGCCAAACCGGCGCGTAGTTGCGGCTCTGGTAGAACGCCTCGGCCGCGGCGCGCTCCTTCTTGCTGGCAAAAATTCGATCCGAGGTCGCGGCGAAGAAATCGCGGATCTTTTCCGCAAACGGGCGGTCGGCTGGATCGAGCGAGGCCAGCGGGTCAACGGCGACCGTCGGCTCCGCCAAGGTCGGGTTGGCCGACGGTGCTTCGGTCGCCTGCTGCTCCGCAGGTGCTGCGGCGGCGGGCAGCGGCGATGCCTTGTCGGCAGTCTGGGCAAGGCTCCCCGCCGGTATGGCGGCGAGAACCAGCGCGAGGGCCGTCCCTGCCAAGATGTGGTCGTAGCGAAGGCGAGTCATAAGACATTCTCCCCAAGAAGCGAGGTCCTGATCCCGCGCGAGCGGGCGCGATGAAGGTGGCCGGGAAGCGGGAAAACGCGGGAAGCCGCGCGCAACGGCACAATCGCCGTCGGCGAGGCAGATTCCGGGTTAAAGCCCGCTGAGGATGTGCATGACGCCCCCCTAACCGATCACCCGCCACCTCAAGTCCGGCGCATCGCCGCAGGTGGCTCCCGGCTATTTGTCGCGCCGGGGGGGCGATTGGTTCAAAAGGGGCTTAGGGCGGGTTCAGCGCCTGGGAGGGCGAGCATTCGTTAACGGCCTGTTTTAGAGCCTTGCTGCGAACGGGCGGGGGGCGCTTCGTCGCCGAGCGCGGGCGCCCTAACGGTCGGACGCGGATGCCTTGCGAGCCGGCATAATCTCGTGGAAGCTTGAGCAATAAAAGCCAAGGGAGGGCTCGCCGATGGACATCGTTCCGCTGGGTCCGGGCTTTGCCGCCGAACTGCGCGGCGTGACGCTCGCCGAGATCGCGGCCGATGCGGCCGCCTACGATGCGGTGCGGGCGGCATTCGAGGAGCATTCGGTCCTCGTCTTTCGCGGCCAGGAGGTGACTGACGAGACGCAGCTCGCCTTCTCGCGGCGGTTCGGGCCGCTCGAGGTGACCAAAGTCGGCTCGCTCGGCGTCGGCACCAACCTCGTGATCCTCAGCACGATCGATGAGAACGGCAACGTCGTGCCGGCGGATCACCGGCTGGCGCTACGCAACAAAGCAAACCAGCTCTGGCATACCGACAGCACCTTCAAGCGCGTGCCGGCCCTCGCCTCGGTGCTCTCGGCGCGGATCATTCCCGCGCGCGGTGGCGAGACCGAATATGTCTCCACCCGGCTTGCCTGGGAGCGGCTCGAGGGCCTGCTGCGCAAGCGACTCGCGAATTCCTTCGCCTGGCACGACTATGCCCATTCGCGCGGCCAGATCGCGCCCGACCTGGCGAGCACGGAGGAGCGCGCGGCGCTACCGCCGCAATGCTGGCGCATGGCATGGACGAATCCGGTAAACGGCCGTTGTGCGCTCTATCTCGCCTCGCATGCCTACGCGATCGAGGGTGTGGAGCAGGCGGCAGCGCAAAAGCTCCTCACCGAGCTAATGGATGCCGCGACCGCGCCTGGCCTCAGCTACGTGCATCGCTGGCGCAAAGGGGACGTCGTCATGTGGGACAACCGGGCAACCATGCATCGCGGCCGCCCCTGGCCCGCGCACGAAGCGAGGCTCATGGTGCGCACGACAATTTCTGCGACTGACGCGGATGGGCTGGAGAGCGTGCGCCCGCCGGCACGGCAGGCGGCGGAATGAGATCCTATCGCCCGCTGTCCACCACGCCGCCGGACGAGACGCCATGAGCTGGTCCGGCCGCCTGCTCCATATTCATATCGCGAAACGAGCATCGCTCGCGATGGAGGAGCTCGACGAAGCCAAGCTCGTCGCCGGCCGCGGCATCGACGGCGATCGCTATTTCTACGGCACCGGCACCTACTCGCCAAAACCCGACGCGCGCGAGGTGACGCTCATCGAAATCGAAGTGCTCGCGGCGCTCGCGCGGGGTGATCCTCCGGAACCTGGCAAACAGGTTGAACTTGCGCCCGCAGATCATCGCCGCAATCTTACGACGATGGGCGTACCGCTCGGCCACCTCGTCGGCAGGCGCTTCAAGGTCGGTGAAACCGTGCTCACCGGTGGGCGGCTGAACTTTCCCTGCAGGTATCTGGAGAAGCTACTGGGGCGGCCCGTCTACACGCCCCTCCTTAATCGCTCCGGGCTCAATTGCCGTATCGAGGTCGGCGGCCTTATTCGTAAGGGCGACCCCATCACGCCGCTCGAGGACTAAGGGCGGCTAGGTCCGGCAAGAGGTCAATCCGGGCGATCCTTCGCTGAGTCGGCCGGCCTCACGCCGGGATGTAGATCCACGACAGCACAAGAACCGTGCCCAGGATCGAGTAGAGCAAAACGCCCGCGCGGTCCGAGGTCCAGGTCATGACACATCTCCTTCTTCCAAAGCACCCTCTGTTGGGTAAGAGATATATCCAGCAGGATGGCGCGTCTGTGACCCGGGTCACACTTTTGCGCTTTCCTCCCTCTTCTCGCTAAGATGCGGGTCACAAAGGGGAATCCGGCCTAGTCTCGACACGGCGCCGAGGCCGCGGCGCGCCGCAGTCCTCGAGTTCTGTGGCGAATTGATGCCTTACGCGGCCGAGCCGCGGTTGAGGACGCGCATCGGCGTGCCGCGCCAGACGAACCCGTTCCCGAGCCAGCTCGCCAACCACAGGATCGGCAGGAGCGCGTCGCGGGCCAGCCACACGAGTGGCGATCGCCACGAAAGGTGCCAGGCGGCGGTGTAAGCCAGAACAGCCTCGGCGCCATACCAGATCGCAGCGAAGGCGATGAGTGCGCCCGCCACCGGCCAGTCCTGCGCTCCCACGAAAATCGCGCAAGCCGCAAGCGGAGGCAGCCCGCCCGCGGCGACCTCCGGCACGAAGTAAGCCCGAAAGGTATCACGGCGCAGGCGCGCCCAGCGCACTTGCCGCCTCCATACCTCCGCGACGGTACGGTGCCCGAGCGGTTGCGGGAAGGGCCGGTTCACCACGCGCACGCGCAAATCACTCTTGCGCACGAGCTTCGTAAATGCGGCGTCCTCCGCGCTTTCGAGGCCGAGCGCGCGAATACCGCCTGCCGACTCGAGGATCGAGCGGCGAAACAGCATCGTCTTGCCTTGCGCAAAGCCCAATCCGACGCTGTCGGCAAAACCTTGCCAGCGCGCCTGATAGGTGTTGAGGAAGGCGCATTCGAGCTCCGCCCAGACATTGCCGGGTGCGCATCCGATCGCCGGCGATGAGACGAGACCCGTATCAGGCCGCCAGCTTTCAAGCAGGCGATGAAGGTAATCGGGGGGCATCAGCACGTTGCTGTCGGCCATCACAATCCAAGGATGGGAGGCTGCAATCCATCCTTTGACGAGGTTGTTGAGCTTGGGATTCGCGCTGACGCATTCATTGCCGATCAGCAGTCGCGCCGGAACATGCGGATGCAATTCGATCAAGCGCCGCACCAGGGGTATGACCGGATCGCTCGGCTGCGCCACGCAGAACAAAATCTCATAGTCGGGATATTCCAGGCGGAAGCCCGACAGCAACGTTTCCTCGGTGAAATTCTCCAGTCCGCAGACCGGTCGAACGATCGAGATGCCCTCGAGCGTTTCCTCTTCGGTCTCGTCCGACTCGAAGCGGCGCATGCGCCTCACGACGGCGGCGATGCTCGCCAGGTGTAGCACAGCGGCGATGGCGCAGAACGCGCAGGCGGAGAGCGCCAGCATCCTCATCCGCGCTCAGATATGCCGAATCGATGACTCTCCGATGACACGGCGATATCGGTCGCGCATTTGCGTCCGCTGCTGAATCGAGGAGTCACATAGCCGTCGTCAAAATGTCGAGCGTCTGTCAGACGACGCGGGCAGCTTCCGCCGCGGTGATTCGACGGCGGAGGCCCGATGGCCGTCATGCGCAGCGGCGCGTCGCTGACGCGGCGCCGCTTCTTGACTACTGCGGCTTCGTCGGCGGTGATGGCGGCCGCCGGCGGCATCGCCAAGCCCGCGCTGAGCCGCGCCGCCGATCGGCCGGTGATTACCCACGGCGTCCAGTCCGGCGACGTCTCCGCCGATTCCGCGATTGTCTGGGCGCGGGCGGACAGACCATCGCGCATGCTGGTTGAGGTGGCGACCAGCGAAAGTTTCAAAACTATTCGCAACGCGGTCTTCGTCGACGCTCTGCCGGAAACCGATTTCACCGCCAAGGCGTTGCTCGAGGGTCTGCCCGCCGGGAAGGACGTGTTCTATCGCATCCGCTTCCAGGATCATTCGTTTCCGAGCGCGCTCGGTTCGCCGCAGGTCGGGCGTTTTCGCACGGCGCCGAGCGAACGGCGCGCCATCTCGTTCGTGTGGTCGGGCGATACCGCCGGCGGCGGCTGGGGCATCGACGAGGCGCGCGGGGGCATGCGCACCTACGCGACCATGTTGAAGTCCCGGCCCGATTTTTTCATTCATTGCGGAGACCACATCTACGCCGACTGCCCGCTGCACACGGAGCGCAAGCTTCCGAACGGCGAGGTGTGGAGGAACATCGTCACCGAGGACAAGTCAAAGATCGCCCAGACGCTCGCGGAGTTTCGCGGCAATTACAAATACAACCTGCTCGATAAAAATGTGCTCGCCTTCAATGCCGAGGTGCCGCTGTTCGCGCAATGGGACGATCACGAAGTTACCAACGATTGGTGTCCGGGCGAGGCGCTCCGCTGGGGCGGTTACGCCGACAGAAGCGTACTTAAATTGGCCGCGCGCGGATGCCGCGCCTTCCATGAATTCATGCCGATGCGGGAGACGCTGGCCGAAGCCGGCCGCATCTATCGCAAAATCCCCTATGGTCCGCTGCTCGACGTGTTCCTGCTCGATATGCGTTCCTACCGCACGCCTTACGGCGAAGATGGGGCGCCGGCCGCGATCCTGGGGCCAACGCAGGTATCCTGGCTCAAACGCGAATTGATGAGCTCGCAGGCAACTTGGAAGATCATCGCCGCCGATTTGCCGATCGGGGTGGTGAGTGGCGACGCGATCGCGCAAGGCGATGGCACCCCGCGCGGGCGCGAAATCGAAATCGCCGATCTTCTCGCCTTCATCAAGCATGCCGGCATCGGCAATACGGTTTGGATCACCGCCGACATGCACTATACCGCGGCGCACTACTACGATCCCAACAAGGCCGTGTTCCAGGACTTCGAGCCGTTCTGGGAATTCATTTCCGGCCCCCTCCATGCCGGCACCTGGCGGCCGCAAACGCTCGATAACACGTTCGGTCCGCGCGCGGTCTTCCAGAAGGGATGCAGCGGCGCGCAGCGCGACGACCTAGCCCCCTGCTTCGGGTTGCAATTCTTCGGCCATGTGGCGATCGACGGAGCGAGTGAGGTGATGACCGTCACGCTCAAGGACGTCGCTGACCGCGATCTTTGGTCGACCACGATCGAGCCGCGGATGGAGAAATGGTCGCGCGGCGTCCCGTCGATGCGAAGCTAGTCATGCGCGGGACGTGACGCCTCTTTCACACGGGTCAACCGTCGTGTAACGTCGGCCTCAGCAGCCCTTCAGCGGGACGTGCCGGGGTCTCCGTGCGCGCAACGGGCAGCGCTGGTGCCGTCGGCAGGCATCGCACTCTCAATAAACCGACGTTCTTTTTTGCCGGTGCTGCGAGCATGCGCACGCGACAATTCGTGTGCAGAGGAGAACGCGATGCAGCTCATTCGTCGTCACTTCCTGCGCCTTGCCTGCGCCGCCGCCGCGACGTCCGCCGTGTCGAGGACGGCGGGAGCGCAGACCTATCCCACGCGCTCCGTGCGGATCATCGTGCCGTTCACAGCCGGCGGCCCCGCGACCGTGTTGGCGCACGTCCTCGCGCAGCCGCTGACCGAGATCTGGGGCCAATCGTTCTACGTGGAGAACTTGCCCACCGGGGCCAGCAACGTCGGCACCGCCACCGCCGCAAAGGCCCCGGCGGACGGCTATACGTTGCTCATCGTGACTCCGAGCTTCGTCATCAATCCGAGCCTCTATGCCAAGCTGGCGTATGATCCGGTCAGGGATTTCACCGCGGTCGCATTGGCGGTGACGTCGCCTCACGTCTTGGTGGTGAATCCTTCGTTCCCGGCGCACAACGTGAAGGAACTGGTCGCGCTGGTGAAGGCCAATCCCGGCAAGTACAGTTACGCATCCGCCGGTACGGGGCAGTCGGCGCAGCTGGCCGCCGAATTGTTCAAGCTCGCCTTCGGGCTCGACCTTCTGCATGTGCCGTTCAACGGCGGTGCTCCG
>VAZM01000297.1:8279-8646 GCA_005883135.1 Alphaproteobacteria bacterium
ACGAGCGGCCAGCGCGCTCCCGAGTTTCCCGACGTGCCGACCTTGGCGGAGGTGGGCGTTCCAGGCCAGGAGTCCCTGTTCTTCCAGGGCGTCGTGTCTCCGGCTGGAACGCCGAAGGAGATCGTCGACCAGCTCTATCGGGAGATCGCCAGGATTCTGGCGCGACCCGAGGTGAAGGAACGCCTTGCGGCGATCGGCTTCGGCGTCTCCATCAGCTCCCCTGAACAGTTCCAGGCCCAGATCAAATCGGAAATGGAAAGATGGGCGAAGGTCATTCGTGACGCGAACATCAAACGAATCGAATGATCCGGAGGAACACACATGAAAGGAGTGAAGGATTCGAGCGGGTTATACGAGGTGGAGCGTC
>VAZM01000580.1 GCA_005883135.1 Alphaproteobacteria bacterium
CATCGATTGCGACGTCGGCTCATGATGCAGCTGCGCCCCCGCAAGGTTGATCCGGCCATGTCCGAAGCCGGGATAAGCCGCATTGCAATTCTCTAGCAGTAGGTCTCCTGCACCGCCGAGCTGTGCTATGCTTTCGCCCGGAGCGCGGGAGAGATTGGGCAGTGAAGCGGCGCGGGTTGATCAGACCGCTCGGCGGCGCGGCGGCCGGTTGGCCTCTCCCGCCACGCGGCCAAATCTCAAAGCCGTTTGCCAGTCATGGCCCGATCAAGGCGAAAACCGCTCGCGATTTGATTCTACCGATCGGGCTGTCCTTGGCGCTGATTGTGCTCACCTCGCTGGTGCTCGCCCAGATTCACTGGCATTTGACAGCGCTCGAGATTTGGCACGACCCCGAAGATTTGGCGTTCGCCTATCTGCTACCGACAATATTCATTGCGGTGTTTTTCGGCAGCACGGTCGCGGTCATCGCGTCACTGGCAAGCGGAGTCGCCGCTGCCTACTTTATCTATCCCCCGCAATTCAGTTTTCTGTTCGATCACCCTCACCACATCGCCGAGCTCGGGTTTATCCTCGTGCTGGGGATAACGGCCAGCAAGGCAGTTGGCGTCATAACCGACGACAGGCCGCTCGCGTGGCGCAGCCTCACGAGCGAAACCTAGGCGAGGGCGTGATTGCGCGGCATTATTCAACGGCAGAAAGCCGCTTCGAGGAGAGCATCATGCGTGACATCGTAACCGCCTTCGTCCTCCTTGCTGTCGCGCTTGGCTGGAGCAAGCCCGCCTCGGCGCAAGCGCCGGCGGACATCGTGCTGTTCAACGGCAAGATCGTCACCGTGGACGATCGGTTCACGATCGCCGAGGCGCTTGCGATCAAGGGCGAGCGCATTCTCGCGGTCGGCAGCAATGCCGAGATCGAGAAGCACAAAGGGCCGCTCACGCGCGTGCTCGACCTCGGTCGTCGCACCGTCATCCCCGGGCTGATCGACAATCACGCGCACTACATGCGCGCCGCGGAGTACTGGCATCGCGAAGTGCGGCTCGATGGCGTCACCTCGCATCGAGAGGCGCTCGAGCTGATCAAGCACAAGGCGTCCGAATCCAAGCCGGGCGAGTGGGTGGTCGTGCTCGGAGGTTGGTCGGAAGAGCAGTTCGTGGATGAACCTCGCGGCTTCAGCCGGACCGAGCTCGACGGCATTGCGCCGGACAACCCGGTGGCGCTGCAGCTCTTCTACTTCCGCGTCTACGCCAACACCGCCGCGCTCAAGGCGATGGGCATCGAACCGACCACTCCCGATCCGACCGGGATCAAGATCGAAAAGGACGAGAAGGGCCAGCCGACCGGGGCGCTCAACGGCGGCCCCGCGATCGGTCTGTTGCGCGACAAGCTCGGCGAGGTCGCGCGCGACAAGGCGGTCGAGAACGCGCGGCTCCTCATGCGCGACCTCAACAAGATGGGCATCACCGCGTTCCAGGATCAAGGCGGAACCGGAATGAAGGCGAGCCACATCGAGGCGTTTCGCATCGCCCATGATTCCAGGCAGATGACGGTGCGCTCGTTCTACAACTATTACGAGGAACCGCGCTCCGCCGCGGACGTCGACAACCTGATCGCCAGGATGGGTGAGATCAAACCGTTCCAGGGCGACGATTGGTTCGACCTGACCGGCTACGGAGAGACTTTGTACTTCCCGTTGCACGACGCGCTGCTAGCGAAGGCCGCCAATCCTTCCGCCGACGCGCTCAAGCTTTGGCAACGGCTCGGCCTGGCGCTGGCGCAAAACGGCATTCACCTCAATGTCCACGCGCAACTGCGCGGCAGCATCGAGGGCTTCCTGACGGCGATGGAGGCGATCAACAAGGAGCGGCCGATCAAGGGGCTGCGCTGGACCTTCTCGCATCTCGATCAGGCGCAGCCGCAGGATCTCGAGCGCATGAAACGGCTAAACGTGTACGCCCAGATTCACAGCCGGCCATTACTCACCTACGACATGCCGCCGTTGCGCATGATCCAGGACAGCGGGATTCCCTGGGGCCTCGGCTCGGATGCGACCGCGGTGACGCCGTCGAGCCCGTTCACCACGCTGTGGTGGGCGGTCACCGGCAAAATGATCGGCGGCCGGCAGGTCTTGCGGCAGACCATTTCGCGCGAAGAGGCGTTGATCGCGCACACGCGCGCCAACGCCGTGTTTCTGTTCCAGGAGGGAAATCTGGGATCGCTCGCGCCGGGGAAGTACGCCGATCTGCTGGTGCTCGATCGCGATTACCTCACCGTGCCCGCGGACGAGATCCTGGCGATCAAACCTCTGCTCACCATGGTCGGCGGCAAGACGGTCTACGACGCCATGCGCTGACAGGCTCGCCGGACGGGCCCCCTTACCGCCTTACAAACACCTCCCGCCCGCCGAGGAAGGTTCGATCGACACGGATGTCCTTGAGCCGATCGAGCTCGCAGGAAAGCGGATCCTCGGCCAGCACGACCAGGTCCGCCACCTTGCCGACTTCGAGCGACCCGAATCTGTCCTCGTTCCAGGTCAAGCGATGGCCGCTTTGGATCGCCATGCGCAAGGCCTCCTCCCGCGTCAGCCGACTCTCGCCGAGGCGGCGCTGACCGTCGTCGTCCCAGCGCGCAATCGCTTCCCACGCGGTCCACAGCATGGAATACGGCACGCCGTCGGTTGACAGAGCGACCGGCACGCCGCCGTCCAGCATGCGCCGGATGGGGATGCCCTCCTCGCCGAGCCGGTCGAGGCCGTAGCGGTCGCCTGCCATCCAGAGGAAACCCGGCACCACCGTGGCAATGACCCCGAGCGCCTTCATGCGCCGGATCTGCGCGTCGCTCGCCTGATTGACGTGGATGACCACCCAGCGGCGGTCGCGGATCGGCACCTCCTTGTCGATCGCCTCGTAGGCGCTCAGCGCGTATTCGAGATCGCGGCTGACCACGCAATTCACGCGCAGCCCGAGCCGCGCCGCTTCGATGCCGAGCTTCACGAAGCGCGCTGGCGTCATCGCTTGGTAGAAATGTCCGGCCCACTGATCGTAGGGATAGCCGGCGGCGATGATCTCCGCGACGGTGCTGTCGGCATGGCCGCCCAGATTGATTCCTTCCACGCGCAGGATGTCGTCGCCGCGGCCTCGGCCGCCGGCAACGCCGGCATAATGATAGAAGAGATCGAGCAGCCGTTTGTCGTCGAACGCCGCGCTCGGCATGCTGATCGGGGCATGCATGCGCAAGGGGAGCGCGCCGCGCTCAGCATTCTCGCGATAGGCGCGGATCACCGTGGGCGTGAGCCCATGTCCTTCATAAAGCGAGGTCGTTCCTGCCGCGGCATAGGCCTGCGCGCCGAGGCGAACACTGTCCAGGCGGTCGGCGTATTTGAAGCGGGGCAAGTCGCGGAATAGCGTGTACTCCAGGACCGGGCCGAAATTCCGCTCCAAGAAGACGCCGGTCGGCTCCCCGCGCGCATCCTTCACGATGTCGACGTTGTGCGGGGCGGGGGTATCGCGCGTCACGCCCGCGCGGCGAAGCGCCAAGGAATTGGCAACCGAGGGAAATGGACGGTGGCTCCACCAGCCCCATACCGCGCGAATATAGACGGCGTGATCGGGCGCGACCGCATCGAGGTCATGCCGCGTCGGAAAGCGGCCGTCGGTCAATTGCTCGGGGCGGCTGATGTACTCGTGCGGCGGCTCGCCCATGGGCATGAGCACGATCCACTCGCCGGCGGGTATCGTCTGCGCCGCGCGTTTGACGACGTCGACGATCGCCGCGACGGAATGAAGGCCGGCGATGGGAATGCCGCCGCGCGCCTTGAGACCTTCGCGGTCGGCGTGCGGATGTGCGTCGAAAAACCCCGGCAGCACCGAATAGCCCTTAAGATCGATGCACCGCGTCGTGGGCGCGGCCGTCTTGAGGAGCGGCGCGTCCTCGCCCACCGACGCGATGAGCCCTGCGCGCACCGCGATCGCCTGCGCCAAGCGTGAGGTCGCGTCGAGCGTGATGATCTTGCCGTTGTGGAGGATGAGATCGGGCGGGAGCATTGATCGCCAGTCTAGGGCATTTTCCGACGCTTTGCCGCCACCCCTCATGCTGAGGAGCCTCGCAGCGCTTGCGCTGCGAGGCGTCTCGAAGCATGGGGCGCTGCGTCGATCTCATGCTTCGAGACGGGCGCTCACGCGCCCTCCTCCGGATGAGGGCGAACGCCCGCTGACGGATATCCGCAGATCCGCAGATCCGATATCCTTCCCCCCGGTGGCAGAGGGACCGATGAATCTCGCTCGCTTGAAACGGCGCGCGGTCATCACGCTGCTCGGCGGCGCGGCGGCGCTTCTCGCCGCATCGATCCTAGCGCTTGGTAGTGCAGCGGCGCAGACCTATCCCAGCCGTCCGATCACGCTGGTGGTGCCGTTCCCGCCCGGCGGCGCCACCGATGCGATCGCGCGCATCATCCAGGACAGCATGTCGCAATCGCTCGGCCAGCAGCTCGTCATCGAGAACATCGGCGGCGCCGGCGGCATGATCGCTGCCGGCCGCGCCGCCCGTGCCGCGCCCGACGGCTATACCGTGCTGCTGCATCAGGTGGCGCTCGCGGCGGGCATGACGCTCTACCCCAACCTCGGGTTCGATGCGGAAAAGGATTTTGTCAGCATCGGTCTCATCAATACCGCCGCGTCGACGCTCGCGGCGCGTTCGACCTTGCCGCCCAACAATATCGCCGAGCTTGTGCGCTGGATGAAGGAGCCCGGACAGAACCCGAAGATCGCCCATCCCGGGGTCGGCTCGTTCGGGCACCTCGCCGG
>VAZM01000298.1:0-22100 GCA_005883135.1 Alphaproteobacteria bacterium
CGGAATCGGGCAGGAGATGGTGAATATCGGCGACGCGGCCGGCCACCGAGTTTTCGATCGGGATCATGCCGAGCGCGGCCTCGCCGGTGCCTATCGCGGCAAATGCATCCTCGAAGGTCGCGCACGGCACCGGCTCGTGGTCGGGATAGGCGTCGCGCGAGGCGAGGTGGGAGTTGGCTCCCGGTTCGCCCTGGAACACGATTTTCTTGGCGCTCATGGCGGTTCCGGTACGCACGCGGCTTGGCTAAGTCAACTCTGGGTTTGCCTCACCCTGAGGAGGGCCGAAGGCCGGTCTCGAAGGGTGGGGCGCATCATCGTCATGCTTCGAGACGCGGCGCGTGCGCGCCGCTCCTCAGCATGAGGATGACCCACACGCTCAGGCGCGTTCTTCTCGCGACGTGGATCGCCCGAGCATCTCGCGCGCCCGCTCGAGATCCGCCGGCGTGTCGACGCCGAGCGGCACGCTCTCGACGATGGCGGCGTCGATGCGCATGCCGGCTTCGAGCGCGCGCAGCTGCTCGAGCCTTTCGCGCTGTTCGAGCGGCGCAGGGCCGAGTGCCACGAACCGGGCGAGCGCGCTACGGCGAAAGGCGTAAAGGCCGATGTGGTGATAGAGCGGTCCTTCGCCCGCCGGGGCGGTCGCGCGGGTGAAATAAAGCGCGCGCAAGCGCCGGGCCGCAACCGGCGTGCCGACGAGCTTGACCACGTTGGGATCGCTGCGCTCGTCCGCGCGCGTGATCTCGGCCGCCAGCGTGGCGATGTCGACCGCCGGAGTGTCGGCGAGCACCGCGACCGCGGCCGCGATGTCGGACGCCGCAATCGTCGGCAGGTCGGCCTGCAGGTTGACGATGAGCTCGCTCTGGCGCTGCGGGTCGAAGATCTGGAGCGCCTCGAAAATGCGGTCCGAGCCCGAGGTGTGATCGGCGCGCGTCATCACCGCGCGGCCGCCGGCTTTCTCGACACAGGCGGCGATCACCTCCGAATCGGTCGCCACCACCACCGCGCCAAGCCGCGCCGCCTGCGCGCGGCGCATCACGTGCACGATCATCGGCTCGCCGGCGATGTCGAGGAGCGGCTTGCCGGGAAGCCGGGTCGAAGCCAGGCGCGCGGGGATGAGAATGAGAACGTCGGCCATCGCTGCGTCTCGGCCGGCCGGGCCCCCCTTCGCATATGCGCGCAAACGAGGTGCTCGGGAGAGGAAGGAGCGCGGTGCGGAATCGCTTCGTTATACGGGTTGCCAGCACCGAGGCAAACCGGCTATTTGTGCGCCGCCGCAATCGGCGGCGGCCTGCTCGTTTCCTTTGAAAACGCTGCGCGAGCTCTCCCGGCAATGGACTCCTTCGAAGTCAACAAGATTCTCGGCGCCATCCTGGGCACGCTGCTTGGCGTGCTCTCGATCAACATTGCCGCCGGCGCGATCTTCGCGCCGACCCAGCCGGCGAAGCCCGGCTATGACGTCGCCGTGCCGGAGCAGACGCCCGCCGGCAAACCCGCGGAACCGCAACAGCAGCAGCCGATCGAGCAACTCCTCGCCAACGCCGATGTCGGCCGCGGCGAGAACTCGGCGAAGAAGTGCCAGGCCTGCCACACCTTCACCAAGGGCGGGCGAAACATGGTCGGTCCCAACCTGTGGGGCGTGGTCGGCCGGCCGAGGGCATCGGAAGCGGGCTTCAACTATTCCGCCGCGATGAAGGGCAAAGGCGGCAATTGGACCATCGACGAACTCAGCCAGTTCATTACTAATCCGCGCGGCTTCATTCCCGGCACCAACATGACCTTTGCCGGCATCCAGCGTGGCGGCGAGCGCGCCGACGTCATCGCCTATCTCAACTCGCTGTCCGACAACCCGGCGCCGCTGCCCAAGGCGGCCGAGGCCGGTGGCGGCGCGAAGCAGCAGTGAACGCACCCATAGCGACGGAACGGGCGCGTAGCCCTTACCGCGTACTTTAAGTTTTGGTAATGAACGTACTCGAGCGGGTCTTATCCGTAGCGCAGGCGACGGCATGGCTCTATTTATAGAGCGATAGCGAAGTGAGGGTCCAACCGCGCCCCTGTCAGCGCCCAGTCACATAAAATCGGACACAATGCGGCCGTTGCGTGCGTGGCTGGTGTTCTCGCCCCGGAGGTTTCTTTGCGCCTGACCCGTCGAGTCCTCGTTCGCACCGGCGTTCTTGCAGGCTTATTCCCCGTGTTCGAGCGATTGGCAGCGCCGGTCCTCGGCGTGAGCGCCTTGGCGCAGACGAGAAACGGCGAGGCGCCTGCCGATTGGCGACATGGACTGTCGCTGTTCGGCGAGCTCAAATACCCGGCGGACTTCAAGCATTTCGATTACGTCAACCCGCAGGCGCCGAAGGCAGGCACCGTGCGACTCATGGCCGTGGGCACGTTCGACAATTTCAACGAGGTCGTCGCCGGGCTCAAAGGATCGATCGCCGCCGGCACCGGCATGATCTCGGATACGTTGCTCGCGCCCGCGCTCGACGAAGTGTCGACCGAATACGGGCTGATCGCGGAAGCGGTGACGCATGCGCGCGATTTCAGCCACGCCACGTTCCGCTTGCGCGCCGCCGCGCGCCACCACGACGGCAAACCGATCACGGTCGATGACGTGATCTTCTCGATGCAGTCGTTCAAGAAGCACAGCCCCGGATTGGCGGCCTATTACCGCCACGTCGCCAAGATGGAGCAAACCGGAGAGCGCGAGGTCACCTTCATCTTCGACGGGCCGGGCAATCGCGAAATGCCGCTCATCCTGGGCCAGCTCAACGTCTTGCCGAAACATTGGTGGGAGGGGACCGACGCGTCCGGCCGCAAACGCGACGTCGGCGCGACCACGCTCGAGCCGCCGCTCGGCAACGGCGCCTACCGCATCAAGGAGTTCGTCCCCGGCCGCACCGTCGTCTACGAGCGCGTGAAGGACTATTGGGGAAGGGATCTCAACGTCAACGTCGGTCGCGACAACTTCGACGAGCTGCGGTTTGAATATTTCCGCGACGGGACGGTGGCGCTCGAGGCGTTCAAGGCCGACCATCTCGACTGGCGCACTGAGAACGTGGCGAAGAACTGGGCCACGGCCTACGACTTCCCGGCGGTCAAGGAAAAGCGCGTGGTGCTCGAGGAGTTTCCGCAGCGCAGCAGGGGAATCATGCAGGCGTTCGCGTTCAACACGCGGCGCGACAAATTCAAGGACCCGCGGGTGCGCCGCGCGTTCAACTTCGCCTATGATTTCGAGGAGATGAACAAGCAGATCTTCTTCGGCCAATATACCCGCATCAAGAGCTACTTCGAAGGCACCGAGCTCGCCTGTTCCGGCTTGCCGCAGGGGCAGGAGCTAGAAATCCTGGAGCCGCTGCGCGACAAGGTCCCCCCCGAAGTGTTCACCACGGAATACACCAACCCGGTGGGCGGAAGCGCGGAGAACGTGCGCGCCAATCTGCGCGAAGCGATGCGGCTGTTGAAGGAAGCGGGTTACGAGGTGCGCAACCAGAGGCTGGTCAACGCCAAGAGCGGCGAAGTTTTGAGCCTCGAAATCCTCACCGAGGATCCGAGCATCGAGCGCATCATCTTGTTCTACAAGCCCTCGCTCGAGCGGCTCGGCATCACCGTGAACGTGCGCACGGTGGATGATCCGCAATACGAGAACCGGCTGCGCAACTGGGATTTCGACATGATCGTCGCCACGTGGCCGGAATCGCTGTCGCCCGGCAACGAACAGCGCGACTACTGGGGCTCGCAGGCCGCCGACACGCCGGGCTCGCGCAATTACGTCGGCATCAAGAATCCGGCGATCGACGCGCTGATCGAGCGGGTGATCTTCGCCAAGGATCGCGCCGAGCTCGTCGCCGCTACGCGCGCGCTCGACCGCGTGCTCTTGTGGAATAACTACGTCGTGCCGCAGTTTACCTCCGACAAGAGCCGCACCGCGCGTTGGGACCGTTTCAACCGGCAGGATCCCCTGCCTAAATACGGCGCCTCCGCCTTCCCGACCATCTGGTGGTGGGACGCCGAAAAAGCCTCGAGGACGGGAACGCGACCATGAGCAACATCTACCACGTGACGCGGCGCGACACGCTCGCGCTCGGTGCCGGCGCGCTGGCCGCCGCCATTGCTACTCCGGCCACCGCAGACGAGGGTCCCGAGCGCCACGGCATCTCGGCCTTCGGCGACCTCAAATACCCGGCGGACTTCAAGCAATTCGACTACGTCAATCCGGCCGCGCCCAAGGGCGGCATGTTCTCCCAGGTCGGGTCGAACCGGGTCTTCAATCAGAACTTTCTCACCTTCAACTCGCTCAACATCTTCATCCTCAAGGGCGACGGCGCGCAGGGGATGGAGCTCACCTACGCCGGCCTGATGGCGCGCGCCGCCGACGAGGCGGACGCGCTCTACGGCCTGGCCGCGCGCGCGGTGCGGATCTCGGCCGACGGGCTGACCTACCGCTTTCTGATGCGCCCCAAAATCACCTTCAACGACGGCAGCCCGCTCACCGCCCACGATGTCGCGTTCTCGCTCAAGACGCTGAAGGAGAAGGGCCACCCGATCGCCCAGCAGTTGCTGCGCGACCTCGTCGACGCGCAGGCGAGCGACGACGCGACCGTGTCTCTTCGTTTCGCGCCGCGTCGGGCGCGCGACGTTCCGCTGTTCGCGGCTTCGCTGCCGATCTTCTCGCGCGCGTACTATTCCACGCACGCGTTTGAGGAGACCTCGCTCGAGCCGCCGCTGGGCAGCGGGCCCTATCAGGTCGGCCGGTTCGAGACCGGCCGGTTCATCGAATACGACCGGGTCAAGAACTGGTGGGGCGCCGATCTGCCGGTCTCGAAAGGACAAAACAACTTCGACACCGTGCGCTATGAATTCTACCGCGATCGCGACGTGGCCTTCGAAGGCTTCACCAGCAAGACCTATCTCTTCCGCGAGGAATTCACCTCGCGCATCTGGGCGACGCGTTACGACTTCCCGGCGGTGCGCGAAGGCCGCGTCAAGCAGGACGTCATTCCCGACGATACGCCCTCGGGCGCGCAGGGGTGGTTCTTCAACACGCGGCGGGAAAAACTCAAGGATAAGCGGCTGCGCGAAGCCTTCATTTACGCCTTCGATTTCGAGTGGACCAACAAGACGCTGATGTACGGGAGCTATAAGCGCACGCACTCGGTGTTCCAGAACTCGGACATGGTGGCGGTGGGCAAGCCCTCGCCCGAGGAGCTGGCGCTGCTCGAGCCGTTCCGCGGCAAGGTTCCCGACGAAGTGTTCGGCGAGCCGTTCGTGCCGCCGGTCTCCGACGGCTCCGGTCAGGACCGCGCCATGCTGCGCCATGCCAGCGCGTTGCTGCAGGAGGCGGGCTTCCCCGTCAAGGACGGCAAGCGAGTCACGCCGCAAGGCGAGCCGATCAGCGTCGAGTTCCTGCTCGACGAGCCGTCATTCCAGCCCCATCACATGCCTTTCATCAAGAATCTCGGCGTGCTCGGCATCGATGCGACTCTGCGCATCGTCGATCCCGTGCAGTACCGCAAACGCGTGGACGATTTCGATTTTGATCTCACGGTGCAGCGGTTCGGCTTCTCCAACACGCCGGGCGACTCGTTGCGCACCTTCTTCTCCTCGCAAGCCGCCGCGATGCGCGGCTCGCAGAACTTGGCCGGCATATCCGATCCGGTGATCGATGCGCTGATCGAGAAGGTCATCGCCGCCGACAGCCGCGCCAACCTCACGACCTCGTGCCGCGTGCTCGACCGGGTGATCCGCTCGGGCCGCTATTGGGTTCCGCACTGGTACAAGCCCTCGCACTGGCTCGCCTATTGGGACGTGTTCAGCCGGCCGGCGACAAAACCGCGCTACGCGCGCGGCGCTCCCGAGATCTGGTGGTACGATCGCGACAAGGCGGCGAAACTCGAGCGCGGATAGCGCCGATCTTCCACTCGCAGCCGGGCGTGGCGCGTCCGAGACGCGCGCTAGCGCGCGCTTGCCCCGGCCAACTCGCGTCGTTGCGGCGTCACGAAACCACGCCAGGGATGACGGGTGTCGCCGTCAAGCCTGCGCCCGTACGCCCGCATGCCGGGCATGAGCAGTGGTCGATCGCCCTCGTATATGCATCGCGCAACGGTGCCGGTTCATATACGATAGGCCGGCCCGAAGGAGGGGCGCAGCGCGGTGGCTGCGCCACACAAGCGCGCACAGGACATGACCGCCTACATCATCCGGCGCCTGTTATTCATGGTCCCGACCCTGCTCGGCATCATGCTGGTGGCGTTCGTGGTGGTGCAGTTCGCGCCCGGCGGGCCGGTCGAGCGGGTGATCGCCCAGCTTTCGGGATCGGATACGGGCGCCACCTCGCGCATCTCGGGGTCGTCCGGCGATCTCGGCGCACGCGGTCAGCCCGGCGGCGGCGCCGCGATGGACACGGTCACCTCGAAATATCGCGGCGCGCAGGGCCTCGACCCGGAATTCATCAAGAGCCTGGAGAAGCAGTTCGGTTTCGACAAGCCGGCCTACCAGCGTTTCTTCCTCATGCTGTGGAACTATCTGCGCTTTGATTTCGGCAAGAGCTATTTTCGCGACACCACGGTGCTCCAGCTCATCAAGGAGAAGCTGCCGGTCTCCATCTCCCTCGGCATCTGGCTCACCCTGCTGACCTATCTGATCTCGATACCGCTCGGCATCCAAAAGGCGGTCAGGGACGGCTCGCACTTCGACGTGTGGACCTCGGGCATCATCATCATCGGATACGCGATTCCCGGATTCCTGTTCGCAATTCTCCTCATCATCCTGTTTGCCGGCGGGTCTTTCTTCAACATTTTCCCGCTGCGCGGGCTGACCTCCGACTACTGGTCGCAATTGTCGCTGCCGGGGAAAATCCTCGACTATTTCTGGCATCTCGTGCTGCCGATCATCTCCATGGGGCTGTCCGCCTTCGCCACCATGACGCTGCTCACCAAGAACTCGTTTCTCGACGAGATCCGCAAGCAATACGTGCTCACCGCCCGCGCCAAGGGCTGCACTGAGTGGCAGGTGCTCTACGGCCACGTATTCCGCAACGCCATGCTGATCGTGATCGCCGGCTTCCCGGGCGCCTTCGTGCACGCGTTCTTTGCCGGCTCGCTGTTGATCGAGACCATCTTCTCGCTCGACGGCATCGGCCTGCTAGCGTACTCAACCGCGATTACGCCGTGGTCTTCGCCACGCTCTACATCATGTCGCTGGTCGGACTGGTGGTGAACCTGTTGTCCGACCTCACCTATACCTGGGTTGATCCGCGCATCGACTTCGAGACCCGGGAGGTGTGAGCTGGACGAGCGCACCGCCATCGCTCCCGAGACGACGGCACAGACGCCAATGGGGCTTGGCGTTCCGCCGGAGCGCCATAGTTTGGCGATGTCTCCGCTCAATCGCCGGCGCTGGCAGAGCTTCAAGGCCAACCGGCGCGGCTACTGGGCGTTCTGGATTTTCGCCGTGCTGTTCGTCGTTTCGCTGTTTGCCGAGTTCATCGCCAACGACAAGCCGTTCTTCGTGCGTTTCGACGGCAGGTCGTATTTTCCGGTGTTCGTGACTTATCCGGAAACCGCCTTCGGCGGCGAGTTCGAGACGGCGGCCGACTACCGCGATCCGTACCTGGCCAACCTCATCGCCGCGAAGGGCGGCTTTATGCTGTGGCCGCCGATCCGCTATTCCTACAACACGCACAATCTCGACCTGCCGACGCCCGCGCCGTCGCCGCCGACGTGGATGCTGACCGAGGCGCAATGCAAGAGCGTGGTCGAGCACAAGGGCCTGAGCGGCTGCAGCGATCTCGAATACAATTGGCTCGGCACAGACGACCAGGGGCGCGACGTGGCGGCGCGCTTGATCTACGGCTTCCGCCTGTCCGTGCTGTTCGGGCTTGCGCTCACCATCGTCTCGTCCGTGATCGGGGTGGCCGCCGGCGCGGTGCAGGGCTATTTCGGCGGCTGGACCGATCTTCTGTTCCAGCGCTTCATCGAAATCTGGACCTCGATCCCTTCGCTCTATCTCTTGCTCATCATCTCCTCGGTGCTGGTGCCCGGCTTCTTCGTGCTGCTTGGGATTCTCTTGTTGTTCTCCTGGGTGTCGCTGGTCGGCCTGGTGCGCGCCGAGTTCCTGCGCGGGCGCAATTTCGAATACATCCAGGCGGCGCGCGCGCTTGGTGTGTCGAATCGCACCATCATGTTCCGCCACCTCTTGCCCAACGCCATGGTCGCCACCATGACGTTTCTGCCGTTCATCCTGTCGTCCTCGGTGATGACGCTGACCGCGCTCGACTTCCTCGGCTTCGGCCTGCCGCCGGGCTCGCCCTCGCTCGGCGAGATGCTGTCCCAAGGCAAGGCCAACATTCAGGCTCCCTGGCTCGGCATTTCCGGCTTCCTCACCGTCGCCACGATGCTTTCGCTTCTGATCTTCATCGGCGAGGCGGTGCGTGACGCCTTCGATCCGCGCAAGACCTTCGGGTGAACGCAATGGAAGCGCCTTACGACAAGGTGCTCGAGGTCAACGAGCTCTCCGTCGCGTTCAAGCACGGTCAGCACGAGACGCTGGCGGTCGACCGCGTCTCCTTCGAGATCAAGAAGGGCGAGACCGTGGCGCTGGTCGGCGAGTCCGGCTCCGGTAAGTCGGTGACCGCGCTCTCCGTGCTCAAGCTCCTGCCTTACCCCTCCGCGCCGCATCCCCCCGGGACGATCCACTTCAAGGGCCAGCACTTGCTGCACCTGCCGGATGCGGAAATTCGCCACGTGCGCGGCAACGACATTACCATCATTTTCCAGGAGCCGATGACCTCGCTCAATCCGCTGCACACCATCGAGAAGCAGATCGGCGAGATCCTGCTGCTGCATAGTGGCCTCACCGGCCAGGCCGCGCGCGAGCGCACCATCGAATTGCTCAGCCAGGTCGGCATTCCCGATCCGCAGATGCGGCTCAAGAGCTATCCCCACCAGCTCTCCGGCGGGCAACGCCAGCGCGTGATGATCGCCATGGCGCTGGCCAACGAGCCGGACCTTCTCATCGCCGACGAGCCGACGACCGCGCTCGACGTCACCGTGCAGGCGCAAATTCTCAACCTCCTCAAAGAGCTGCAGAGGCGGCTCGGCATGGCGATGCTGTTCATCACCCATGATCTCGGCATCGTGCGCAAGCTCGCGGACACCGTGTGCGTGATGAAGGAAGGCAAGATCGTCGAAACGGGTCCGGTCGAGCGCGTCTTCACCGCGCCTGTGCATCCCTACACCCGCGCGCTGCTGGCGGCCGAGCCCAAGCCCGATCCGGCGCCGGTATGCGCCGGCGCGCCGGTCGTGATCCAGACCAAGGACTTGAAAGTGTGGTTCCCGATCAAGCGCGGCGTCATGCGCCGCGCGGTCGGCTACATCAAGGCGGTCGACGGCGTCAGCATCGAGGTGCGCCAAGGCGAGACGCTGGGCATCGTCGGGGAATCCGGCTCGGGCAAGACGACGCTGGGTCTCGCCATTCTGCGGCTCGTCTCCTCCGACGGTCCGATCGTGTTTCTCGGCAGCACCATCGCCGGGCTGACGTTCCGGCAGATGCGGCCGTTCCGCCGCCACATGCAGATCGTGTTCCAGGATCCCTACGGCTCGCTCTCCCCGCGCATGTCGGTGTCCGACATCATCGAGGAAGGCTTGGGGGTGCATGCGCCCAACCTGAGCCGCGCCGAGCGCGAGCAGCGCGTGATCCGCGCGCTGCTCGACGTCGGCCTCGATCCCAACACGCGCTTTCGCTATCCGCACGAATTCTCCGGCGGGCAGCGCCAGCGCATCGCGGTCGCCCGCGCCATCGTGCTCGAGCCGACTTTCGTCGTGCTCGACGAGCCGACGAGCGCGCTCGACATGCTGATCCAGGCGCAGATCGTCGACCTGTTGCGCGCGCTGCAGAAGCGGCGAAATCTCACCTATATGTTCATCTCCCACGATCTGCGGGTGGTCGCGGCGCTCGCCTGCCGGCTCTTGGTCATGCGCCACGGCAAGGTGGTGGAGGAGGGGCCCGCCGCCGAGGTTTTCGCCCGGCCCAAGAGTCCCTATACACAGGCCCTGCTCGCCGCCGCCTTCAATCTCGAGACCGCGCCGGAAGACGTGGTCGCGCAGTAGGATCGATGGCCATTCTCACTGGCCCGCTGTCGCCGTCTTTGCCCTCTCCCCGCCGGGGAGAGGGCCGCTCGCGTCTGCAATACCGAGGAGCGGGTGAGGGGGCTCGCATCCCTCAGTACCGCCGGTAACCCCCTCACCCCAGCCCTCTCCCCAGCCGAAGTCGGGTCTACCCGACTTCGGCCAGTCCTAAATGCCGAACTCGGGCAAGCCCGAGTTCGGGTGGAGAGAGGGAGCACACGAGTTTGGCGCACGTTCACCAGCACTGCGATGCCCGTTTCCAATATTCCAATCGACCCCGCTCTTGCCGATGAACCCGCCGACGCGGCGATCGTCGAGCGCGAGGTTCTCGCCGGCGGATTTCGCCCTTACGAGCGGCTGCGCGCGCAAGGCGCGGGCGAGGGTATCGAAACGCGCGACCTGCTGCGCGCCGGAGCGGCCGTCGCCGTGTTGCCGATCGACCTTGAACGCGGCGAAGTCGTCCTCATCCGCCAGTTTCGTGTCGCGGCGCAGCTCGCCAACGGCCGAGGCAATCTCGTCGAGATCGTCGCCGGCCACGTCGAGGCGAACGAAACGCCGTGCGAGACCGCGCGGCGCGAATGCCTGGAGGAAATCGGCATCGCACCGCGCCTGCTGGTCGAGCTGTTCACCTATCTGACCTCGCCGGGCCTCACCGACGAGGAAGTCACGCTCTTTCTCGGCGTCGTCGATGCCTCGCAGGCGACGCTTGCAGGCGACGCCGAGCGCGAAGCGAGCGCGCTCCTGCGCGCGCCGATCGTGGCGGCGCTCTCGGCGCTTGCCGCCGGCACCGTGCGCAACGGTTTGCTCGTGACCGCGCTGCAATGGCTCGCGCTCAACCGCGGACGGCTCGCCGACATCGTGCGCACCGGTTCGGTCTCGTAGAGCGCTTTACGTTAGATTGAGTCAACCATTGCCCATACCGGCCAGCGTCACCCCGGGGGTCCATCGTTCTTGGCAGAATATTTTTGCAAACACGATGGATTGCCGGGTCAAGCCCGGCAATGACGATGTGGCGCATGGTCAGCATTGGCGTGAGGCGTCATGATGCCCGCGATCCTCCTCGCCGTCACCGGCACAGATCCGCAGCCCTGGGCAGAGGCGTTGCAGGCGCTCGCGCCGCAGCGCGACATCCGGCTGTGGCCGGACCGCCTCGGCGAGAGCGCTGATGTCGCCTATCTCTGCGCCTGGCACGCGCCGCGCGGCCTGTTCGCCCGCTTGCCGCGCCTGCAGGCGATCTTCTCGCTCGGCGCCGGGGTCGAGCATATTCTCGTCGATCCTGAGCTGCCCGATGTGCCGGTCGTGCGCAACGTCGAACCCGATCTCATCGTGCGCATGACCGAATACGTGGTGCTGCACGTGTTGCTGCATCACCGCCGCCAGCGGCTTTACGGCATCCAGCAGCGCGAGCGCGTCTGGCACGAGCACGCGCAACCCGTGGCGAGCGCGGTCGCGGTCGGCGTCATGGGGCTCGGCGAACTCGGCGCGGCCGCGGCCGTGGCGCTGGCGCGGCTTGGCTTCCGCGTCGCCGGCTTTAGCCGCACGCCGAAGACGCTTGCCGGCATCGAATGCTTTCACGGCGAGCCGGGGCTCGAGGCCTTCCTGCGCCGCACCGAGATTCTCGTCTGTCTCCTTCCGGTGACGCCGGCGACGCAGGGCCTCCTCGACCTAAAGCTTCTGCGCAAGCTCAAGCGCGACGGCGCGTCGGGCGGCGCCTATCTGATCAATGCCGCGCGCGGCGCGCTGCAAGTGGAGGCCGATATTCTCGCCGCGCTCGACGAAGGCTCGCTCGCAGGCGCAACGCTCGACGTCTTCGCGCGCGAACCGCTGCCCCCGGCAAGCCCGCTGTGGCGGCATCCCAAGGTCACGATCACGCCGCACAACGCCGCGACCTCCGACCCGCGCGCGTTCGCCGCCAATGTGTTGCGTCAGATCGAGCGCTTCGAGAGCGGTCTGCCGTTCGAGCATGTGGTCGATCGCGCACGCGGCTATTAGCGTTAATATCAGACCGGGTCTTGCGACCGCGCGGCGGTCCCGGCGTGCTGCCTCTCCCGTTTGGGCAGAGGGTCGGGTTCCAGACCCATCGAGAGGATGCTCGATTGGCATCGCCTCGTGTGACCCAGCTCACACCGGGTGATCTTAACCTTCTGCTAACCTTCTGCTAAGTTTCCAGCTCGTGGCAGTGATAAACCCCAGCGCGGGAGTGTGCCATGTCCAATCATCGTGATCGTAAACCGCCGGCGGGCCACGGAGCCGCGATTGCTTCCCTGGTCGCAGTCGTTGCTTGCGCCTTGGCGGGCAATGCCCTGGCGCGCCAGCCGCCGGTCGAGCCCGGCGTAGCCGAACCGGAGTTGGCGGCGCGCCTCGCCGCGATTGCCGAGCGGATCCGCAGCGCCGAGCCGACGCTCGTGCGCGAGCTTCCGCCGGAGGTGAAGATCGCCCAGTGGCGAAACCGCTAGTGCCCCCGATTCCGAAGTTCGCATCATTGTGCTGCAGCCTCGTTTGCGAACTTCGCTGGCAACTTATCGATCTAGTGTGGCTTTGGTTCAGAAGTCCGCATTTCGGACTCGCTGCAAGAATGATGAGGACTTCTGAACCGCCACACTAGTGGCATTGCGAGGCCAAGCGCCATGGCCGCAGGCAGCGATACTGGCGTCGATACCGCGACGGGGCGTTTGCGTCTGCTCGTTCTGCAGCCGACGCCGTTTTGCAACATCGACTGCTCGTACTGTTATCTGTCCAACCGCGGCTCGGCGGCAAGGATGAGCCTCGCCACGTTAGACCTCGTTTGCCGGCGCGTATTCGAGAGCCCGTTCCTCGCTGGCGAGCTGGAGGTGGCGTGGCACGGCGGCGAGCCGCTGACCGTTCCGCTCGCCTGGTACGAGGAGGCGGCCGCGCTCATTGCCGCGCGCCGCCCGGCGAGCTTGCGTCTCACCCACGCCTTCCAGACCAACGGATTGCTGGTGAACGAGGATTGGGCTCGCTTCTTCGGTCGGACGGGCGCGCGCGTGGGGCTCAGCATCGACGGTCCGGCCGACCTGCACGACGCCAAGCGGCGCACCCGCCGCGGGCGCGGCACCCACGCGGGCGCCATGCGCGCCGTGCGGCTGCTGCAGGATCAAGGTGTCGCGTTCCATGTGATCACGGTGCTCACCGACCGCGCGCTCGACGATCCGGACCGCTTGTTCGACTTCTATGTCCGGCACGGGATCAGCGAAGTCGGCTTCAACATCGAGGAGATCGAGGGCGCAAACACCGCCTCCTCGCTCGCCGGCGGCAACGAGGCGAAATACAGGGACTTCATCAGGCGGTTCTTCGCGCTGGTGTGGCGGTCGCCGGGCGTTCTCAAGGTGCGCGAGTTCGAAAGCGCGCTCGGCTACCTGTTGTCCGACGAGCCCGTGTGCGACGAGCAGAATGAACCGTTCGCCATCGTCAGCGTCAGCCACGCTGGCGACATCTCGACGTTTTCGCCGGAGCTGTTGGGCGCACACCATCCCCGCTTCGGCGATTTTGCCTTCGGCCATATCGCCGGGCACGCACTCGCCGACGTCGCGACAGCTGCCCCTTTCCGCACCGTCAGCCGCGAGATCCGCCGCGGCGTCGACGCGTGCCGGCGCGACTGCCGTTATTTCCGCTGGTGCGGCGGCGGAGCCCCGGCGAACAAGCTCTTCGAGACGGGACGATTCGATACGACCGAGACGATGCACTGCCGGCTGACGCGTCAGGTGGTGCTCGATGAAGTGATAGCAGGGATGGAAGCGCATATGCGGCCAGCGAACATGCCAGACGCCTATGTCGGCCCCGCGTGACAAGGGCCGCTGATCCGGAGTAACCGTCATGCTTGATCATTACTGGTCCGTCTTCTTTTTCTTTGGCCTCTTGGTCGTGACGGCTTTCGCTTGGAAGCGCTTCAACGAACCGTCCTTTCCCAATCAGGAGTCGCTGCCGCGGGCGGTCGATCCGCTTCGTTACTTGTTTTTCAAGTCGGCCTACCAGAAGGCGCGCTTGACGTATCTTGTCGCGCTGCTGTTGTTGTACGTCTTGCTGGTGGCGCCCGGTCCGAAGATCGCCCCTGCGCTCGGCACGGTCGGCGCTAAGGACTTTCCCGCCGAGGGTTGGGCGTTGCTGGCGGCGCTCATTCTCACCGGCGTGGGGCTCGCGCCCGATTCGCTGAAGTGGCTCAACACGGTCGAGGAACTGCTACGCCACTGGGTGCACGAATGGTTCCTCGTGCCCGACGGCGTGGAAAGGACGATCGGCATCCTCGAGGATGCGCGGTATGAGCCGCCGCCGAGCCAACTCGATCTGTTGCAGAGTCCGCGCAAGGAGAAAACGCAGGAAAATCTCAAATCGCCGCCGGAAACACTGCGCTATCGCTGGGCGCGGGCACCATCCTGGTGACGTCGCTGAAACAAATGGGGGCGGGGGCCGCGCACCCGCTGAAGAAAGCCGCCTTCGATCCGTTCGAGGAGGATTTCGACGCCATCCTCGAGAAGTACCGCGCGCTCAAACCGGATGTCGAGGCGTTGACCGCGGGCGAGGCGAGCAATTTCACCGAGGAGCAGCTCAGCCGATCGGTGGACCGTCTTCTCAGGCGCGTCTACGCCTATATCAGCTGGGGCATCCGCCATCAGGCCGACAGCGAACTGGAAGTCGACGACACGCTCGAGGAGCTCGGTTTCCGTATCCCCAAAATCGGCGGCCGCCGCCTGTTCGACGTCGTGATGCCGGCGGTTCTGTTCATCGCGCTGATCACGATGTTGTTCTGGGTAACCAATGACACCGTAAGGCGCGCAATGGGGCTGCCGGCTCCCGACAGGTCCGAGAGCATCGTCTATGCGCTGTCCTCGGCGATGGCCGCGGGCTTGATGTACGGGGGCGCGGTGCTGATCGCGTTGCGCCGGCGCTCGGCGCAGATCGAGCGCAAGGTGTGGAGCGAAGGGTCGGCGCGATGTCTGATCCCGATTGCCATCCGCGCCGGCCTGGTGACCTGGGCGGTGATCACGCTCACCACTGTGCTGTGGGGCTTCTCGGAGACATGGCAGTCGCTCGCCGGGATGCTGCAGCTCGTCGGATCGTTCGCTGGCGGTGGCTCGGGGGACGCGGTGCCCTTCGCCCAATGGAGCTTCCTGCCCGTGCGGATTACGACCGCGCTGCCCTGGCTGCTCGCGGGAGCGACCGCGAGCGCGGTGCTGGCGAGCTCGCTCGGCGGCGACGCGCGGTCGACCAACCGGTCGCAACGGGTGATCGATGCGGTGTTCATCGGCGGCGCCCTCGGCGTAGCCGTCGGCTCGGCGCAGTTGCTGCAGAACTCGCTGATGGAGATGATCGATCACACCCCGCGCTCGGTCGACGAGATCATTACCGTGGGATTGGCGGGCTTTGCCTGCGGCGCGGTGATCGGCTTCAAGGTGCCTTGGGGGTACAAGACCAATCTCGTGACCCCGCCCGATCCGGTGATGGCGCGTGCGCTTCGCGATCTGCTGCGTCAGGCCGAAAGCGCGCTGGGCAGTAAGGTCGCCGCCGAGAACTGGGTATTCACGCCGCACCCCGATCTCGGCTGGATTACGCCGGCGGAGGCCGCGCAGTACAAGACGCACGCGACCGGCGTGAAGCGGTTGCTGGAGAGCGAAGCCGCCGCCCGGCGCGAGCAAGCCCGCGCCGACCGGCCGCCGCCGGTCGTCATCGAAGGCGGGCGGAGCGCGTCTCGCCTTGCAGGTGCGCCGGCTTGAGCGCAGCGAAAGGCGGCTCAGAAGAGTTCGCCCGTGAGCTCCTGTGTGAGCGGCGGATGCGAGAAGTAGGTCTCCGCCTGAACAAGGACGAGTGTTGCGGCGAACGTCATCAAAAGCGCGGTAGCGATCTTGAGAATAAATGCCGGGGCGGGTGTAACTCGTAGCTGCTCAGCCCGCATCATGATGACTCCCTTTCCATCGATCCGACAGGGCGCCGGAGGTCTTCGCCACACGGGGTGACTGGAGTTGGTTGCGGCCGGGATCCGCAGGCGTGCGCTCGCAACCCCAAATCTCTGTTGGCGCAAACAAAGCAGTCGCTCACGGCTCCGCCTTCAGGTTGGCGGCGCGAATGACTTTGGCCCAGCGCTCGGATTCCAACTTGATGACAGCGGCGAACTCGTCGGGCGTGTTCGCCACTGGCACGAAGCCGATGGCATCGAGTTGCTCTTTCACCTCGGGCAACGCGACCGTGCGCACGATCTCGCGGTGCAGAAGCTCGACGATCTCCGTCGGCGTCCCGGCGGGAACGAGCACGCCGAGCAAGGTGTCGGCCTCCTGGCCGGGAAATCCCGCCTCGGCGATGGTCGGCACCTGCGGCAGCGCGGAGGAGTGCTGCGCGCTCAGGATAGCGAGCCCGCGCAGGGTTCCTTCCTTGACGTGCGGAACGGCTGGCGCGAGTACGACGAAGGCGAATTGAGTGTGGCCGCCGAGGGTCGACTGGATCGCCGGCGCCGAACCATTGAACGGCACGTGCACGAGGTCGGCCCCGAGCGACAGCTTGAATAACTCTGCGGACAGATAGGGCGTGGTTCCCATCCCGGCGGAGGCAAAGCTCAGCTTGCCTGGATTCGCCCTCACGAATTCGGCGAGCTCCTTGACGGTCTTGACCGGTAGCGACGGGCTGGCGACCAGAACGTTCGGCGCATAGGCGGGAAGAGTTACCGGGACGAAGTCCTTCGCCTGATCGTATGGGACCTTGGGATAAAGGCTCGGATTGACCATGTAGCTCGAGGAGACGAGCACAAGGGTATAGCCGTCGGGGGCGGCTCGCGCCGCCGCGCGCATGCCGAGGTTGCCGCCCGCGCCGGCGACGTTCTCGACATAGAACTGCCTGCGCAGATGGTCGCCGAGCTTCTGCGTCAGCAGCCGCGCGACGATGTCGGTCGGCCCCCCCGGCGCGAACGGCACGATCATGCGCACCGGCCGGGTCGGATAAGTGTCTGCCCATGTGAAGCGGGAGGAGACCGATACCGCGGCGGCGCTCGCTGCCAGGCGCACGAATTGTCGGCGAGGAATGCTCACAATCAAAGTTTGCCTCGCGCAGGGGATCGAGCCGTCAAGTAATGACGGACGCATGCGCGGGCCGCCGCTCGTGTCGCAATGCCGAGCTTGGCTGAATGGGTTCTCTGAACCTCCCGACATGTCCCGCGCGTCACGCGCACGGTGGATGCAAATCGAGCCACAGCGATAACGAGGCCGCCCACAACTCCCCCCTGTCTTTGCAAAGAATGCCCCAAGCGCAGCGGCAATGCTTTGCCCTGGGCTGGATTTATGCTGGAGAGATGCTTGATTTTTCCTGGAGACGCCTCGCCGGCGCCGGCCAAGCCCGTTTCTTCACGCCTGTCCCAAGGACCAGCGGGCGCTTCCGTGCCCTCCTGAGGCTACGGTAAGCTGGCTAGCGCAGTTCATCACATTCATCGGCGTCCAGCCGCGTGCGCGCTGGAGGATGTCGCGGCTGCGAAGGCTTGAGATCGTCAGGTCTGGCTTGTCCTGTGTTCTGTACAAAGGGTGCGTCGTTGCCGGAATGTTGCATCCAACGTCTACAAACTGAACGGCTTGCATGAGGCGCGTGCCACGCATTGCCATTGTCGGCGGCGGCGTCGGCGGGCTTGCGACGGCGCTGGCGTTGGAACGACGGGGTGCGGAGATTGTCGTCTGTGAACAGTCGCCCGCATTCAACGAAATAGGGGCTGGCCTCAATCTCAGCCCCAATGCGCTGATGGCTCTGCGTGTCCTCGGAGTCGAGGACCAAGTCGTTGCCCTCGGGTCGGAATCAGATTTTCTAGTCATCCGCAGCTGGAAAAGTGGGCGGATCATCTCGCGAATGCGCCGAGGCGCATTCCGCCAGCAGTTCGGTGCGCCTAACCTGACTGTGCACCGCGCCGACTTGCTCGATGTGCTGTGCGGCGCGCTCAAGACGGTCGATTTACGTTTTGGGGCCCGCTGCATCGCCGTCGAGCAGTGCGATCGAAGCGGGGTAGCGCGCCTTGCCGACGGAAGCGAGATCGAGGCCGACATCATTGTCGGGGCCGACGGCATTCATTCTGTTGTGCGGAAGACCTTGTTTGGTCCTGACGCGCCACGATTCACCGGTTGTATTTGTTGGCGCGGAATGGCGGCCGCTCGCGCGCTGCCGCGCGACATTGCCGTTGCGGAAGGCGCGATGTGGATGGGTCCGCACGGGCACGTCGTGCACTACCCTGTACGTCGCGGCGAACTCATCAACATTGTGGCGCATTTCGACAGCGATTCGTGGACTGAGGAGTCGTGGACGCGAGAATGCGACGTGTCGGAGCTGACGACGACTTACGCCGGGTGGCATTCCGACCTACTACGGCTCTACCCCTATAGCGCACGGTGGTACAAATGGGCGCTCTACGATCGCGATCCGGTCGAGCGATGGAGCAAAGGGCGGGTAACGCTGCTTGGCGATTCCGCGCACGCTATGCTGCCCTATCTTGGTCAGGGAGCGGCTATGGCACTCGAGGACGCCTGCGTGCTCTCAGCTGCGATCGCGCGCCACGCAAACGATCTCGATGAGGCATTGCTCACATATGAGCGGGCACGGACGCCGCGCGCGCGGGCAGCTGTGCTGGGATCGCGGGAGCGCGCCCGCGAAAACCATCTTGCCTCGCCGTGGTCGCGGCTCAAACGGGACGTCAAATTCGCGTTCCGTGAGCGCTTCGGTCGTGACAAGACAGCGTTTCAGACGGCTTGGCTCTATGGTTACGATGTCGGGCGCGAGCTGCGATGACGGCAAGAGTGTCCAGGCCAAGTTGCCCAGGATGAGGAGCCGCAAAGCCTCGGATTCAGAACGATTCAGGTCCGCTTAAAGACGGGTAGCCGCCGGATGGGGATACTCCATGCTGCCAAGCTGCCTCTGCGTGCGCCGGGCGCCGTGGTGGCCGGGGGGACGCGATTGTCCTAGGCTTGGAGATCACCGGTATTCGTTCGCCAGCCGCGGGGGCAACCGATGGCACCGGGTCGAATGAAGCGGCGCGCGTTTCTCTCGCTCCTCGCCGGCGCGACTGTGCCTCCGCTTCTTTGGCCGCGCGTGGCGCGCGCGCAGCAGGAGACGAGGACCCCGCGCATCGGCGTCTTGTGGCCCAATCCGCCGGCAACGTTCGAGGCGTTGCGCCACGGCCTTCGGGAGCTCGGCTACGTCCAGGGCCAGAATGTCGCCTTCGAGTTTCGATGGGCGGAAAGCAAGCTTGACCAGTTGGCCGAATTGGCCGCGGAGCTCGTGCGGCTTAAGGTCGACGTGATCGTAACGCTCGCCCCGCAGGCCACATTGGCGGCAAAGCAGGCGACCCGAACCATTCCGATTGTCTTCGTAGCGATGGGAGATCCGATCGCGAGTGGCGTGGTGGATAGCCTCGCCCGGCCCGGCGCGAACCTCACCGGCACCACCCGCATGATCGCCGAGATGAGCGCCAAGCACGTCGAGCTGTTGAAGGAGGCGGTTCCCTCGCTCGCCAGGCTGGCTGTCCTTTGGAATCCGACTAATTCGTCGCACCGGCCGGCGCTGCAATCGGTGGCCGCGGCGGTGCGGTCGCTGTCCCTCGAGCTTCACCCGTTGGAGGTGCGCGCGGCCGCCGAGCTTGACGGCGTGTTCGAGGCCGTCGTCCGCGAAAAAGCCGACGGTCTTCTCTTCATCGCCGATCCGGTTTTCTTCATCCAGCTGCGCCGCATGGCGGAGTTCGTGATATCGCGCCGCGTGCCCGCAATAGCCAATTTCACCGAATTTCCGAAACTCGGCGGCTTGATGGGTTATGCGCCGAGCCTTCCCGATGAGTTCAGGCACGCGGCGGGCCACATCGATAAAATCCTCAAGGGCGCCAAGCCGGCAGACCTGCCGGTCGAGCAGCCGACGCGATTTCAGCTGGTCATCAATCTCAAGGCCGCGAACGCGCTCGGCCTCGACGTGCCGGCGATGTTGCTCGCGCGCGCCGACGAGGTGATCGAGTGAAGCGGCGCGAATTCATTGCTCTCTGCGGCGGAGCGGCCGCCGCACCTTCGCTTCTTTGGCCGCGCGCGGCGTCCGCGCAGCAGGGCGCAATCCCGGTGATCGGCTTTCTCAGTGCCCGCTCGCCAGGAGAGTCGGCACAACATCTTGTTGCCTTCCAACGCGGGCTGAACGAAGCCGGATATATCGAGGGACAGAACGTCGCGATCGACTATCGCTGGGCCGAGGGTGAATACGACCGTTTGCCCGCCTTGGCGTCCGCGCTGGTTGCGCGTGGGGTGAGCGTGATCGCGGCCATCGCCGATCCTTCGCCGCAAATCGCCAAGGCGACGACGCAGACAATTCCTATCGTGTTCGCAGCCAACGGCGATCCCATCAGAGACGGCTTGGTTACAACGCTGAACCGACCAGATGGCAATGCCACCGGGGTGACGATATTTGGCCCCGCTGCGGTGACCAAACGACTCCAGCTGCTGCACGAACTGGTGCAGCGGGCCGCCCTCATCGCTTATCTCCGAAATCCAAACAATCCAAATGGAGATGTTGAAACGGGCGCTGCTCAGTCGGCCGCACGCTCTCTCGGAAGAAACATGCTCGTGCTCGGCGCTGGCAATGACCGCGAGCTGGACACGGCATTGGCAATGACGGGCCAGCGCGGAGTCGGCGGGCTGCTGTTGGCCTCTGATCCCTTCTTCGTGAGCCGGCGCGACCAGCTGGTCCAACTGGTAGCAACAGATACCGGCGATCTACTACCTGCGGGAGTTCGCCGAGGCTGGCGGTCTCATGAGTTACGGCAACAGACTGGCCGAGGTGTATCGCCTGGTGGGCCTCTATATCGGGCGAATTCTCAAGGGCGAGAAGCCCATCGACCTTCCGGTCCAGCAGTCGACGAAGTTCGAGTTGGTGATCAATCTGAAGGCTGCGAAGGCGCTCGATTTGGCTGTGCCGAATCTCCTGCTGGTAAGTGCCGACGAGGTGATCGAGTGACGCGCCGCGCAGTCATATCGCTCATCGGCGGCGCCGTGGCGGTGGCTTCGCTGCTTTGGCCGTTCCCGGCGTCCGCGCAGCAAGCGCCTATGCCGGTACTCGGCGTTCTCGGCGCAACATCGGCGCAGGGATATGCGGCGCAACTGGCGGCGTTTCGGCAGGGCCTGCGCGAAGCAGGCGTGGTCGAAGGCCGCGATGCGGTGATCGAATATCGCTGGGCCGACGACCAATACGAGCGGCTGCCGGGACTGGCCGCTGATCTCGTTCGCCGTCAAGTGGCGGTGATTGCCACCCTTGGCGGAAATGCCGCGTCCCAAGCAGCTAAGGCGGCGACCCGAACGATACCCGTTGTGTTCCACGGCAGCGTCGATCCCGTCGAAGTCGGATTTGTCGCGAGCCTCAATCGACCTGGCGGCAACATGACCGGTGTCGTCACACTGAACATGGACACCGGGCAGAAGCGCCTCGAGCTGATCCACGAGGTGGTGCCGGGAGCGAGCACGATCGTCTTGCTGCACAACCCGAGCAATGCCGTGGCCGAGATTCAATCCAAAGACCTGCAGGCTGCGGCAAGCAAGCTCGGGCTCAACCTCCACATCCTGCACGCCAGCAGCGAACGCGAATTCGAGCCTGCGTTTGCTGCGTTGGCACAGTTGCGAGCCGGTGGGTTGGTCATCGGTACCGACGGTTTTCTCGTGAGCCGCAGCCAAGAGCTGGGTGCGCTGACGTTGCGTCATTCGATCCCGGCGATCTTCCAATATCGCGCCTTTGCCGAAGCCGGCGGGCTGATGAGCTACGGAGGCAGCGTGACGGACTCTTACCGTCTGTCCGGCGTCTACACCGGCCGTATTCTCAAGGGCGAGAAGCCGGCCGAGCTGCCCGTGCAGCAAGCGACGAGGGTCGAGTTGATCATCAATCTCAAGACCGCCAAGGCGCTCGGCGTCACGGTGCCGCTGCCATTGCTCGGCCGCGCCGACGAGGTGATCGAGTGATGGGGTGGATGGCCCCCTTGCGGCA
>VAZM01000298.1:22142-22645 GCA_005883135.1 Alphaproteobacteria bacterium
CAGACGTGGATGGCCGGAACAAGTCCGGCCATGACGGACGGAGTGTCAAGCATTGATACGAGCAGGCGCGCGTTCGTCGCCCTGCTTGGCGGCGCGACCGTGTGGCCGCTCGCGGCGCGCGCCCAGCAGATGCCGGTGCTCGGATATTTCAGCAGTCAGTCGTCAAATTGGGATGCGCCGCGACTGAGTGCGTTGCGCCAAAGCCTCGCGGAGGCAGGTTACGTCGAGGGCAGCAACCTGGGCATCGAATACCGTTGGGCGGAGGGCGACTACCATCGGCTGGCGGCGCAGGCCGAGGAGTTCGTACGCCGCGGGGTGGCGGTGATCGTGGCGGGCTCGCTGCCGGCCGCGCTCGCAGCCAAGGCCGCGACCACGAGCATCCCCATCGTGTTCGTGATGGGCGCCGATCCGGTCAAGCTCGGGGTGGTCGCGAGCCTCAATCAACCGGGCGGCAACGTGACGGGATTGATGCAATTCTACGGCGCGCTGGGTGGCAAACGGCT
>VAZM01000299.1 GCA_005883135.1 Alphaproteobacteria bacterium
GGCAGCTCATCCCGTGCTCGCGGTGCTCGAAGGCGACAATAAACAAACGGGCATCATCCTGCGTGCCGCAGATGCGCCGATCGCGCGCATCCCCGATACCGCCAGCACGGCGTCTCCCGCGCTTACGCTCGATCTGGAGAGCAGGCTGCGCGCCGCTTCGCCGCTCAAGCCGCGCAAGGCCGATCGGATCCATACGTTGAACCTGACCGGGACGATGGCGGGCTACCGCTGGTCGCTCAACAATGTCGCCTGGACCAAGGACGTTCCGCCGCTAGCGATCGCCAAGGGCGAGCGCGTCGAGCTGATCTTCATCAATCAGACGCCGATGTCGCATCCGATGCACCTGCACGGGCATGAGTTCCAGGTTGTCGAGATCGACGGCAAGCGCTTTGGCGGCGCGGTGCGCGACACCGTGCTGGTGCCGCCCCGGCGCCGAGTCGTGGTCGCCTTCGATGCCAACAATCCCGGGCTTTGGGCAATCCATTGCCACCTGCTCTACCACCTCGACGCCGGGATGTTCACCACCTTGCGCTACGTCTGACGGCGCAAAGCAAAGGTGCGGCGAACCGCGCCGCACCTGGACCGCGCCGCCGCCGATCAAGACCACGAACATGCGTTAAATCAGGATTGAATTAGCTCAAGCTTTTTTGCGTCATGGCCGGGCTTGTCCCGGCCATCCACGTCTTTGATCTTGCTACAAAACAAGACGTGGATGCCCGCGCCATGAGCGCGTTCACGCGCGTCTTCCGACGCGCTATGCGCGGGCATGACGATTCAATCATTCCGCGCTAAAGCGTGCAGGAGCGCGTATGTTTCATGTGCTCGAGCGTTCGCGGAATGATGACGCAATCGTGGTGGCCGCCATTACTTGGCCAGATGCCGACCAGCTCGTCGGTCTCGGTATCGATGAAAGCAATCCCGCTCGATAGCCGCTGGAAGCCGCTGAACACGCCGACCACGTATTTGCCGTCATACGTCACCGCCAGGGTTTGCATGTCCGGCCCGATGCCCTGGATCTCCTTCTTGATTTTCCAGGTCTTGGTGTCGACGACCATAACACCGCTGGCGGCCGGGGAGGGGTGCAGGATCGACAGATAGAGCTTGGAGCCGTCCATGGAGAACACCATGTGGAACGGGTTGGGATATTTGCCCACCCACAGCGGATCCTCGATGTGCGCGATTTTCTTCCAGTTGCGCGGGTCGGGATCGCTCGAATCGAAAACCGAGCAATTGTTCTCGCGCAGATTGTTCATCATGCAGAGAAAGCGCCCGTCGGGGGAGAATCCGATCTCGTGGCCGGGCGAGAAGATCTTGTCGAACGTCACCTCCCAATGGTCGTTGTCGATCTTCTTGACGGGATATTGGTTCGGCGCGTTCTTGTTGAACTGAAGGAAGGTCACGGGCTCGAAGTTCTTCTCGGCATCGAGGATGAGCTGGCCGCCGCATAGGCGCACGATGGTGGACGCCCAGCGGCCGCTCGGGTGCCAGATGGTGCCATCGGCGCCGCAGAGACTTAGGACGTCGTCGCCGGGGAGCGTCCCCTCCTCGACGAACAACTCGCCCATGGGCACCATCTCCCATTCGATCTTCTGGCCTTTGGTGCCGCGGTAATCGTATTTGCCGGTCGCCGGATCGGGATAAATCTTGGAAATCTTGAGCACGCCGCCCTTCTGCCACGCCTCCGAGAGATTGCGCACGTTGGGCACCCAGTCGTATTTGAGCGCGGCGATGACGCGGGATGTGCGTCGATCGAAGCAGGCCGCGATATCTTTCTGCCCGTCGGTGACGAAATAGCGCTCCGCAGTCCTGGGATCGATGTTTACGTGCACGCCGAGGCCGAGGCCGGTCGTTTCCGCGACGTTTTCGATCACCTCCATCTGCGCGCCGTCGAAGCGCACGCGATAGATATTGAAGCCTTCATCGGGAATCTCCACGTGAGTTGGAATGCCGTAAATCAGGGAATTCTTGCCGCCTTGCGTGCTGTTGATCCATTCGAACCCTTTGGCGGGATCCGCGCTCGGAAACGCGCAGAGGTGATGCGAGATCGGATTGTAGTCGCCGTAATTCCAGTATGAGATCCAGGCGAGCGACCTGCCGGTGTTGAGGTTCACGGCGTAGGTGCCGCCGCTCATCTTGGTCGGCATCAAGAGAACCCAGTCGCCGAAGCGCCGGCCGCCCACGTCGGCCTGAGGATTGACCAATTCGCGATCGATCGGATGACGCTGCGGCTCGGTATAGGTTGCGCCGGCGTGCCTCGCCCCCTGATCCGGGATACCCTGACCGGTGAGCATCGGATAGCCGAATGTGACCGCCTCGCCGACCACCGCGGTGCCGGCGGCCCACGTGAGCAGGCTCCTGCGATTGAGTTTCCTGGCGGGCTGCTGCGGGCCTGACGCAGCCGGCGTGGCTGGCGCCGGCTGCTCCTGATCGCGCGCCGCTTTTTTTCGCTGATAGTCGGAAAAATCCTGGTTGTCCTGCTGCGCCACCTCGGCCTGACGCTTGAGGTAGAGTTGTTCGGGGCTGAGCGGGGCTTTGCTTTCGCCCTCCAGCTCGACTTTCATTTGCGGCGGATCGATCGGCTCTTTGAACCTCGGCTTGCGCCCGTCGGACATGGCCCAGCTCCTTCTTCCCACGTTGGCTCGTTCGGATTGCACAATAATGTCGCGCGGCGATCAAGATCGCTGCTGTGATCGAGTGGATTGATTGTGAAAACTGCTCAGTGGGGCGGCATGGGAATCCACACCGGCGGCTTGCCCGAGAAACGCATGCGCTTCAACACCACGTCGTCGGCGACATCGAACGGTTTGAGGTAGACGTAATAGTTGTCCTTGCGCTCGAATACGTCGCCGTTCGGCGCGCTGCTCGGACTGACCAACATCGAGCCGGAGAAGCGCACGTGCATGTAGTTGGGAAGCAGTTGCGCGAAATCGCGCACACGGGCGTCGAAGCGGTAACGATAGGTCTGCTTGCCCTCGATTTTCGTGACACCCGCTGCGCCCTCGTCCCCCGGCGTCATCGGCACTTCCTGCCACAGGCTTGCGACCTGAACATAGGCGCGCATCTGCGGTGCCATGACATAGATCCGGTCGCCTCCCACGTTCTGCAGATAGGTCGTCAGTTCGTAGCGCCCGTCGCCGAGATCGGTGACGGACTGCACGTCCCCGCGAAGGCTGTTGAGCGCGAGGTGCTGTAGCGCCGCGACGCGGCCCGCCCGCTCGCGCAGGCGCATCGCTTGATATTTCTCGACTCCCACGTCGACGGCGAGAATGGCGGCGAAGATCGCGGCCGCGGCGGGCAGGAAGATTTTCACCCCGCGCCACAGGCTCTCGCCCAGACGAACAGGCGCCCGCGGCTGCGGCGCGGCTCGCGCGCCATCGAGCCTCGCGGCCATGGCCCGCCGTGGCGGGGCTGCTTCAAGCTGCGGCCGCTCGCGCGCGGCCAGCATTCCTTGACGCATCTCGAAGCTGCGCTCGGCGCGCTGGGCGAGCTCGAGGTCGTGGGTGACGAGGACGAACCCGAACGACTCCGTCCGCTGCAATTCTTCGAGAAGATCGATGATGTCGCCTTCGGTGTCCTCGTCGAGGTCGCTCGTCGGCTCGTCCGCGAGCAACAGCGGCGGCGCGTTGATGAGCGCGCGCGCGACAGCAACCCGCCGCTGCTCGCCGCCGGACATGCTGCCGGGATAAGCATCCATGCGATCCGCTAAGCCGACGCGGGCGAGCAAGTCGCGCGCTCGGGCGTACGCGTCCTCCGCCGCCATCGTGCGCCCGAGCAGCGCTGGAACAGCGACGTTGTCCGCCGCGGTCAAGTTCGACAACAGGCTCGGGAACTGGAAGACGAAGCCGATTTGGCGCGCGCGAAACGTCGCGCGCTGCGTTTCCGACAGCGCCCACACGTCGGTGCCGTCGAGCAGAAGTCTGCCCTCGGTCGGCCTGGTCAAGGCGCCGAGCATGGCCATCAGGGTGGATTTGCCCGAGCCGGAGCGCCCGACGATCGAGATGAATTCGCCGCGGCGGAGCTCAAGACTGGCATCGCGAACGGCCGCATAGCCGGGAGCAGCGCCGTACCGCTTGGTCAGCGACTGCGCCGAAAGCGTCATCGCGCTTCCGCCTGAATGAGCGCGTAAGGCGCCATTCGCCGCACCCGCCAGGCGGGCACAAACGCGCCGAGGAAACCGAGGGTGACCGAGAAAACGATTGCCAGGGCTGCCGCCCCTTCCAGTACCGCCGCCGGCGGCCAGGAGAACGGCACCCCGGCGAGCGCGAAGTAGAAGCCGAGCGAGCGGGCGAACGTGAGCAGCACGGCGGCGCCGAAGCCGAGGCCGGCGAGTCCGCCCAGCCCCGTGATCACGGCGGCTTCCGCGAGAACGATCGTCATGACTTGATTGGGCTTTGCCCCCATGGCCCGCAACAGCCCGATCTCGCGGTGGCGTTCTTGGACGATGGCCGAGAACAACAGCGAAAGCAGAATAAGCAGGGCGGTGAGCTCCAACGCGGTGAATGCCGCCATGCCAATGAGAAGCGTGCTCAGCGCCTGGCGCGAGGAGGTGAGCACGCCGTTGCCCTCGACGATCTTCACGTCGGCAAGGCTCGCTAGGGCGAACTTGACGTCATCCAGCTTGGCCGCGGGCGACAGTTGCAGCAGGAACGCCGACACACGGTCGAGCTCGAGTGCTCCCGAACACACGTCGGCATGCCGCATGCCGGCTACCGGCGGCGTCTCTTCGACTTTCGTCGGCGCGGCCGGGGTGGATCGTGCCTCCGACCGCCGGCAGAAGGAGACGACATCGGCGAGCGCGGCGAAGCTGAGGAAATAGGAATCGTCGAAGGGACCCACGCCCGTTTTGGCGAGCCGGCCGGAGACGCGCATGGGCATGCCGCAAACGCTCAAGGTATCGCCAAGCGCGTTGCGCAGCGCGCCGCCGGCGATGAGGCCTTCGACGGGTGCCGCCGTACGTGTCTCGAGCCAGCTCAGCACCGAAAAGTCCTGCGCCGGGTCGAACGCGATCAGGTTGACGTTTTGCCCCTCGACCAACGCCGGGACGATGCGCTGCGGCGCCACCCTGGCGATGCCTGAAACCGCCGCGATCCGCTGCGCGAGATCCGCGGGGAGCGTGGCGTCGGTGGGCTGCACGGTGAGCAGACTTGCGGTGATGTTCACCAGCGTTCCGCGGGGAACCACGACGAGATCGGCGCCCATGCGCGCGAAGCTTTGCGCCATGCCTTGCCACAGCGCCCAGCCGGCGACGAAGCTCGCGAACGCGATGCCGACCCCCAGCATCACGGCGGCACCGAGAAACATCGCGCGCAGACGGCGGCGGCCGACGTTCTGCGCGGCCAAACGGATCAGCAGCCAACGATCGTGTCGCGACATTCGGCTCCTCGGCGAATGGACGCTATTCTCCGAGGAGAACGTCTTTGGCTTCGTCGATCTTCATGCTCAGGTAGGGCGTCCCGCCGCGTTGCGGATCGATGAGCTGCCCAAGGCGGCGATAGGCGTCGCGGATATCCTGCGCGCTGGCACCCGGGGAAAGCCCCAACACGTCGAGCGCCTCCTCGTGTGACATGCGCAGCCGTCCGTTGCCGCTGCCTTTCGGCTGGGGCGCGGGGAGGCGGGCCTCGGCCGGCCTATGCTCGAGCTGCGCCGCCGTTTGCTCCAGATAGGCCCGCAACACCGCAATGGACTGGCGCACCAGCTCTGGATCGCTCGTCCCGCGCGGTCCGGAGAAGCCAACATCCTGCGCCGGAGGCGCGAAGTTGCTCCGCCCGACGTTGACCGGCCCGAAAAGCACGCGCCAGCGCGGTGCGGCCTGCACGAACACCGGCAGCATGAAGGCGGCGAGCATCATCGCCGACGTCCAGCGGCCGGTGGCGAGGAGCCAGCCCAATACGCCCAGCGCGAGCACCACCAGCGCGAGGAGCGCCCAACGTCCCGAATTGATAATTGCGCGCGGATCGGCGTTGAGGATCCAGCCGCCCATCTTGACCGCGGACACGAACAAAGACAGCGCAAGCGTGGCGTAAGCCACGACCGTCAAATCCATGGCACGTTATCCTCGCGGATCATCAAGCCAATTCCCGTCGCGGCTTCGATTGCGCTCGACGAGCCAAAAACAATCTGGATTTCAATTGGTTCACTGCCGGCAGAGGCACGCGCTCGGTTACTCCTTGACCGCGCCCGTCATCGCCGAGACGTAGTGCTCGACGAAAAAGGCGTAAAGGACCACCAACGGCAGCGAGCCGACCAGCGCTCCGGCCATCAGTGAGCCCCAGCGATAGATATCGCCGTCCACGAACTCGTTGACGATCGCCACCGGCACGGTCTTGTGCTCGGTCGAGGAAATGAAGGTGAGCGCGTAGATGTACTCGTTCCAACACAGCGTGAAGCAGAAGATGAAGGCCGAAATCAGTCCCGGGATCGCCAGCGGCAGGACGATCTTGGTCAGAATCTGGTAGCGGCTCGCGCCGTCAATCAGCGCGCATTCCTCGAGTTCGAACGGGATGGTCTTGAAATAGCCCATCAACAGCCAGGTCGAGAACGGGATCAGAATCGTGGGATAGGTGAGGATCAACGCGAACGGCGTATCGAACAACCCGTACTGGAACACCACGGTGGAGAGCGGAATGAAGAGGATCGAGGGCGGAATGAGATAGGCGAGGAAGATTGCGCCTCCGACCCACTGTGCGCCTTTGTAGCGCAGCCGCACGATCGCGTAGGCGGCGAGCACGCTGGCGACGATCGAGAGAATGGTCGCGGTGATCGCGACCAGCATCGTGTTCATGAGCCACAGCGGGTAAGGCGTTCCGAACAGCAGCTTGTCGATATGCTTGAGGGTCGGGGTCCACGTCCAGAATGGGTTGAAGCGATCGAGATCGAGCAACTGCTCGTCCGGTTTTATGGCGGTGAGCGCCATCCAATAGAACGGGAACAGCAGCACGAAGAGGATCAGCGACAGCGGCAGATAAAGCGTCACCAGCCGCCGCGGCAGCGTCTGCAGGTAGCTCATGCCCTCGGTGTGGTCGGCGGTGACGCCGGAGAGCACCGCTTTCGGGCTTGCGAGCTTTGGCGTAAGCACGTCAGTCATTGCTCTCTCCCTGCTGCCACTTTCTACGCTGCAGCCCGAACCACGAGATCAGGATGGCGGCGAGCAGGAACGGGATCATCGCGGTGGCGATGGCGGCACCCTCTCCCAGGTAGCCGCCGCCGATGGCGCGCTGATAACTGAGCGTCGCCATAAGATGCGTGGCATTGGCCGGGCCGCCGCGCGTGAGCACCCAGATGAGCTGGAAATCGGTGAAGGTGAACAGCACCGAGAACGTCATCACCACCGCGATGATCGGAGTGAGCAGCGGATAAGTGACGTAGCGAAACCGCTGCCAAGGCGTCGCCCCGTCGATGGTGGCGGCCTCGTAGAGCGAGGGCGAAACCGTCTGCAGGCCGGCGAGGAGCGTGATCGCCACGAACGGTACGCCACGCCAGATGTTGGCGAAGATGACGGACCAGCGCGCGTTCCAGGTATCGCCGAGAAAATCGATATTGGTCGCGATCAACCCGAGCTTGCGTAGCGACCAGGATACGATCGAGAACTGACTGTCGAAGATCCACCAGAACGCAATCGCCGAAAGCACCGTCGGCACGATGAACGGAATCAGCACGACCGCGCGGATCATCGCCTTGAACGGCATGTTGTGGTTGAGCAGCAGCGCGAGATAGAGGCCGATCGCGAATTTGAACACGCTGGCGACGCCGGTGTAGAGCAGCGTATTGAACACCGACAGCCAAAACACCGGATCGTCCCACAGCCATTCGTAGTTCTCGAGACCGACGAAATCTCCGCCGCGGCCGATGCGAGCGTCGGTGAACGACAGCCAGACGCCGAGCACGAGCGGATAGGCGAGAAACAACAATAAAAACGCCGCCGCCGGGAGCATGAACCACAGCGCCAGCCAGTCGCGGTTCACCTTGATCCGATGCCACGCGCCGACGTCGGATATCGACCGCGGAGAGATCGCGTGCTTGAGGGCAAGATCGGCCATCAATTAC
>VAZM01000583.1 GCA_005883135.1 Alphaproteobacteria bacterium
ACCTGTCGCAGCGACCTCGCGCGCTTGATCCGGGCCCATTATGTCACCGAACAATCAGCAAGCATGGACACCGTGGTCTATGTGATCACGGACCATGGCCGTCGTGCCCTGGCGAGCTAAAGGGCGAGGGAAAAGTCTTTCTCCGGCCGCGTTTACGAGCCCGATCCGCGAGGCGGCGATACAATGCAATATTGAGCCTTCCCCTTTCGTCCCTCGGAACTTAACCCTCCAATTCATCTTCGTCGTCACCGGCGCCTTGCGGGGTTGTCCCGCGCTGCAGGACATGCCGCAGTTCGCGGGTTTCACGGCCCGCACGCTCGCTCGGATCGCGACTGATCTTGGGCTGCAGCTCGACGATGTCGACGAACTGGTCGGCCTGGCGGCGCAGCTCATCGGCGATCATCGGGGGTTGTGTTGAGGTGGTGGAAACCACGCTAACGCGCACCCCACGGCGCTGCACCGCCTCGACCAGCGAGCGGAAGTCCCCGTCGCCGGAGAATAACACCATGTGATCGATGCGGTCGACGAGTTCCATAGCATCGACGGCGAGCTCGATATCCATGTTGCCTTTGATCTTGCGGCGACCGGTCTGGTCGACGAACGCTTTGGTCGGTTTAGTGACGACCGTGTAACCGTTGTAGTCGAGCCAGTCGATTAGTGGGCGAATCGAGGAAAATTCCTGATCCTCGATGACGGCGGTGTAATAGAACGCCCGTAGCAGATCGCCGCGCGACTCAAACTCGCGTAAAAGCCGCTTGTAATCGATGTCGAAACCCAGCGATTTCGCCGTGGCATAGAGATTGGCACCGTCAATGAACAGCGCGAGTTTTTCTTTGTTTGGGGACATGAGGTTAATCACTTCCGTGGCTATGTAGAAGGTCCGCGTCAGAAAACGCTCGGCGTCAAGGAAGCCGAGCGTTGTCACTTCAGTGGATCGGGACAATCCGGGCATATGGCCATCATGGCCTCCTTACATTGCAATGAGTTCGTGTATCCGAATCACGCGAGCATCGCGTGGCCGATCATCCAATTTTGGGGGAGCTGGCTGGGCACCGTAAAACGGAAGCGTCGCGAGGCGGACCGAAAACTGGTTGCGGGCTGCTATCTAAGTGACCGGCGCTGCAAGGTCAACCCGCCGGGACCGTGCACGGGTCGCACGCCGCGGGCGGCCACTCTACACCCACCGCGATCGCGTGATCCGATCTGGCTCGATCAGTGGCGGCCGGTAAGGCAGCGCGCCTGTTCGTAACTTGTCGCGACTTCAGGTATTGTCGGGAGGGGCCCTTATGAGGGACGGGGCCCATACCGACATGTCGGGACACACAATCTCTGCTGCCGGGGCAAGCGCCGACACGCGGGTATCCCGCGGCTGGGCGGATCGAGACTTGCTCATTGTTGTATTCGCCTTCATCGCACTGCTCGTCACGGTGGTCATCACTTCCAGCCCGGGCGTAAATTACGGCGGAGCCGATGGTAAGGCGGCACAGGCCGAGATCTTGGCCACCCTGGAGTTTGCCCGACCATTCTACATCACCAATCTAAATCCGATTCAGGGCCTCGGCTCGCAGATGATGCCTATGAACGTGTGGGTGAACCCCGCCTACTGGCCGTTTGCTTTCTTCGACAAGGAGCTCGCGTCGGAGATCTCCGGCTTCGTGGCCTTCTTTTGCTATGCGGCCGCTTGTTATGCGATGTCGCGTTGCTTCGATGTGCCGAGAGTTCCGAGCATCATCGCCGCCCAACTAAGTATTATGCTGTTTGCATCTGCCGTTCGGGTGCTAGCATTTTTGCCAAACTTCGCCTCCATCCCGGGGCTGGCCGTTATCTATGCACCGCATCTGCTGGCATTTGGTTTGCTCGCGCGGCTTTCGCCTGAACGGCCGCGGGTGCTGTTCATTGCTGGCGGCCTGCTCGGGTTACTGTTCTATAGCCTCTACTGCGATCCGCTCTGGACTGCGTTGAGCGGTCTGGCCTGGACCGCACCCTTCGCTGTCGTGACCTTCAGCCCGGCGGGCCGTGACACGATCCTGATCCGATGCGCCGTCCTTGGCGGGTGCGTGGCTGTGTTGCTTCTCAGCGGCGCGCTCGAATACGTCTACTCGCTGTCCCAATACACCGCCCGCGTCCAATTTACCGACCTGCTAGAGCGTTCCCGAACCCCCGAATTGACCTCGGTTCTTTTCCGTTCCGAGTTCGCAAAATGGTTCTACTGCTTGTGCGTACCAGGCTGGGCGCTCGGAATTTGGCTGCTGCACGGCCGACCGAGAATTCTCATCGTCGCCGGTGCGGTGAGCAGCCTTCGCTTCTTGCCTACTCCGTGGCATTTTTATATTTGCCCGGCCATTGGTGGCTACCGATTCCCCTTTACATCGAGCACACACTGTTCGCTTTGTTCTGGACGGCGGCAATCGCCGGCTACTGGGGGGGACTGCAAGCGCTGGCAGCGCGCGCTCACCGCTGGATAAACGAGGGCGAGGGCACGGGCTGGCGCCGCCAGATGCGCTTGCTCTCGCCGGCGCAAGCCGGAGCGGTGACTTCGATCGTGGCGGTAATGACCGCTTCCGTCGTTCCGATCGTGGCGATCGCCGAAGCACCGAGGGCGGTCGCAAAGTACTGGTATGAGGCTTGGCCGGATGAGCCTGAGCTCAGGAAATTCCTTGCCAGCAATATCGGTCTGCGCGCGGACCCGCGCTTTCGCGGCTCGGCTTTCTTCTATACGTTTGGATACGATGAATTCTTGACGTTGGATTCCCTTTGGGCCGATGGTGTTCCGACTACAAACGAATACAGCCAACTGGTCACGCCGCAGTCGATCTACTTTATCCATCGATTGTTCAAGAGAAATCTTTCACATGACTTGAATTGGTTCCGCCCGTGGATCAATACTAGTGGCGCCTCCTTTCCGCTACTATTTCGTACATTTCGCGCTCTCGGTGTCCGTTATCTCGGCGGCTATCAAGAGATCCCCCATACGCCAGGTATTGAAGGTTTACCATTTGTGAGCTT
>VAZM01000300.1 GCA_005883135.1 Alphaproteobacteria bacterium
GTACTGTGGCGGTTTGGCAACACGCGGGGTGAACAGAGTCGGCCCCGTGCTGGAGGAGTAGATCGGGCAGAGGGCAGTCCGGGTTCGAATCAGAAATCCCGGGCTGCCTCCTCGGCAGGAGTTCATTGCCGGTCATCGGGCTTCGCAATGCGACAGGGGGCAGGGCAAGCCGGAGGATGCGCGCCAGACTGCCGTGTGAGCGGCCACGGCGTTTCGAACAGAGGTGGCCAGCGGTAGCTCGTGCGAGACGCAGGAGCATGGCGCGCTGACGACGCCGTACCCACGCTCAAGCTCGCCTTATAGACTCTGAACACCTTGCGGGCTGACGCTGCGCTCGGCCGTTGAGCTTAATGCGGATTTTGCCCCGGCATCGCTCGAAAAGTCGCGCCCTCGCGTGCGTTGCCTCTTTGATTTTACTATCGTTGATGGTACCAAGTAAAAACTGTGGCAGTTTTTTGTCGAAAGGGAGGTGAACTGATGAAGCTCGCTTTGATCGGCGGCTTGAGTGCTTTGGCAATCTTCGCCGGCGTGACGGCGGCGAATGCCCAGGCCAACATGAACCCGAACGTCTACCCCGGGAATATGGGCGAGCGGTACGGGGCCCAACCGTGGGAATGGCATGGCGCTCCCGGCCCCAACAAACGCGGCGGCATGTGCGTGACCCACACCGACCCCTTGCGCGGGTATGGTTACCAGATGCCGTGCCCGGCCCCGAAGAAGGCTGCAGCGGCCCCGCACAGGAGAAAAAAGAGGGTGGCAGCCCGGTAAAAGCTGGGTCCGCGCCACGCGGACCACAGGAGAGGGACATCCTTCACAATCATTTTGAGGCTCCGTTCCTTCTTGCGAACGGCTGAGGAAAAGCGGCCCGCGGCATGCACCCATGCCGTGGGCCGCGCGCTTCTGGGCGCGGTCTGGATTGACGCCTCCCGGCTGACCTAAGCTGTCCTGCCCGCAGGGGGGGCCGGCCCGCGCGCCGGCGCCGTCTTCGATAGCCTGCGCGGTCGCACGCTTGGCGGATGAGCAAATGCCTCGGCTACCCGTCACCTTCGACCACTGCGTCGTGCATGTGTCCGACTGGGAGCGCTCGAACGCGTTCTACCGCGATGTGCTGGGCGCCGAGCTCGTTACTCGTCCGCAGGGCTGGGCCTATCGTTTCGGCACCGCGCAACTCAACCTGCATGGACCTGGCTTTCACCCCGCCGAGGTGGCGCGGCTTCCGGTAGCACCGGGCAACAGCGATCTGTGCTTCCAATGGGACGGCCCGATTGCCGATGCCGTCGGTCACCTCGAGCGCTGCCGCGTCCCGATCGAGGCGGGGCCGCTGGAGCGCTTCGGCGCACGGGGCGCGGGAACGAGCGTCTATTTCCGCGATCCCGACGGCTCGCTCCTGGAGTTCATTTCCTACCATCCGAAAGGCGGAGACCGCTCATGACGGCCTTGCACGATCCAAATGTTCTGCCCGCCGAGCTTCCCGCGCCGCAGGACGATGGCGCTGCCCGTCACCTCGCGGGCATGCGGCTGCCCTCGCTGGCGCTTGCGGCCACCGATGGCTCGCAGGTCGACTTGTCGCAGCTTCCCGGGCGCACGGTCGTCTATGTCTACCCGCGCACCGGCGTGCCCGGGCAGCCGCTGCCGGAGGGCTGGAACGACATTCCCGGAGCGCGCGGCTGCACGCCGCAATCGTGCGGCTTTCGCGACCACTTCGGCGAGCTCAAGCGCCTCGGCATCGCCCGCGTTTTAGGCCTCTCGACACAGGATAGCGCCTATCAGCGCGAAGCCGTCGAGCGCCTGCACCTCCCGTTTCCGGTGCTTTCCGACGAACGGCTCGCGCTTGCGCGCGCCCTTGATCTTCCGACATTTACCGCCTCGGGCATGACGCTCCTCAAACGCATGGCGCTAATCATCGACGAGGGCGTCATCAGCAAGGTGTTCTATCCGGTATTCCCGCCAGACAAGAACGCCGAAGAGGTGATCGCCTGGTTGCGCAACCAGCAGAACAGTTGAGTTTTTCCCACCGCGGCTGTCGATTTGTGACTTGAGCGCGGCATAAAGTTTCCAAGTCTCGTTATGGGGCGAAGACGTGGATGCCGACGATGCGTGCGCCTATGAGGATCGCGTCGATCAGTCGTCGAGGAAGGCGCGTGCCGCCGCGAACACGTCGCGAAACATTTCCGGCGTGAGCACGCCGGTATTCGTGTTGTAGCGCGAGCAGTGATAGCTGACGAAGATCCGCAGCCGGCCGATGTCGTGGCACGTACCATGGCCGAACGGCGCGGCCGAGCGGCGCTGGTCAAGGGCCGCCAGCGTGCTCGCATGGGAAATGCGACCGAGTGTGACGACGGCGCGGAGATCTTGCATCTCGGCGATGGTCGCCTTGAGAAAAGGGCGGCAGGTCCCGATCTCGGCCGGGGTGGGCTTGTTCTCCGGCGGCGCGCAGCGCACCGCGTTCGTGATGCGGGCATCTACGAGCGTGAGGCCGTCCTGCGGAGATGCGCGGTAGCTGCCATTGGCAAACCCGAACGCCTTGAGCGTGTCGTAGAGGAGGTCGCCTGCGAAGTCGCCGGTGAACGGCCGGCCGGTGCGGTTCGCGCCTCTGAGGCCGGGCGCCAAACCCACGATGAGGAGGCGCGCGCTCCGCGGACCAAACGAGGCGACCGGCGCATTGAACCAATCCGGCTCGCGACGGCGCCACTCCTCACGGAATGTCATGAGGCGGGGACACAGCGGGCAATCGCGGCCGGGCTTGCCGGACGCGTCGGGCATTGCGCCGCGCTCAGTCCTCGAACTCGTCGTCGTCATCGAAAGCCGCGCCGGCGGTCGCCCGCTGCGGCGCTGTCGAGCGCTGCAGGAACTGCGGCGTATGGCGTTCGCGCGGTTCGCGCGCTTCGCGCGCCGCGCGCTCGGCCGGATCGCGTCCGATCTTCGGCTGCAGCTCGACGATATCGAGGAAGACGTCGGCTTGCCGGCGCAGCTCGTCCGCCACCATTGGCGGCTGGGTGGAGATCGTGGACACAACTGTCACGCGCACGCCCCGCCGCTGCACGGCCTCGACCAGCGAGCGGAAGTCGCCGTCTCCGGAGAACAGCACCATGTGATCGATCGAGCCGGCGATTTCCATGGCGTCGACCGCGAGCTCGATATCCATGCTGCCTTTGATCTTGCGGCGGCCGGTTTGATCGACGAATTCTTTCGTCGCCTTGGTCACCACGCTGTAGCCGTTGTAGTCCAGCCAATCGATCAGCGGCCTGATCGAGGAATATTCCTGATCCTCGATCACCGCGGTGTAATAGAAGGCGCGCAAGAGATAACCACGTGACTGAAACTCGCGCAGCAGGCGCTTGTAATCGATGTCGAAACCGAGCGACTTGGCAGTGGCGTAGAGATTGGCGCCGTCAATGAACAGAGCCATCTTTTCCGTTTTGGGTTCCATGATTGCTCTCGTGTAAGCTCACTAAAAGTTGGTAACCGGCTCCGGAGACGCGCGGCCGCCGGCTAATTGTGCCGGGTCCTCACCTACTGTCGGAATGGAGTGATCGTCTGCCGCGCAAAGTGCGGATGCTACTCGTTGTCACAACCAATCCGAAAATACAAGACTAAGCATCGCATACGGGTTCCTTCACTTGCCTAACAGAGGCGCGCTGCGAGGCCAAGGGAAATGTAACGGTGTTGCCATGCTCGGGACGCAGTCAAGTTGCGCAGATTGCGTCTGCGCCGCCCGGGCATCCACGTCTCGGATTTGCGCGAAAAGCGCGCACGCAGGGGAACTCGGGTTGGCCGAGTTCCGCGCGCTTGCACTGCGAGCCGATGAAGGCCGTAACGGGTAACCCAAGTGCGCGGCGAAGCCTCGGCCCTGAGGTATGGGTGGACGGGATGAATCGACATTGACGAGGCTGTGAATTTCGCCTTGCACTTTCCTGGCGGGATCGCTACATAACGGCCACTTTTTACAAGTTCCATTGCAGGAGCGTTTTGCCCATGGCCCGTGTCACCGTCGAAGACTGTATCGACAAGGTCGAGAACCGTTTCGATCTCGTGCTGTTGGCAAGCCACCGCGCGCGGATGATCTCGTCCGGCTCTCAGATTACGGTCGACCGCGACAACGACAAGAATCCCGTGGTCGCATTGCGCGAAATTGCGGAGACGACGATCTCTCCCGACGACCTCAAGGAAGAACTCGTTCACTCCCTGCAGAAGTATGTGGAGGTCGACGAGCCTGAGCCCGAGGCGGCACCGCTGATCAGCGCGGCAGGCGGCAGCGTCGATGCCGATGATACTGAGGTAACGGTCGATCGGATGACCGAGGAAGAGCTTCTCAAGGGACTGGAAGGGCTCACCCCGCCCGAGGAACAGCCCGAAGAGGAAGAATAAGTCCATCAAACAAGCGCGCGCTCGACGCGTCCTGCCCGGCATGTCGGGGGGGATGGCGATGGCGCGAACCTCCTGGCCGGAGTCGCGGCAACTCGACTAGGCCTGGCGGATACGTCCCGCAGGGGAAGCGGTTCGCACGCCTTTGGTCATTAAGACCCGTGATGATATCCTTGGGATATGATATCCGCCGAACCTGCCGAGGCGGACCCAAGGCTAACGATGGCGCATTCGTCCACCAACCTGCCGCGGATGCAGAATCAGTCCCGGGCGCGGGCGCCGCTTGAGCGCAGCCTCAACGTCGTGTCTCAAGTCCTTGAAAAGGCGGCAAAACAAAACAAGCCGTCGCAGCCGCAAATGATGCGGCAATACGACCTGATCGAGCGGGTCAAGCGTTACAATCCGAATACCAGCGAGGCGCTGCTCAATCGCGCCTATGTCTACGCCATGAAGGCGCATGGCGAGCAGCGGCGCGCCTCGGGTGACCCTTATTTTTCCCATCCGCTCGAAGTGGCGGCCATCCTGACCGATCTCAAGCTCGATGACGCCACGATTGCTGCCGCGCTGCTGCACGACACCATCGAGGATACCACCGCGACGCGCGCCGAGATCGACCAGATGTTTGGCCACGATATCGGCGCGTTGGTCGAGGGCCTCACCAAACTCAACAAGCTTGATCTCGTCACCAAGGAGGCCAAGCAAGCGGAGAACCTGCGCAAGCTCTTGCTGGCGATTGCCGACGACGTGCGGGTGCTGCTGGTCAAGCTGGCGGACCGGCTGCACAACATGCGCACGTTGTCCCACATGCCGCTTGAGGCGCGCCGCCGCAGCGCCGAGGAGACCCTCGACATCTACGCCCCGCTTGCCGGGCGCATGGGCATGCACGGCATGCGCGAGGAACTCGAGGATCTGGCGTTCCACGAACTCAATGCCGAGGCCTATGCGGTTATCAGCGCGCGGCTTGACGCGCTCGAAGCAAAAAACGTGGGCCTGGTAGCGGAGATCGAGCAGCAGCTCACGCGCAAGCTTTCCGATCGGGGCATCCAGGCCGAGGTGTCAGGCCGGCGCAAGCGCGCCTATTCGATCTGGCGCAAGATGGAGCGCAAATCCGTCGGCTTCGAGCAGCTTTCCGACATCTTCGGGTTTCGCGTCGTGGTCAAGACGCTTCCCGAGTGTTACCAGGCGCTCGGCATCGTGCACACGACCTGGCCGGTGGTTCCGGGCCGCTTCAAGGACTACGTCTCAACTCCCAAGCAGAACGACTATCGCTCGATTCACACCACGGTGATCGGCCCAAGCCAGCAGCGCGTCGAATTGCAAATCCGCACCCGCGACATGCACGAGATCGCCGAATACGGCATTGCCGCCCATGCCCTCTATAAGGACAGCGTCGGCTCTCCAACGGAAATGCTCTCGCGCGAATCGAGCGCGTACGCATGGTTGCGCCGCACCATTGAGCTCCTCGCCGAAGGCTCGAACCCGGAGGAGTTCCTCGAGCACACCAAGCTCGAACTCTTCCACGACCAGGTGTTCTGCTTCACGCCGAAGGGCAAGCTGATCGCACTTCCGCGCGGGGCAAACGCCATCGATTTTGCCTACGCCGTGCACACCGACGTCGGCAACATGGCGGTCGGCTGCAAGATCAACGGCGGGATTGCACCGCTGGTCTCGGAGCTCACGAATGGCGATGAAGTGGAAATCATCACCTCCCGCGCCCAGACGGCACCGCCGACGGCGTGGGAATCGCTCGTGACCACCGGCAAGGCACGCGCGGCGATCCGCCGCGCCACGCGCGCGGCCGTGCGCAATCAATATGCCGGCCTCGGCCGCCGCATTGTCGAGCGGCTCTGCCAGCGCGCGAAGATTGCCTATTCCGACGAAAAGCTCCATGGCGCGCTGCCGCGGCTGGCGCGCGCCTCGGTCGAGGAGGTGATGTCGTCCGTCGGTCGCGGCGAGCTGGGCGCCGCCGACGTGGTGCGGGCGATGTATCCCGACTACAAGGAGGAACGCGCGGCCGCCATCGCGCAGCAGGCGAAGCCAGAAAGCGGATGGTTCGGCCTCAAGCGAGCAAAATCCGTCAAAGTGAAAGTCCCGGGAGAAACGGGCGCCGCCATTCCCATCCGCGGGATCAATTCCGATTTGCCTGTGCGCTTCGCACCCAACGGCGGCGCGGTGCCGGGTGACCGCATCGTCGGCATTCTCACCCCCGGCGAGGGCATTACCATCTATCCGATCCAATCGCCGGCCTTGAAGGATTTCGAGGATGCGCCGGAGCGCTGGCTCGATCTACGTTGGGACGTGGAAGAGTGCACGCCGCAGCGTTTTCCGGCGCGCATCGTGCTGCAGACGGTCAACGAGCCCGGATCGCTCGCCCAGGTCGCCCAGGTGATCGCCGAGCACGACGGCAACATCGACAATATCGGCATGGAGCGGTCGTCGCCCGACTTCACGTCGGTGACCATCGACCTCGAGGTGTTCGATATCAAGCATCTCAACTCCATCATCGCGCAGTTACGGGCGAAGGACGTGGTGGCGCACGCCGAGCGGGTGAACGCTTGACGTCGAGCTTGCCGACGGCGATTTCTGACAAGACTGGTACCGACCGTGGGCAGGCAGATCCCGGCCGCATGCTGTGACGGCGAAAAATGTCAGCTCCTCACCTCCGCCTCGGCGTCAATGTCGATCACGTCGCCACCATTCGTAACGCCCGCGGCGGGCATCACCCGGATCCCGTGGGCGCGGCGCAGATCGCGATCGAAGCTGGCGCCGACGGAATCACGGCGCATTTGCGCGAAGATCGGCGGCACATCCGCGATGACGACATTGCGCGGCTGAAGGCTGAACTCGCCAAGCCGCTCAATCTCGAAATGGCGGCGACCGAGGAAATGGTGCGCATCGCTGCTGCCACCGCCCCGCACGCCGCCTGTCTCGTGCCCGAGCGGCGCGAAGAACGCACAACCGAAGGCGGCCTCGACGTGGCCGGCCAGCATGAGGTGCTCGCCTCGGTCGTCGCCCGACTGCGGGAGGCCGGGATCCGCGTTTCGCTGTTCATCGCCGCCGAGCCGCGCCAGATTCAGGCGGCGGTCGCCATCGGTGCGCCGGTGATCGAGATTCATACCGGCGCGTGGTGCGACGCCCTTGCCGACAAGCGGATGTCGGCCGCGCAGGCCGAGTGGGAGCGGATCCGTCACGGCGCCCAGCTCGCCCGACGGCTCGGCCTCGAGGTTCATGCCGGCCACGGCCTCAATTTTGCCACCGCCGAGGCGATCGCGGCATTGCCCGAGATCGTCGAACTCAACATCGGCCACTTTCTGATCGGGGAGGCGGTCTCTCGCGGCCTTGCTCATGCAGTGAAAACCATGCGCGCGTCCATCGACCGAGGACGCGCATGATCCTCGGCGTCGGCTCCGATCTCATCGACGTCCGCCGTATCGAGCGCACGATCGAGCGGCACGGCGAGCGTTTCCTCGCCCGCATTTTCACCGCGGCGGAGCGGGTGAAAGCCGACGGCCGCGCTCGGAGAGCGGAGACCTATGCCAAACGGTTCGCGGCCAAGGAAGCTTGCGCCAAGGCGCTCGGCACCGGTCTGCGTGCGGGCGTG
>VAZM01000301.1:0-951 GCA_005883135.1 Alphaproteobacteria bacterium
CCGCGATCACGTAGGTCGCGAGCTGGAAGCGGTAGACGTCGAAGCCGATCGTCGCCATGCGGACGGGATTTTCCTTCGCGCCGCGCACCACGCGGCCGAAGCGCGAGCGGACCAATGCGCGGCAAAACAGGTAAGTGCCGAGGAGGCAGACGAAGACGAAGTAATAAAACGCGCGCTCGTTGCGCAACAGCGGCAAACCGTCGGATCGTCAAGCCATCGTCGCCGCCGTAGGGCGCAAGCGAGCTCGCGGTGAAATACGCCATTTGGCCGAAGGCCAGCGTGATCATGATGAAGTAGACGCCCTTGGTGCGCAGGCAAACGACGCCGGTCACAAAGGCGAACAGCGCCGAGACGCTGAGTGCGACGGGAAGCGAGATCAGCGCGTCGTTCATGCCGTGCGAAGAGAGAATGCCGACCGCGTAGGCGCCGAGCCCGATGAAGGCGGCGTGTCCGAACGAGATCAGCGCGCCGTAGCCGACGAGAAGATCGAGCGCGACCGCGGCGATGGCGAAGATCATCACTCGCGATCCCAGGCTGACGAGATAGGTGCCGCCGGCAAACAGCGCCACGATCGGAATGAGAGCGAACGCGAGAAAGATGCAAGCCGGCAGCGCCTGCAGGCGGCCGCGCGGGCGAGCGGGGGAGGCCGCCAGCAAGACCAACATCTCAACGGCCCTTCGCCGGGAACAAGCCGGTCGGCCGGACGTAGAGCACGACCGCCATCAGCAGGTAGATCAGCATCGAGGCGATGGCCGGCCCGACGGTGCGCGCGGGCGATGGCCCCATGACGAAACGCAAAACGTCGACCGAGAACGATCGCCCGAGCGTGTCGACGAGGCCGATGAGGAGCGCGGCCAAAAAGGCACCGCGGATCGAGCCGATGCCGCCGATCACGATGACGACGAACGCGAGAATGAGGATGGTATCGCCCATCCCTGGCTCGACCGACAG
>VAZM01000301.1:994-10158 GCA_005883135.1 Alphaproteobacteria bacterium
TGACGCCGAGCGCGGATACCATCGCCGCGTTGGTCGCGCCGGCGCGCACCAGCATGCCGATGCGGGTGTGCGCCACGAGCAGGTAAAGCAGCGCCGCGACGGCGAGCCCGGCGGCGATGATGACGAGCCGCCACACCGGATAGACGAGCCCCTCGGCGAGCCGCACCGAGCCCGAAAACAACTCGGGCATCGGCAGGCTCAGCGGCGCCGCGCCCCAGACAAGCTTCACCCCATGATTGAGAAAGAGAATGATACCGAAGGTGGCGATGACGTGGTCGAGGTGATCGCGATCGTAGAGATGTCGAAACACCGCGAATTCGAGCACAAGCCCGAACGCGAGCGCGGCGGCGAGCGCCAGCACGAGCGCTGAGAGAAAGCTCCCTGTGAGCGCATAGAAGGCGACGGCGAGATAGGCGCCCAGCATGTACTGCACGCCGTGCGCCAGATTGATGAAGTCCATCACCCCGAACACCAGCGTGAGGCCCGCAGCGACCAGGAACAGAAGAACCCCGAGCTGCAGCCCGTTGAGAATTTGGACGGCGAGAAGGGTGGTGGACATGGGTGATCCGCAGCGGGCCGTCATCTCGGTGCGCGACCCTCGCCCCGCAAGTTTGCGGGAGAGGGAGCAGACCGAATCCGCAGCTTCGACTGCGCCGTCCCGAACGTCGGGACCTCACTTCATCGGACAATCCTTGGCGTGCGAATCGGCGTAGTTCTCGAACACCTTCTTGACGATTTGGGTCTCGAACTTGCCGTCCGGGCGCTTGGCGACCTTGACCAGATAGAAGTCCTGGATCGGATAGTGGTTGGTGTTGAACTTGAAGTTGCCGCGCAGCGATTTGAAATCCGCCTTGATCATGGCAGCACGCAGCGCCTCCCGGTCGGCGACATTGCCCTTGACCTGCCGCACCGCGCTATCGATCAAGAGCGCGGCGTCGTAGGCCTGGAACGCGTAGGTCGCGGGCACCGCGCCGAACTCTTTCTCATAGGCCGCGACAAACGCCTTGTTCCGCGGATTGTCGAGATCGGGCGCCCAGTTGGCGCCGCCAAAGAACCCGAGTGCCGCATCCTGCTGGGCGGGCAAGGTCGATTCGTCGACCGTGAAGGCGGAAAGGAAGGTCGTCGTTGCGGCGAGGCCCGCTTGTCGGAACTGCTTGACGAAATTTACTCCCATTCCGCCGGGCAGGAATACGTAAATGGCGTCGGGCTTGGCCGCTGCGATCTTGGCGAGCTCGGCGGAGAAATCGAGCTGGTTCAGCGGCACGTAGACTTCGTCGACAATCTCGCCGTTGAAGAACGCCTTGAACCCGGCGAGCGCGTCCTTGCCCGCCTGGTAATTGGGCGCCATCAGAAACACCTTCTTGATCCCGCTATCCTGGGCGTGTTTGCCCGAGACGGCGAATACCTGATCGTTTTGATACGAGGTGACGAAGAAATTCGCGTTGCATTCTTTGCCGGCGAAGTTCGAGGTGCCGGCGTTGGGGCTGATCAAGATCGCGCCGCCCTCGGTCACCGGCTTCATGATGGCGGCGAGCACGTTGGAGAAAATCGGCCCGACGACGAACTCGACCTTGTCGCGCTCCACCAGGGCTTTGGCCTTGGTCACCGCGAGGTCCGGCTTGAGCTCGTCGTCAGCGACGATGATCTCGGCCTCGCGCCCGCCGAGCTTGCCGTCGAGAGTCTTGACCGCGAGATTGAATCCGGTGCGCAGCTGTTGTCCGAGCACGGCCGGCGGACCGGACAAGGTAGCGATGATGCCGATCTTGAGCTTTTCCTGCGCCTCAACTCCCGTGGCTCCCAGGCTCATCGCCGCGGCAGCGAGCAGGACCAGTCGCTTCATGGCCACCTCCCTGTGACTTCCTTTCGGACGGCAAAGACGCCGGTGGCAGTCTAGTTTCGAAGACTGGCTCCTGTGAAGGCGGCTCGGCGTGGTGCGAGCCTGCTCGCTCCGTTGCGCCTCGATGCCCTGGCATTTACGCTCCGGTCCGTAGCATGCTCTGCCGCTGGGCATCCTTCTGCTGCGCTATTTTGCGCTTGAGCAACCAAACGGCCGAGGCAAGCGGCAAGACCAGGGGAGTTCGTGCGCCATGCAACCGCTGACCGCAGGCATCACCAAGGCCAACACCGGCATTGACGGCATCGTCTGGCAGATCCTCGGCCAGACCTACGTGCCCAAGCAGGTGTCCGAGCATTCGTTCGCTTGGCACGCGACGTTTCCGCCGGGCACGTTCGTGCCGCCGCACATCCATCCGACCCAGGAGGAATTCATCTACATGTTCGAGGGCCGCCTCGACCTCCTGATCGACGGCAAGGACTTCGTGGCCAGCCCCGGGGACCTGATCAGGCTGCCCATTGGGATTGCCCACGGGATCTTCAACAAGACCGACCAGCCGGTGAAATGCTTCTTCTGGGTGACGCCCACGCGCGCGCTCTATGACCTGTTCTGGGCCATCCACAGCATGAAGGAGCAGAAGCCCGACGACGTGGTGGCGCTCGCCGCCAAGCATGAGGTCGTATTCCTACCGCCCCCTCAGCAGTGAATTTCAGTCGGACTTGATCGCTGACGGACCGATCCGCGTCTACGCGGCCTTGTTGACCTGGTCGCGCGCGAAGCCCGAGGTGGAAGCGTAGCCGCGCACGATCGCCTCGCGCTCTGCGAACGACAGCACGTCGTCGATACGCGTAAAGCCGTCGGGTGCGCGCTCTTCGACGGCGTCGATCACGCCCTCCGGTCCGCCTTTGCGATTCATGCGCACGATCTGCGCCGTCATGGGCTGCCGTTCCTGCTCGTACATCCAGAGCGCATGGACGACGTGCTCGGCACTGCACAGGCGGTCGGCGAGGCAGCGGGCATCGAGGATAGCCTGGGAGGCGCCGTTGGAGCCGACCGGGTACATCGGATGCGCGGCGTCGCCGAGCAACGTGACGCGGCCGTGCGACCAGCGCGGCAGCGGGTCGCGGTCGCACATCGGGTATTCCCAAAACTCGGGCGTTGCTTCGATCAGCGCCTGCGCGTTGACATAGGGAATGCGGAAGCGCTGGACATGGGGCATCAGTTCCTCGAAGCGCCCCTTGCGCGACCAGTCTTCCTTGTTCGGCAGCGGGGTCGAGCCGTCGCCGATGCGCGCCACGACCGCCCAGTTGGTGAGGCGTCGATCCGGCTGCGCCCCCGCGGCGATGGGGTAAACGACGAGTTTTGCCGCCATGCCACCGGCGATGACCATCGAGCGGCCGGTGAGGAATGCCGGCCAGTCGAGCGCGCCGCGCCAAAGCATGGCTCCATTCCAGCGCGCGGGGCCTTCATGCGGATAGAGCGTTTCGCGCACGGTCGAGTGAATGCCGTCGGCGCCGATCAGCACGTCGCCGCGCGCGCTCGCGCGATGCGAGCCGTGGCGGTCGAAGAAGTAGGCGCTCACCCCGCCCTCATCCTCGCGAAAATGCCCGAGGCGGTGGCTGGTATGGATGCGCGACTCGCCGAGGCGGGCGCGGACCGCCTGGTAAATGACCGCCTGCAGCCGACCGCGATGGATCGAAAATTGCGGCACCTCATAGCCGGCGTCGGTGCCGCGCAACTCGCGCCAGATCTCCTGCCCGAAGCGGTTGGTATAGAACAACTCGTAGGTTCGGATTCCCGCCGCATCGAGGCGATCGAGCAGCCCGAGCTCGGCCAGTTCCTTGATGGCATGGGGCAGCGTATTGATGCCGACGCCGAGCTCGCGAATAGCGTCCGATTGCTCATAAATCTCGCAGTCGATGCCGCGGGCATGCAGCATGAGCGCGGTCGTGAGACCGCCGATGCCGCCGCCGACGATGATGACCTTCATCGCGTACCCACAACACGCACAACTTGCGAGAATAATGATTCGCAAAATCGGTCCGGCGCAACGATTTTCGCCTGACGTCGTTGACGCCGGCCGGGCCGCGCCTATCCAACTGTATTGGCTAACGAATCCGGGGCGAAGGCTCGGGCATATCGGCCCCCGCCTAGGTCGGCACGGCCTTACGCCGCGCTGCGCGGGGTGCGGTCGCGCCCCCATAATTCTTTGCTCGCGAGGCGAGCCCCCTCGACCAGTGCCTCGAGCTTCGCCCACACGATCTGCGGGTGCACGCGCGCAAAATACGTCACCTGGGCGAAGCCGCAGTCGGTGCTCGCGATCACGTTCTCCCGCCCGACGAGGCGGGCCAGACGGACGATGCGTTCGGCGACGAGCTCCGGATGCTCGACGATATTGGTCGCGTGGCTGATCACGCCGGGGATGAGCACGGTATCCGCCGGCAATTTGAAATGCTCCCACAGCCGCCATTCATGCTCGTGCCGCGGATTGGCAAGCTCGATGGAATAGCCGCCGGCACGCACCTGCAAAACCAGATCGGCGATGTCCTTGAAGGGAACGTCTGAGCTGTGCGGGCCCGGCCAGCTTCCCCAGCAGACGTGATATCGGATCTTCTCGCGCGGAAGTCCTTTGATCGCGTGGTTGATCATCTCGACCTGGCGCGCGAGCCAGGCACGGTATTCCTCGAGCGTCTTCGGCGGCACCATCCGATCGTAGCTGACGGCCGCGCGCGCGTCGTCGAGCTGCACCAGCAACCCGGCATCGACGATCGTCTTGTACTCGACGCGCATCGCCTCGGCGATCGCCTGCTGGAGATCGTCGTCGCTCTTGTAATACTCGTTCTTGCGGTCGGGAATGACGCTCGGCGGCGCCGCCACGGGCAGGAACCCCTCCGCCACGCCGACCGCGCGCAACGCGTCCTTGAAGTTGTCGATGTCTTGCTTGAGCTCGGCCGCGCCGGCATAGGTGATCGGCGCCACCGCCACCGAGTCCATCACGGTCTCGACCTTGTCGCGCGCGTCGAGCTCCGCGTAGAAATCGGCAAAGCGCGTGCGGTCGACGCCGCGGGTGAAGGGATTGCCGCCCGCGAACGGCCGGCGTTCAAAGCCGCCGAGTCGAAAGAGCGCGTATTGCGCCCAGCTGATCGCCTTGCCGAACTCGCCGTCGCTGACGACGTCGAGGCCGATATCGGCTTGCTTGCGCACCACCTCGGCGACGCACTCCTTCAAGCATTTTGCGTAGGCCGCCTCCTCGAACGGCTTGCCGGCTTCCTTCGCGGCGAGAAACTCGCGCAGCGCCGGTGGACGGATGAGACTGCCGACATGCGTGGTGAGGATCCGGTCGGTGCTGCGTTTCATCCCCGCGTCCTCCCCCTGCCTGCTCGCTGCCGATCACAAGGGTAGCGCTTGAGCGCCGAAAACGACAGCGCGGGCCGCAAGGCCCGCGCTCGATCCCTTCTGCCAGCCGGCCGTCGGCCGGGCGCGCTACATCAAAAGCTCGGTCGCCGCGGTGGACGCGCTGCCCCGCCGGCACCCGGGACGGGCCTCGGCTTCATCGGCAACAGGCCCTCACGCTGCATGCGCTTGCGGGCGAGCTTGCGCGCCCGGCGGATCGCTTCCGCCTTCTCGCGCGCCTTCTTCTCCGAGGGTTTTTCGTAATGGCCGCGAAGCTTCATCTCGCGGAAAATGCCCTCGCGCTGCATCTTCTTTTTCAGCGCCTTGAGGGCTTGGTCGACGTTGTTGTCACGGACGAGAACCTGCACGCGTCATTCCTTTGCTCGATGTCTTGAATGTACCGGAGCCCGCCGATCCGCCACCAAAGCGCGACCGCGCGGGCTCCCCATTGCCCGCGGCTGTAGCAGAATCAGCGCAAAGAGTCCATCGCTGCGGTCACGTCTTGACGTCCTGCGGCGTCTCGGGGACCGCATCGGCCTGGCGCTGCCGCCAGGCGTCGAGCCGCTGGGCGAGTTCGCTATCGCTGAGCGCGAGCACGCTCGCCGCGAGCAGCGCCGCGTTGATCGCGCCCGCGCGCCCGATGGCGAGCGTCCCGACCGGAATGCCGGGCGGCATTTGCACGATCGAGTAGAGCGAATCCACCCCCGACAACGCTTTCGACTCGATCGGTACGCCGAAGACGGGGAGCGGGGTCAGCGCCGCCGTCACGCCGGGCAGATGCGCGGCGCCGCCGGCGCCGGCGATGATGATCTTGAAGCCCTGCGCCTTGGCCGCCTTGGTGAAGGTGAGGTGCCGCTCGGGCGTGCGGTGAGCGGAGATGATTTTCGCCTCGTAGCCGATGCCCAGCGCATCGAGCGTATCGGCGGCGTGTTTCATGGTCGGCCAGTCGGACTGGCTGCCCATGATGATCGCAACCGGCTTCCCCGTCATCGTCCCCCTCGAATCCCGCCGCAGGAAAGCGGGCGATTATAGGGACGGTCCTCGGGGTGGCAAGGCGGCGCACGAACGGCTCGGAAATCGGCCGTTGCGTCCGGTTCGTGGCGGAAACAAGCGAATTGTGCGGCGGGCTGCCGCGGCACCGACTTCGCGCGGCGCAGCCTCAGTTTCGCCAATGATCTGAGCGATTGATGCACTGCAAAGAGGGGTCGGGGGACTTCCTGCCATGCGCCGGGCCATTGCCCAGCTCCACTGCGATTGTGGCGCCGTCACGCAGCCTGCCTGGCTGCGCACGGAGTTTGCCTGCGCATCGCGCCCGCCTCGAAACACGACGAGCGTGGCTGACGCAGCCAAGGAGAGCTCTCGATGAACGCGAGTCGCCTCACCGCCATTGGCCTTGTCGCGGCCGCCGGGCTGTGGATCGCATCCGGCCACTTTCTGCCGCATGACAAGGCCGAGAGCCGTGTGGCCGCGCGCGCCGGCGATGCCCAGGCGAAGAAGCTCTTCCGGGTCGCGGTGGCTACGACAAGCGTCGTCCCGCACAGCCGCAAGCTCACCATCGCCGGCCGCACCGAGGCCGATAAGCGGGTCACCGTCTTCGCGCGCACCGGAGGGGTGCTGACCGAGTTGAAAGTCAAGCGCGGAATGGCGGTCAAGAAGGGCGACATCCTCGCCGTCCTCTCGGACGAGGCGCGCGAGGCGCAGGTGGCGCAAGCCCAGGCCGTGACGACGCAGAAGCGCACCGAGCTCGACGCCAAGCGCGCGCTGATCCTCAACGGCACATTGCCGCGGCTCCAGCTCGTCGATCTCGAGGCGCAGCTCAAGGCGGCGGAGGCGGGGCTTGCCGCCGCCGAGGCGGAGCACGATCGCGGCGTCGTGCGCGCGCCATGGTCGGGGGTCGCGCAGGACGTTGCCGTCGAGGTCGGGCAGGCCGCGTTCTCCATGGCTGGGCGTGAGATCGCCTCGCTCGTTGCGCTCGATCCGATGCTGGCAGTGGTGGAAGTGGCGGAGCGCCAGCTCGCCGGGGTCAAAGTCGGCGCCGTTGCGGAGGTGCGCCTTGTGACGGGCGAGCGCACGAGTGGAACGGTGCGCTTCGTCGCCAAAACCGCGAGCCTGACCACGCGCACCTATCGAGTGGAGATCGAGGTGCCGAACGCAGAGGGGAGCATTCCTGATGGCATAACCGCGGATGTTCTCGTGCCGCTGGCGCCGGTTCTGGCGACGCGCGTGCCGCGGTCCGCGGTGACTTTTTCCTCCGCCGGCAATCTCGGCCTGCGCGTCGTCGACGCGAACGACACGGTCGAGTTCGTCCCGGTCGGCGTGATCGAGGACGAGCAGAGCTCCATGTGGGTGACCGGTCTTCCCGATCGCAGTCGCGTGATCGTGCAAGGCCAGGACTTTGTGCGCGAAGGGCAAACCGTGGACGCAGTGGGCGTGCCTGAGCTCACCGCGGTCGCGAAGTAGTCAATGTAATGGCAAAATTCATCGACTACGCCATCGGTCACGCGCGGCTCACCATCGCCACGCTCATCTTCCTGCTGAGCGCCGGCTTTCTGGCCTATGTGACGATCCCCAAGGAAGCCGAGCCGGACGTCAGAATTCCGATCATCTACGTGCAGCTCTCGCAGCGGGGCATCAGCCCTGAAGATTCCGAGCGACTGTTGCTGCGGCCGGTCGAGACCCAGCTCAAATCGGTCGGCAACGTGAAGGAGATGCGCTCAACCGCGTTCGAGGGCGGCGGTTTTGTGCTGCTCGAGTTCGAGGCCGGGTTCGATTCCAAAGCGGCGCTGGCCGACGTGCGTGCCAAGGTCGATCAGGCCAAGCACGACTTGCCGCGCGACGTCGACGAGCCGCAGGTGCTGGAGGTCAACCTTTCGCTTTACCCGGTGCTGGTGGTGGGCCTCTCCGGCGCCAAGAACGCGATCGAGCAGGTGCCGGGCGTGCTCTCGGCCGAGCTGCGTGGCGCCCGCGACGAGGCGGTCGAGATCATCCTCAATCCGATGCTGTTGGCGAGCTATGGGCTCTCCCTCGAGCAGCTCGGCTCGATCACACAATCCTTCAACACACTCATCGCCGCTGGCGCGCTCGAAGGCGAGACCGGCCGCTTCGCCGTCAAGGTGCCCTCGCTGTTCGAGAAGCCACAGGACATCCTCAACATTCCCATCGTCGCTTCGCCGAAGGCGTCGGTGCGGCTGCTCGACATCGCGCAGGTCAAGCCCACCTTCAAAGACGCGACCTCGGTCACGCGCGTGAACGGGCGCCCCGCCATGACCATCGAGGTCTCCAAGCGCACCGGCGCCAACCTCATCGAGACGGTCGACGCGGTGAAGGCGACGGTCGCGGCGCTGCAGAAGACCTGGCCCGAGGCGGTGCACGTTACCTTCACCCAGGACAAATCGAAGATCATCCGGCAGATGCTCGGCGACCTGCAGAACTCGGTCGCGACCGGCGTCCTCCTGGTCGCGGTGGTAATCCTGTTCGCGCTCGGCTTTCGCGCTTCCCTGTTCATCGGGATCGCGATCCCGGCCTCGTTCCTCGCCGGCGTGCTCGGGCTGCAGCTCGCGGGATTGACCGTCAACATCGTCGTGCTGTTCTCGCTGATCTTGGCGGTCGGCATGCTGGTCGACGATGCGATTATCGTGTCGGAATTCGCTGAGCGCCGCATGGCCGAAGGGATGGCGCCGAAGGAGGCCTATTCGCTCGCCGCCAAGCGCATGTCCGGGCCGGTGATCGCCGCCACTGCGACTCGCATTGCCGCGTTCTCGCCGCTCCTGTTCTGGCCGGGCGTGGTCGGCCAATTCATGAAATATTTGCCGATCACGCTGATCGCGACGCTGTCGGCCTCGCTTGCGGTCGCGCTCTTCTTCACGCCGACGCTGGGGGCATTGTTCGGCAAGGCCGCGCGCACTGTAAAATCGCCGGTGCCGCATGCCGAGAATGT
>VAZM01000592.1 GCA_005883135.1 Alphaproteobacteria bacterium
TTGGCTGTTTCATGGCCGGGCTTGGCAGGGCCATCATCGTCCCGACGCAGACCGCGGTGCTTGGCATGGGCATCGACGCGCTCATCCTTGCCTTCGTGGTCGTGGTCATCGGCGGTCTTGGCAGCCTGCAGGGTGCGCTGGTGGGAGCGCTGATCGTGAGCTTCGTGCGCACCGCCGGCATCCAGTTCTTCCCCGAGATCGAGCTTGCCGTGCTCTATCTCATCGCGGTGCTGGTGTTGCTGGCGCTACTGCCGTTTTATGTCGGCCTCTATCAGGTACAGCTGCTGACCTATGCTCTACTGCCGTTTTATGTCGGCCTCTATCAGGTACAGCTGCTGACCTATGCTCTCGTCGCCGCGATCGCCGCGCTCGGCTTCAATCTGTTGCTCGGCTATACCGGCCTTTTGTCGTTCGGTCATTCCGCCTTCTTCGGCATCGGCGCTTATACGGTCGCGTTCCTGCTGCGCGATGCCGGCATCCACTCGATGGAGCTCTATATCGCGATCGGGCTGCCGATCGCCGCGCTGACGTCGGCGCTGCTCGGCTACGTTTGCGTCCGGCACACGAGGATTTTCTTCGGCATTCTCACGCTTGCGCTGTCGCAGGTGGTGTACAGCCTCGCCTTGAAGTTCTTTTGGATCACCGGCGGCACCGACGGGCTGCGCGTCGCGCGGCCGACGCTGCTCGCCGGAGCGTTTATTTTCACCGGCGCGGGGTCGTTCCAGCGGTTCATCGACGCGTATTACTACTACGTTCTCGCCGTGTTCGCGATCTGCGTGCTCATCATGTGGGTGATCGTGCACTCTCCCTTTGGCAAGGCGCTGCAGGCCATTCGCGACAATGAAACACGCGCCGCCTTCCTCGGCTTGCGCATCAGGCGGTTCCGCTGGGTGGCCTTCCTGATTTCCGGAACGTTCACCGGCCTTGCGGGAATTCTCTGGGTCCCGCTCAACGGGCTGACCACGCCCGAGGTTCTGTATTGGCCGTTCTCCGGCGAGATCGTGTTCATGACCCTGCTCGGCGGCTTTCGCAACTTCACCGGCCCGATCGTCGGCGGCCTGCTCTTTACCTACCTCAAGACCTACGCGGTCGCGACAACCGAGTATTGGCAGCTCTTGCTCGGCGTCGTGCTCGTGCTGCTGGTCATGCTCCTGCCGACCGGAATCGTGGGGGCAATCTCGGCTGCCGCCGCCAAGCTGCGGCCGAAGGAGAAAGCCGCGTGATACTCCTCGAGACGGTCGATCTCAGCAAGCAGTTCGGCGACGTCCACGCCTGCGACCATGTCAACTTCACCGTCAACCAAGGCGAATTTCTCTCGCTCGTAGGATCGAACGGCGCCGGCAAGACCTCGCTGGTCAATCTGATCAGCGGTCATCTCAAACCGGATAGCGGCCGCATCATGTTCGAGGGTCGGGACGTGACCTCCGCCAAGGTCTACGAACGCATCAGGGCGGGCATCGCCCGCAGCTTCCAGATCGTCAATCTGTTCGACGCGCTCAGCGTTTTCGACAACGTCGCGTTGTCGATCTTCTCGCGCGAGCGCAAGGTCGCAAAGATCGCGGCGATCGCCGACAACGACCGCGACGTGCGCCGCGAGGCCTTGGACGTGCTGAGCCAGTTCGGTCTTGCCGGCATGAGCGGCGTGCTGGCCGGCGGGCTGGCGCAAGGCGAACGCAAGCTGCTCGACGTCGCCGTGGCTTATGCGTTGCGCCCGAAACTGCTCTTCCTGGACGAGCCGACCAGCGGAGTGAGCACGCGCGACAAGACGCAAATCATGGACACCGTGTCCTCCGTCGTGCGCGCCGGCGCAGTGACTGCGGTCGTCATCGAGCACGACATGGACGTCGTGTTCCGCTACTCGGACCGTATCGTCATGATGCATGAAGGGAAGTTCCTCGCCGACGGAACACCGGAGGAGATCAAAGCGAACAGGGACGTCGCCAGCATTCTTCTCGGCGCTCCGCTCTCGGCAGGCGAAGGACAAGCACGTGCTGCTCGAGATTGAAGCTATAAACACCTTTCGCGGGCCGGCGCACATCCTGCGCGGCGTGACGCTTGAGGTCGGCGACGCCGAGGTGGTTTCGCTGGTCGGACGCAATGGCGCCGGACGCACCACCATCATCGAGAGTATCACCGGCCTCTTGCCGGTGCGCTCCGGTCGGATTCGCTTCCGCGGCGAGGACATCACCAAACTCCCGCCGCATAAGCGCGCCAGGCGCGGCATCGGTTATGCGCCGGAGAACTCCGGAATCTTCCCCGAGCTGACGGTGGCCGAGAATCTCATGATCAGCCGCTGGCTTTCCGACAAAACCGCGCGCGGCGCCAGCGGCGGCGTCGATGCCGAGGCGCAGGCGCTCACGGTGTTTCCCGAAGTCGCCAAATTCCTGAGCCGGCCCGGACTCAATCTTAGCGGCGGCCAGAAGAAGATGGTGTCGATTGCGCGCGCCATGGCGCTCGCGCCCTCGCTGATGATCCTCGACGAAGCTTTCGAGGGGCTGGCGCCGGCGGTGGTGAAGCGCTTCCGCGACGCGGTCATGATGATCAAGGGATTGGGAATTTCGCTTTTGCTCGCAGAATCGAATCTCACGAGCGCGGCCGCCATCGCCGACCGCCTCTACGTCGTCGACCGCGGCGAGATCATCTTCCACGGCACGCCG
>VAZM01000593.1 GCA_005883135.1 Alphaproteobacteria bacterium
ACAGTATCGAGCCTGACACTGTGCGCTGTTTTGACATACATCAAATGCGACCTTCGTCGGAGTGCATAAATTGTTGTCACAAACAGACGCCGAGCGCCCCGCCGAGACGGATGATCACGAAATAATTCAAACGTTTATTATATTTAGCCTAGAGGGCACCCGCGGCTGCGGGACCATTACGGCAACGACGACATGGCCGCCAGAATGATGCCTAAAACGACGATAGCGGCGGTCGAGGCAATCAGCACAACGGCCTTCCCGAGCCCGTCGACGATCTCGAACGCGACAGTTTTCCATGGCGTCCTGCTCGGTCGTCTGAAGCAACGAAGCGACATCAAATTCTTCCTTTGGGCAAATTGATGCCGCATCCTGCAGGTTCACCCCATCGAGTAAGGCGTTGCTGCGGTAGCACCAGCAAATTCTAAGTCGCTTTGCCCCCCGCACGGGACTTGTTACTCTGCGCCAAACATTTGTTCGTGGCCGCCATGATCGTTCGATAATCGGTGCTGTCGCCGCGATCCTCATGATCCCCACAGCGCTGTCCGCCCAAATGGGTGGCGCCATTAATCCCGGCGTCCATGTTAATCCCGGCGCTACCGTTCGCGGCGCCGTCGAGCGAGGTATCCCTGGCCCGGATTTGGGGACTTGGCGCTCGCCAAGCGGGCAAGTCCACCGTAGTCGCAAGCATAGTAAGGCCGCTACAAAGCAGCGCCGATGACGGCGCTGATCGCTATGGACAAACTTCTGTTCTGGTTGGGTATCGGAGCGGCGCAAAAGGGCGCTGGATCCAGGCCTATGGAGCGTCGCAATTGGATTATGTCACTCGTGGTCGGTGTGCTGGTTGCGGCGATGATGATTGTCGGAATGTTTCTTCTGTTGGTCAGTCAGAAATTGTAATGTTGGGGCCACCAAATAGTAGCCCCAACATCTCCCTGCTCTGCTCGCGGTTTGAAGTTAGCGCAGAGGAGACCGGTCAATGCGCCATAGTAGTTGCGAGCGCCTTACTAGTAGCGAGCTCCATAGTAGTAGCCCCTGCGATAAGCACGCCTATACACCCGACGATGAACTCGACGGTAATGCCCATAATAGGCCTGGGCCTGATCGACACTCAGCTCTACACCGCTCGGCGTTCTTTGCGGTGAGATTGGGATGGTAGCGAACATTACGGCCCCGAACAGCAGACCTATGACTGACCAAGCCTTCATGACCTAATCTCCTCCCTACACGGATTGAGGATACGCCCAAGAAAGGTGCCACCACGAAGGTGAACGTCCGCTGAACAGGCGCAGGCGCGCTTGGAGGCAAATGGCAATGAAAAAATGCCACCGAGCCACCGCAGATTGGAACTAACCTTCGCTTCGATTAAGGCGATGACTTAAGGTGTGTACTCGTGAATCGCCGAGCCATGTCCGGTTCAGAACGAGTCTGCCCCCGAACCGGACATGACTGACCGCTTTTTGCTGCGATGCACGGTGCTATAATTACTTCGTGGTCCTAGCCTTGGGGTAAGCCCCATGAGGCGGCGGGAATTCCTCGCGTTTCTCGGCAGCGTTGTGGCAGCGTGGCCGCTGGCGGCGCGCGCGCAGCAGCCCGAGCGCGTTCGGCTCATCGGCGTGCTCATGAACCGGGCTGCGGACAACCCGGACGGCCAAGACCGAATTGCGGCGTTCCATCAAGGCCTGCAGGAGTTGGGCTGGAATGTTGGCCGCAATGTTCGGATCGACACTCGCTGGGGCGAGGATGATGCGGACCGCGAACGCAAATCCGCGACGGAATTGGTCGCGCTCGCGCCGGACATCATTTTGGCCAGCGGTACCCTGAGCGTCGCCGCGTTGCAACAAGTCAGCCGCACTTTGCCGATAGTGTTCGCGGGTGTCACCGATCCGGTTGGCGCCGGCTTGGTAGCTAGCCTAGCGCGGCCCGGCGGCAATGCTACCGGCTTTATGATTTATGAGTACAGTTTGAGCGCGAAATGGCTGGAGCTTCTCAAGCAAATCGCGCCGAGCGTCACGCGAGTAGCTGTCATTCGTAATTCCGACAATCCTGCCGGACTGGCTGTGTTCGGCGCTATCCAGAACGCAGCGCAGTCACTCGGTTTTGAGGTGACGCCGGTCAGCGTCAGCGTTCGTGATGCCGGCGAATTCGAACGCATCATTGCGGCCTTCGCCCGCTCCCCGAATGGTGGCCTCATAGTAACGCAAACCGCGTCGGCGGTTCAACGTGATCTCATCATCACGGTTGCCGCCCGCTACAAGCTCCCCGCTGTCTATGCCGGCAATTTTAATGTCAGGGCCAGTGGAAGCTTGATTTCGTACGGGCCTGATATCGTTGACCAGTTCCGACAGGCAGCCGGTTACGTCGACCGCATCCTCAAGGGGGAGAAGCCCGCTGATCTGCCCGTGCAGGCGCCGACCAAGTATCGGTTGGTGATTAACCTCAAGACCGCCAAGATGCTCGGCCTCGATGTGCCTGCTACGCTGCTCGCCCGCGCCGACGAGGTGATCGAATGATTCCAGCGATGAAACGGCGCACTTTCATCACGCTGCTTGGTGGCCCGCCGCGTACATACATGGACGCTAAGGTGGGGTAGCCGCCGCTGACAATGTGAAGGGGCAGGAAGGAAGGAAGCCGTAGCTGATCAGCGCGCCGGCCTCCATGTTAGAAGCACAGCAGTCCGCCCGGACACGCGACACGATTTCCTGCCCGCGCCGCATGGCGGTCTTCGCCAAGAAATTGGCGGCGGAAATAGGACCTCTAACGCGGCGATGGGTTGCCCGACCCGGAA
>VAZM01000302.1:0-2021 GCA_005883135.1 Alphaproteobacteria bacterium
GATCTCGCCACATCTGCTCGCCGATGGTGCAAGAGATGCGCGGCGCCCTTGCTTGCACGGGTACCAGACGCAGTTGCGGCGTGCGGCCGGCGATCTCCAGCACCAGTTTCGTGCGGGTCGCCTCCTTGAATTGCTCGCGTTCGCGGATCGGCACGACGAACGCACCGGGGCCGCCGATCACGCAATCCTCGTAGTAGATATCGAGGTTGTCGATATCCATGGTGAAGACGTTCGGCCGCTTCAACATAATCGGCAGGCCGTTGATCGTCATCCCGGCCGCGAGCACGTCGTCGCGCGCGAGGGTGACGAACGTGCCGCTATTGTTGGCGCCGTCCCCGGAAACGTCGACGACGCGGCGAAAACCGCGGTAGCCGCTGCCGTCGAACAGGGGTTTGGCAAAGCTCAATGCGCCTGAAATCGACGTGCGCGAGGCACGCCGATAGGGCGCGCGTGCGAGTTCGTTGGCGAACGCATCGGCGGCCTCGGGGCCGTCGATCAAGCGCCACGGCACAATGATTTTTTGGTCGTACGGTCCCGCCCACTCGAAATAGGTCACCGCCACTTTCCCATGGTGGCCGCTGCGCAGCGCCTGCATGAACTCGCGCGAGGTGATTCCGGCGATATAGCCCTCGCGCTGTAGTGCCTGCTCCTCCGGATCCATCGAGTAGGATACGTCGACTGCAAGCACGAGTTCGACATCGACCGAGACGGCGGTCGGGCTGTTGTCGGCAAGCGGCAGCGGCGAGCGGGGCGCCGCCAACGCGCCGACGGCCAGCATTGCGCCGGCTGCGGCCGCCATCGAGATCAGCGATGCATGCACCCTTCTCTCCGTCAGCGGACGAATTCCTCGCGTGGCGCTTTGGCGATGAGAACCCGCATGGAGCTACTCCTGCCGTGGGCTCCTATCATCGACTCTCTCGGTCGAGACGATCTCGATTCCAAATCCCGCAAGGCCGACATAGGTCAGCTTGCGGGAGGTTAGCAAGCGGATGGAGGTGATGCCCAGATCCTTGAGAATCTGAGCGCCCAGGCCGACCTCGCGCCATTGCCGAGACCGCGCGACCTCGGAGCCGGTCGAGCCCGCCTGTGGAATGGCATGCGTGGGTACCCCCGCCGCCCCGTCGCGCAGGAACACGATCACGCCACGGCCTTCCTGCTTGAAGCGGCGCAAAGAGGACTGGATCGGATGGGCGCCGCCGAATACGTCGCGGATGATGTCGGCGCGGTGTAGCCGCGCCAATATATCCCTGCCGTCGCCGATTCGGCCGTAGACGAATGCCATGTGCTGGATCGCGTCGAAAGGGGTCACATAGGCATAGCCGGCGAGCGTCCCGATCTCGCTTTGCACCGGAAATTCGCCGATGCGCTTGACCAGCTTGTCGCGCGTCTGGCGGTAAGCGATGAGATCGGCGATCGATATCTGCTTGAGCTTGTGGCGCTCGGCAAACGCCGTGACGGCGGGCCCACGCATCACCGTACCGTCGTCGTTCATCAATTCGGCGAGGACGCCGACCGGCGGCAATCCCGCAAGTCGGCAGAGGTCGACGCAGGCTTCCGTGTGTCCCGAGCGCATGAGCACGCCGCCGTCCTTGGCAACCAGCGGGAAGACATGGCCCGGCCGCACGAAATCGGAGGCGCCAGCGTTGCCGTTGGCGAGCGCGCGCACCGTGTTGGTCCGCTCCTCCGCCGAAATACCGGTCGTGAGGCCGTGACGCACATCGACCGAAACCGTGAAGGCGGTGCCGAGCGGCGCGTCGTTCGCCGCTACCATGGGATCGAGATGCAGACGTTTCGCCTCTTCCGAAGACAGCGGCGTGCACACGATGCCCGAGGTATGGCGGATGATGAACGCCATCTTCTCTGGCGTGCACTGCGAAGCCGCGACGAACAGATCGCCTTCGTTCTCGCGGTCGTCGTCGTCGGTGACGACCACGATGCCTCCGGCGGCAAAGGCGGCGAGTACGGCTTCCACGCGCTGGTAGTTGTCGAGCACCTTCGGCTCACTCCGTTCAGGCAGGCGC
>VAZM01000302.1:2086-12730 GCA_005883135.1 Alphaproteobacteria bacterium
CCATGGCCTCTCCGATCGGGACCGCGCGAATGCCCACGCACGGGTCGTGGCGCCCCTTCGTGCTGATTTCGGTCTCGGTGCCGTAGCGATCCACGGTGCGGCGGGGCGTCAGGATCGACGAGGTTGGCTTGACCGCAAACCGGCAGACGATCGGCTGTCCGGTCGAGATGCCGCCCAGAATGCCCCCCGCAAGATTGGAAAGAAATATTGGCTTGCCATCGTTGCCCATGCGGATTTCGTCGGCGTTCTCTTCGCCGCTCAGCGCCGCCGATGCAAAGCCCGCGCCGATCTCGACCCCTTTGACCGCGTTGATGCCCATCAAGGCCGCGGCGAGATCGCCGTCGAGTTTGCCGTAAATGGGCGCGCCGAGACCAACAGGTACGCCTTCCGCGACGACCTCGATGACGGCTCCCACCGAGGAGCCGCGCTTGCGGATATCATCGAGATAGCTCTCGAAGAACTTCGCTTTCTCCGCATCCGGACAGAAGAACGGATTGCGCTCGACCTCGTCCCAGTTCCAGCGCGCGGACTCGATCCTGTGCTGGCCCATCTGGATCAGCGCGCCGCGCACCCGCATGCCGGGCACGATTTTGCGCGCGATCGCGCCGGCAGCGACGCGCGTCGCGGTCTCGCGCGCCGATTGACGGCCGCCGCCGCGATAATCGCGGATGCCGTATTTGGCATCGTAGGTATAATCGGCGTGGCCGGGCCGGTATTTGTCTTTGATGTCGGAGTAATCCTTCGAGCGCTGATCGACATTGTCGATGACAAGCGCAATCGGGGTGCCGGTCGTGACCTGTTCGCCGCTCGCTTCGTCGATGAACACCCCGGAGAGGATTTTCACCTGGTCCGGTTCGCGCCGCTGCGTCGTGAAGCGCGATTGGCCCGGCCGTCTTTTGTCGAGATAGGGCTGGATATCCGCCTCGGTCAGCGGAATGCGCGGCGGACAGCCGTCGACCACGCAACCGATCGCAGCGCCGTGGCTTTCGCCGAAGGTCGTGACCCGAAACAGGTGACCGAAAGTATTGAACGACATGGGATTCCACCCGCGGCGTGTGGTAGCCCGCGTGCGAGCCGCGGTCAAATGGCCGCGCGCAGGCCGCGGCCGGCGATGAACATCCCGCTTGCTCCGCTACCGATCACGCAGGGGAGGATTTGCCGTTTACCATCATTCGTGACGGATGAGCCTGTTGCCCGCGAACAAATAGACCGCGCCCTGATCGATCGAGTAATGCGCGGCATCCTGCGGCGGTGCGAGCCCAAGATGGGCGATCAGGGCGCGCGCCGTGCCGCCATGGGCGGCGACCACGGTGTCCCTGGCGACGGTCTCGTACCAATGGCGGATTCGAACGGCGACTTGCGCATAACTTTCGCCGCCGGGCGGCGCGAAACTCCACTTGTCGGATTCGCGCGCGGCAATAACCTGCTTGTCGCGGGCCATCACTTGCGCATAGGTCAGCCCTTCCCATTCTCCAAATGCGATCTCGGCAAGCTGTCCAGCGATGGCGTAACCAGCGGGCTCGAGCCCGAGCGCGGCGCGCACGATCTCCATCGTAGCGCGCGCACGCACGAGCGGACTCGAAACGTAATCGAAGCTTTCCGGAGCACGACCCTCGCGGCGGAACAGGTCCTGCAGGATGGCGGCGCAGCAAGCAGCCTGGGCGCAGCCCGCCGCGTTGAGCGGCACGTCATGCCGGCCCTGCAGCCGCTGTGCGACATTCCAATCGGTGAGCCCGTGACGAATATAGTAGATCGCGGGCCGCGCCTGGCGCCGCGCGTTGCCGGCCGCAATGCTTCGCCGGAACGACGGCGCGAGCGCCACCGTCATTCCTTGCCGACGACGATGATAACCGGCATCGACGTGATGAATCTCGCCGGTGACGCCGCGAGACAGATCACAGAGGAAATACACGGCGGTGTCGCCGACCTCCTCGATCGTCACGCTGCGTCGAAGCGGCGCGTTGTGCTCGTTCCATTTGAGGATGTAGCGAAAGTCGCCGATTCCCGATGCCGCCAGCGTCTTGATCGGGCCCGAGGAAATGGCGTTGACGCGAATGCTCTTCTCGCCCAAGTCGGCCGCCAGATAGCGCACCGATGCCTCCAGCGCCGCCTTGGCGACCCCCATCACATTGTAATGGGGCATCCATTTCTCTGCGCCATAGTAGGTGAGTGTGAGCAGCGCACCCCCGCCCGGCATCAGCTTCTCGGCGCGTTGCGCCACCGCCGTGAACGAGTAGCAGCTCACGAGCATCGTGTTGCGGAAATTATCCGGCGTCGTGTCGATGTAGCGCCCGGACAGCTGATCCTTGTCGGAGAACGCGATGGCGTGGACGAGAAAATCGAGCGCGCCCCATTTCGCCGCAAGGGTCGCGAACGCCGCGTCGATCGTGGCCGGCTCGGTCACATCGCAATGACCGATGACCAACCCGCCGACTTCCTGCGCGAGCGGCTCGACCCGCCGTTTGAATGCCTCGCCCTGGTAAGTGAAGGCGAGCTCGGCGCCCTGGCCATGGCAGGCCTTCGTTTGCCGCGCAAGAGGCCCGACGCTTCCGGCATGATCTCCCTCGCTGGCCCGCGACCGCGAGTCTCCCTATGACACAGGGGAAGAGGCCCCACAAGCAGCCGCCCCTCGTCGCCACGTCCGCACCATCAGCAGCGGGAATATCGCTTGGCGCAAAGTGTTTGTCCGTATGGTATCGATAAGTGTGACGAAGATCGACGCTGCGCGCGCGTTATCCGAAAGCCGGCGATCCCTTTGCGGCGACTGGGAGGGAAAGGGTATTGGGTGGTTTCCGCGAAGGAATCGAGGCGGCCGTCCCGGCGCTGCGACGCTATGCGCGGGCGCTCACTCGCAACCGCGAGCTTGCCGACGATCTCGTCCAGGACACGCTGGTGCGGGCGCTGAGGTCAGAGCATTTGTTTCATGGCGGTGATATTCGCAGCTGGCTCTACACGATTCTGACCAACCTCAATCGCAACCGGCTGCGCGCCTTGGCGCGGCGTCCCGCCCTACAGCCGATCGAGGATAACGATGCGGCCGAAGTAGCCGGACCCGAGGCGGGAGCGCGTGACATCGAGCGAGCGCTCGCGTCGCTGGTCGAGGATCAGCGCTCGGCGCTGCTTCTGGTCGTGCTCGAAGGTCTTAGTTACCGCGAAGTCGCCCAAGTCCAGGGCGTGCCGATCGGAACGGTGATGTCGCGACTCGCGCGGGCCCGCCTGCAGATAAAGGCTTATCTCGACGGCGAGCGACCAGCGCTGCGCCGTATCAAATAACTCGAGGAAGAAAACGATGATTGATCAAAACCCACCCGTGACGGAGGAGGAGCTGCACGCCTATGTCGACGGCGAGCTTGCACCCGACCGCCGTGTCGCCGTCGAGGCGTGGCTTGCGTCCCATCCGGAAGACGCGGCTCGCGTCGCCCAATGGCGCGCGCAGGCCGACGCGATCCGGGCGCGCTTCGGCGTGCTCGCCTCCGAACCGGTTCCGGCGCGCTTCGATCTCGATAATCTCGCCCGCGGCGCACGCTCGTGGCGTGGTGCTGCGGCCGCGGCAGTGGTCCTGGCTTTTCTCACCGGCGGAGTTGTCGGCTGGATGGCGCACGGCGCATCGGCGGCGGCGCCTTCTCGCTTCGACACGTTCACCACACAGGCGCTCGATGCCCACAAGGTTTACGTGGTCGAGGTGCGCCATCCCGTCGAGGTTACCGGGGGCGAGCGGCCGCATTTGGTCCAGTGGCTGTCGAAACGCCTGGACTACGAGCTGCGGATACCGGACCTCGAATCGAACGGATTGAAGCTGGTCGGCGGACGGCTCCTACCCGGCCCGTTCGGCCCGGCAGCATTCTGCATGTATGAAGGCCCCTCCGGCGAGCGCTTTACCATCTACTACGCGCGCACGGATTCGCCCCAGACTGCCATGCGCTATCGCGAAGCAGATCGCTTCGCCGCCCTATATTGGGTCGAGCGCGGCCTCGCTTACGTGGTGAGCGGGCCGCCCGAGCGCGAACGCCTGCTCAGTATTGCCCAAGCGGCCTATGATCAGATCGACAAAGGCACGCCGCAGGCGAAGTAGCGCAGGCATCGGGCCCGCGCTCACCCCATGCCCTTTCTCGGATCATAGGGCTTGGCCTTACGCCATTGACGCATGAGCTCTTCAAGCTCGGCGTCGCCGCCCTCGGGCAACATGATTCGCACTGTGGCGAGCAGATCGCCTTTGCCCTCCTTTGCGGGAAAGCCCTTGCCTTTAAGGCGAAAGGTGCGCCCGGAACTGGTGCCGGCCGGGATGGCGAGCTCAACCGCCCCGTCGAGCGTCGGCACGCGGACTTTGGCGCCGAGCACCGCCTCGTAAAGCGTGATCGGAATGTCGAGGCGCAGATCGGCTCCCGCGCGCGCAAACAGTGGGTGCGGCGCGACCGACACCGTGATGAGAAGGTCTCCGGCTCGGCCGGCGCCGGCGAGCCCTTGGCCCTTCAGGCGGATGGTCTGGCCGTCGTTCAGCCCGGGCGGGATTTTCACCTCGACCTCTCGACCGGTCGGCAATTTCACGCGCTTGTGCGCCCCGATGGCTGCTTCCGCCAGCGTGATCGTGAGCGCCGCACTGATGTCCTGGCCCGGGCGGGCGAAATCCTCCTGCTCGGAACCGGCCGGCCGCCCCGAACGCGACGCGCCGCCGAATGCCTCCTTCAGAATATCCTCGAACGCGCCGAAGCCGCCAAATCCGCCACGACCACGCGTGTGTTGAAAGCCGTCGCGCCCCCAGCTGAAGGTTTCGAAAGCGTCCTCGGAGTTGAAGCCACCCTGCCCGCGGCCGCGGGTGAAACCTTCAAAGCCCTGGAAGCGCGGCTTGCCTTCCGCGTCGATCTCGCCACGATCGAAGGCCTTGCGTTTTTTGTCCTCGCCGAGGATTTCGTAAGCCGCGTTGAGTTCCGCAAATCGCCCCGCCGCCCTCGGGTCGTGCTTATTGGCGTCCGGATGCAGCTTCTTTGCTTGCCGGCGGAAGGCGCTCTTGATCTCTGCGGCGCTCGCGGTCTTCGATACCCCAAGGACTTCATAGGGGTCACGCATCCTCAGTCTCTCCCAGGCAAGTCGTGGGTTTTGTGCCGGTCAGTGCCCCAATCGTGCCTATAATGTGGTGGGGGCTGCCCTGGAGCGCAACGAGAGAACCGCAGACCAGCGTGCGGTCGCCGGCACTAATGCGCGGCAATTCGCCTTGCGAGGCCATTCGAACCGGACGCACGCTCGGGCCCAACCGCGCCGCGCGTTCGGATTTCGGTCGGTCCGGAACGGCCGCAACCGCTAGCTGTTGCTCCAAGGCCGCAAATCGCGCACTTCCCAGGTCCCGCGCTTGGCCCGGCAGGCTGCCCCTTGCAACCACGATTCGCTGCCACTCTTCACGAAGCTCGCGAGAAAGTCCCGGCAAGGGATCCCGTTTTGACTATAGAGCGAGGCGAGCGGCGTGACCGTACCACGCATCCCCGTCCTAGGGTTTTCCCACGGCACGCTGCTGGCGCCCTTGCTCAAGACCTCGCTCACGGCGGCGCGCGCCATCGCGAGGTCGCTCTCGGAGGGCATCTCCGCTGTCGCGTTCGGCGGCACCGAGCGCTGCGAGTCCGCCTGATCGGCGCCGTCGCGTTTGCCGAGCGTGGTGTCGAGCCGGTAAGCAAGACTACAGCCACCCCCCGTAAGCGCCAGGACGAGCAGCCAGGGTCCCGTCGCGATCCATCGCGCTGCCACGTGAATTGCGCCCCGCCTTCCTCTATAACGGGCCTGCCGGACGAGCGAGCTCGGCGGCGACGCCATCATCCGGGTTACCCGCGGAATGTCTGAATCAGCTCCGATAGAACACCCCAGCGGGTTAACAAGCGGTGATTTGATCGAAGCCGATGAACCTTTGCGCCTGTTTGCCGCCTGGTTCGAGCAAGCGGCTCGCAGCGAGCCGCGCGATCCCACCGCGATGTCGCTGGCCACGGTCGGTGCGGATGGCCTGCCCAATGTCCGCATGGTGCTGATGAAAGGCTTCGGCGAGGCGGGGTTCGTGTTCTACACCAATGTCGACAGCCAAAAAGGACACGAGTTGGATCGAGAGCAGAAAGCCGCGCTGCTCTTTCATTGGAAGTCGGCCAATCGGCAAGTGCGGCTGCGCGGGCCGGTGGAGCGAATCGAAGACGCGGAAGCGGACGCTTATTTCGCGACTCGCCCGCGGCTGACCCAGATCGGCGCCTGGGCCAGCAAGCAGTCGGCGCCGCTCGAGAGCCCCCACGCGTTTGAGAAGGCGATCGCGTACTACGTCGCGAAATTCGGCCTGGGGACGGTCCCACGACCGCCGAACTGGACCGGCTATCGCCTGCGGCCGCTTCAGATCGAGTTCTGGCAAGAGCGCCCGTTTCGGCTGCATGACCGGCTCGAGTTTCGTCGCGAAGCGCTCGATACGCCCTGGCACAAGGCCCGGCTCTATCCGTGAGGCCTTCCTGCGGTAACCGAGCCGGCTAGCGCCAGAAAGCGCAATGGCGCCGGAGCGCAAAGCCCTTTAGCATTGCGGAGCTTTTTTGGATCGATCCTCCATGACGACGCCGCACTCGAACCAACCGCGCCGCGCGCTCCTTCTCACGGGCGCGAGCCGTGGGATCGGCCACGCCACAGTCAAGCGATTTTCGGCCGCCGGGTGGCGCGTCATCACCTGCTCGCGGCATCCCTTTCCGGAAAACTGCCCGTGGGAAATGGGGCCGGAGGATCACATCCAGGTCGATCTCGCCGATCCCGAACGCACGCTCCACGCCATCGATGAGATCAAGCAACGGCTCGAGAACCGCGAACTGCATGCGCTGGTCAATAATGCCGCGATCTCGCCCAAGGCGGACGGCGCCAAGCGCCTTTCCTCGATCGATACCACCATCGACGTTTGGGACCACGTGTTCCGAGTGAACTTCTTCGCACCGATCATGCTCGCGCGCGGGCTCCTCGAAGAGCTCAAGGCTGCCAAGGGGTCGGTCGTCAACGTCACCTCAATCGCGGGCTCGCGGGTGCATCCGTTCGCGGGCGCAGCCTACGCCACCTCGAAGGCGGCGCTTGCGGCGCTGACCCGCGAGATGGCGGCCGACTTCGGATCCCTCGGCATCCGCGTCAATGCCATCGCTCCGGGCGAAATCGACACTACGATCCTTTCCCCCGGCACCTCGGAGATCGTGGACCACCAAATTCCAATGCATCGCCTGGGCACCCCTGACGAGGTTGCCAAGATCATCTATGTGCTGTGCACCGAGACTTCGTCTTACGTGAACGGCGCCGAGATCCACATCAACGGGGGTCAGCACGTCTGAGGGCGAAGCCCCCCGGCGTGACGTCCCCCTCCCCGGCGACGCTCGTTCGGCTCAAAGCCACTTCTTCCACTTGAAGAAGAAGTACGGCAGAGCTGCTGCGAACAGCATCAGCACGATGGCGAGTGGATACCCTAACCACCAGTCGAGTTCGGGCATGTGCTTGAAATTCATGCCATAGATCGATGCAATCAGCGTCGGCGGCATCAGCGCCACGGCCGCTACCGAAAATATCTTGATGACGTTGTTCTGCTCGATGGTGACCACCCCGAGCATGGCATCGAGCAGGAATTGAATTTTGTTCGAAAGATAGGCGGCATGGTCGGACAACGAGTGTACGTCGCGCTGCATACCGCGAAGTTGAGCGCGCGGCTCTTTCGCCCATCGCATGCTCTCCGCTTCGTTGGCGAGGTAGAGCAACAGCCGCCCGATCGACACTAGACTCTCGCGCACCTTGGAGGCGAGGTCGCCTTTTTTCCCGATCGCCTTGAGAATCTCGTTGTAGCTGCGAGTGCGATCGGCACCCTCGGCCTCTGGCTCGAAGATATCGTGCGAGATCTGATCGACCTCCGAGCCGATGCGTTCCAGAATGTCCGCCGCACGATCAATGACCGCGTCGAGCAGGTCGATCAACACCCCTTCTCCGGTCACGGCCGGCGGGCAAATCCGCGCAAGCTTATTGCCGACGATCATGAACGGACGCGGGTCGTCGTAACGCACCGTGATGAGCCGATGGTCGGACAAGATAAAGGTCACCGGTGTCGTCTTCGGCGTCACGGTATCTGACTGGCACATCAGCGTGGCCGTCATGTAACGCGCGCCGTTTTCCGAGTAGAGTCGGCTCGTGACCTCGATTTCCTGCATTTCTTCGCGCGTGGGAATGGATATGCCGACCTGACGCTCGACGGCCTTGTCTTCCTCGAGGTTGGGGTTGACGAGGTCGAACCAGACCGCGTTCTCAGCGGCCGCCGCATCGGATGTAATCGGCACACGCTCAAGTGATGCGCCGCGCGGGACGTAGACCGACAGCATGACCCCTCCGCCGAGCGCTGCGCATCCGCTGGGCAAGCGCGTTGCGGGCTCGGGCATTGATTGGGCCAGTCATGGCCCAATCAAGGCTCACCTTCAAGGACAATGACGAGGTGACGCAAGCGAGCGCCAACCCGGCGGAGTGCAGACCGACTGCGTCTGGGATGTGGGCGGCAGCTGGCGCCGGGCCGCGCGAGGTGGTCAGGCCGCCTTGTCGGCGATCCACTTCTCCACATTCTGCGCGGCAGGTGCGTAAGCCGGGTTCTTGACTTCGCTCTGATACGGCAGCGCGGCAGCAACCGCGGATATTCCAATTTGGCCGTAGCGGCTGTCGAGATTCGGCGCGTCGCGGCGGGGATTATCGCTGGATTGTGCCGCATTGTTCTTGGTCATTTGCTGCTCCGTGGGGACTGTCTTTAACTTCGCTTGCTCTTGTTCGCTTGCTCTTGTTCGCTTGCTCTTGTTCGTTTGCTCTTGTTCGTTTGCTCTTGTTCGTTTGCTCTTGTTCGTTTGCTCTTGGCGCGTTTCGTGCGCGCTCGAATGGCGAGCGAGTGCGGCCGAAATGCGCAACAAATCGTGTCCTATCGTGACATTTCAAACAGACCGTAAAAGGAAATTGGTTCCACGCCCGCGCCCGGCGTTCACCTAGTCCGCCGACGCGCAGATTCGCCGAGGCGGGGCATTTGGCCGTCCTGCCTGGCCGACATGGTAAACGCGAAGTATAAGACATTGCGCATTACACTTGGGGTTGCGGCGCCGGAAGACCGATTCCAGCCCGGTGGGAAGCCATTTGCCCCGCGCGCGGTTCCAAACTGCGGCATTCCTGCAACAGGTTCCAAAGACTAGCGAATTGGGCGCTAATCGTCCTGGAACTGCAGGCTCCTTTTCGTTACCTAATTGCGACTGGAGGATTCAGACCAAGCGATCGTGGGGCGCGCCGGAGAGCGTGGACGGGGGCAGGTATGCTACGGGGATTCACACTGCTGCTGGCCGGGGTTTTGCTCGCCGGGTGCGTGCATGCGCAAGTCGAGCCGGCGTCGGAAGCCAGCATGACCGCGCGGGACAAGAAACTGCTCGCCAATGCCCCTTACGCCAAAGCGAGCATTCCGCAGGCGTTCCAGCGCGCCATCGTCAAGTACCACCGCAAAGAAGCGCCGGGTACAGTCGTCGTCGATAGCGACGCGCGCTACCTCTACTACGTGCTGCCGGACGGCCAGGCGATCCGCTACGGGGTGATCGTTGGCGAGGACGCGCAGTCTTGGACCGGCGTCGCCAAGGTCGGCCGCAAGGAGGAATGGCCGGGCTGGACCCCGACCGCGGGCGAAAAGCAGCGCCTCGGCCCGCTTCCAAACCACGTCGAAGGTGGCCCAGCCAATCCAATGGGCGCTCGCGGCATCTATCTCTACTCCAGCGGCAAGGACACGCTTTACCGCATTCATGGCACGAACCAACCGGAGTGGATCGGCCATGCGATCTCCTCTGGCTGCATCCGGATGACCAACGAGGACGTGATCGATCTCTATAATCGCGTCAAGGTGGGGGCGATCGTCGTGGTGTTGGGGCCGAAATCAGGGGAGCCGCGGGTCGCCGCGGCGGATTTCGGCCACAACTAGGGGAGCTCGAGGGGGCTGGGAGCGGCGTCGGGCGCGAGTCCGGCGCCGTTCCATTTTTCCGGTCAGCCGTCGATGAGCCGCTCATGCTTGACCCACGCCAGGGTGCGATCAAGCGCCCGCTCCAGGCGATCGAACAGCTCATCGATCTCCGCCGGCGCGATGATGAGCGGCGGGCAGATCGACAAGACGTCGCCCAGCAGTGATCGGACGATCAGCCCTTCCTCTTCCGCGTAGCGCACGGCCCGGGCGCCGACGCCGGCCTTTGGCTCGAATGAGCGCTTGGTCTTTTTGTCAGCGACGAGCTCGACGCCGCCGACGAGGCCGATGCCGCGCGCCTCTCCGACCAGCGGGTGCTCGCCCAGCGCGGCGAGGCGGCCCTGGAACTGCGGCGCCTTGCGCGCGGCCTGCTCGGCGATGCGCTCGCGCGCATAGATGTCGAGCGCCTTGAGCGCCACGGCCGCCGCGACGGGATGGCCGGAATAGGTGAAGCCGTGGCCGAACGTGCCGATCTTGCGGCTTTCGTCCAACATCGCCTGGTAGGCGGCCTCCGGCACCGTGAGAGCGGCCATCGGCACGTAGGCCGACGTCAACGCCTTGGCCACCGTGATCGAGTGAGGCTCGAAACCGAGCGCCGTGCAGCCGAACATGGTTCCGAGGCGGCCGAAACCGCAGATCACCTCATCTGAAAT
>VAZM01000302.1:12758-13958 GCA_005883135.1 Alphaproteobacteria bacterium
CGGCAAACCTTCATGATCTCCTGAAAGTAGCCTTCCGGCGGAACGATCACGCCGCCAGCACCCATTACCGGCTCCGCGATGAAGGCGGCAACGGTGTCCGGGTCCTCGCTGCGAATCAATTCGTCCAGTTCACCAGCGAGCCGCCGCGCGAATTCCTGTTCCGTCTCCCCCGCGTGCGCGAAACGATAATGATGAGGACAGCTAGTGTGCAGAATGCCCGCGATCGGCAGATCGAAATCGAGATGATTGTTGGCCAGACCCGTGAGCGAGGCCGCCACTACGGTCACGCCGTGATAGGCTTTGCGGCGGCTGATGATCTTCTTTTTTCTCGGCCGGCCGAGCGCGTTGTTCAGGTACCACACGAGCTTGATCTGACTGTCGTTCGCCTCCGAACCCGATGAGCAGAAGAACACCTTCGACGTCGGGACCGGCGCGATCTCCTTGAGCCGTTCGGCAAGCTCGATCGCCGGATCATGGCTCTTGGCGGTGAAGAGATGGGCGAAGGAGAGCTTGCGCATCTGCGCCGCCGCGGCTTCGACCAGCTCTTCGTTGCCGTAGCCCAGCGCCGTGCACCACAGCCCCGCCATGCCTTCGATATAGGATTTCCCTTCGGTATCGTAGACGAACACGCCCTCGCCGCGCTCGATGATCAGCGGACCGGTTTCGCGCAGCGTCGCGAGATTCGTGTAGGGGTGGACCAGGGTCTCGAGGTCGCGGACGGCGAGATTGCTGAGTGGCGGCATGGCTTGGCTTCCCCTCCGCAACGGTATAGGCGCTCACGCGAGCCCACGTCAAAACCGGTGGGCCGCGGTAGCTTATGAGTCAGGGATCCGCCGCGCTTGGAGGGAAACCTGTGAGGGACCATGTCCTCATGGCGCGGAGGCCGGACGGGCCAGCGGCAGCGGCACCTGCTCGGCCTCCTCGCTAGGTTCACGCACGTCCCATTGGCAAATGCGGTGGCCGCTGGCCCGCTCGGCGAGGTCCACATGGACATGATTCTCATGGTACCCGTCGGAGCCGGGGCCGAGCACGGTGGTGAATCGGGCGCAAGCGTTCTTGCGCAAGCGTTCGCGAAAGTCCTTGGCGACGTGGGGATCGGTCAGCTCCACCACCGTGCCGTTTGCGAGCTTGAGCGCGCGGATATCGATGGCGTTGGCCTTGCCATGCTCGGAAAGTTTCGCGCCGACGATGCGATTGCGG
>VAZM01000594.1 GCA_005883135.1 Alphaproteobacteria bacterium
TCATCACGGCGGTGCGGCTCTCGGCGATCGCATAGCCGCTCCGCTCGGCGAGCGGCGCGAAGCCTTCCAGGCCGCGCGCAAACAACCGGAAACTCGTCTGCGCGATCATCCGCTTGCGCAGCGTGCTCGAGCTCGTGACCGAGCCGGCGACGATGGGCACGCCGGCCCGCGCGAGCGCGGCGAGGTTGGCGACGACCGCCTCGTCCGTGCCGTACTCGAACAGGCCGCCCTCCGACGAGGCGGCGATAATGGCGCGATCCGCGGCGAGGCCGGCAAGCAGGCGCGCGAGCGGCGCGGTGTCGTTCCAGTCGTAGGCGTGGTGCTGGAATTCGATCTCGAGCCCATGCAGCGGCCCCTCGGGCGCGGTCAGCGCAAGCAGCGCGCGTGCGCCGAAGGTCGGCCCGTCCTGCTGCGCATCGAAGACGTGGATCGCGATGGCACGGTGGATCAGCGCCGCGTGTGCGCGCGCGAGCATGATCAGCGCGTTGATGCTATCGAGCGCCGGTCCGCCCGCGATGTTGACGAGATGGAGCGGCGCGCCCGGAGCGTCAGTCAGCGGTGCGAGCAGCGCCTCCGCCAGGAGGCGTGCAATCTGCTGCATGCGCAGCCGGACCAGCGCCATGTGCGGAGCCGCCGCGACCTTGCGGTCCACCGGACCGTCGAAGCCGGGCGGCAGGTGATCCGCGCCAAGCTTGAGCATGTAGGTCGTGATGCTGTCGAGATATCCGTTGTCCGACGCCAGGATCTTCCGCAGCAGCAGCGAGCGCCGCGCCGCCAGCCGCATGAGCAGCCGCGTGACGATGGTGGGCATGCGGCGGTTGCGACGGTCCCAGGCCAGGAACGCATCGCGCCTCGCCGCGAGGCTCGCGGGATCGTCGGCAATCGCGAATGCCGGATGCGTAACGTCGATGATCGGCAATCTAAGGCCATCGGTCGTGCTAGCGAAGACGACGTGGCGGCTGTCTCCTCCCGGGACATGGGACTGCATGACAGGTTCCAGCTACGCCGGGCGCCGACGGCATCGAGTACGACTAAATCGAGGGCGCTTTCCTATGCTGTCGCGGTGTGCAGGAGATTCGTCGCCCCGCTGCATGCCGTCAATGTCGCGGGCCGGCACGCTCGCGATGAGCGATCTGATCGCGCTCTGTGCAGATCTGTCGTGATTGCCTCAGTTCAGGCCCGGCGCCAGAAGCGCGACTCAGCCGCTCGCAGTCCGGGCGAAACTCACGCCCTGAGACTGTCCGGCACCTTTCCGCCGCTCTCGGCAAGCTTCGTCATAACTTGCCTGTGCAGCCACACATTCATTTCGGAGGAGCCGTCAAGCGCGCCGGTATAGCCCAGTTCCTGCGCCAATTGCTTGCGAGGGCCAAGCCCGCTGTCGAGCTTCAGCAGCTTCATCAAGTCTACGATCGATCGCTTCCAATCGAGGTCTTCCCGCTGTTCCGCGGCGAGTTTCTGGAGGATCCCTTCAACATCCGCTCTCGAGATCGGTTTTGCGGTGGCTGAGCCGGTGGATGTACCCGTGGAAGCGGATGTACCCGTAGATGTGCTCGTCGCCGTGGACGACGGCGGCGCCGCCGCTGCGCCGCCCGCGGTAGTCACACCCGCAGCATGCTTCGATCCGAAAATGGCCGATGCGATTTTGCCGAAGATGCTCATCGTCGCCTCCTGTCTGCCGTTACGTTGCTTTCCACGTGCCGCGCGGGTTCGCGAGCCGGATCACGCGATGATATTTGGGTCCTAGCTGTTGCTCGTGTGAGTCGAGTGCCGCCCATCTCCGAGCAAACAGGGTTGCTCGGATCGCTCCGGTTGTCATTACTACGGACTCTAGTTCAGCCCCGAGTAACCGAGTAAATTTGAACGTCGTTGTGCCGGTCGGCAAAGAATCTTTGCGAATTGGTAAGACTCATTGACTCAATGCATCTGGCGCAATGCATCTGGGCTTCACGGAGTTGTGATCCCTCTCGCATACATGTCGGCGCAACATCGGTGGCGCTTACGCCAGATCCGATCCGCTGAGCTCGCACTGATCACGGCCGTTCCAACGCCGTGATGCACAATGCGGATCGCCTGCGCGGGGCACCGGCACATCTGAAGTGTCCCAGCGGCGGAGGACAGGGGCCACCTCGCGGCAAGGAAAGGGACGCGCCATGGATACAGTCGTCAATCTGATCATTCAGCTGATCTCCGGAGTCGTCGGCGGAAACGCCGCGGGAGCAGCACTCAAGGACTACAATCTCGGCAACCTCGGCAACACAATCGCAGGCGCCATCGGCGGCGTCGGCGGCGGGCAACTTCTGCAAGCGCTCATCCCGGCAATCGCCAGTGCGGCGGCCGGCGGTGGCGTCGATATCGGGTCTGTCTTAGGTCAAATTGTCGGCGGCGGCGCCGGCGGTGCGATCCTCACCGTCATTGCCGGGCTGGTGAAAACCATGATGACTCCCGAGCAGGCCCGATAATGGTGCTCGCGGGCGGGTAACGACGCGACGGCCGAGAGGTATGGTTGGCTACGATCGGACACGGCCGACGGCCGTTGGTCCGGGGCCCTTGCACGTGATAAAGGGCAGCGAGCGTGAGGAGAACGTAAAATGCGTCTCGATCAATTGCCGCGCAGCGACAACATCGAAGATCGGCGAGGTGAGGACGGCGGCGGCTTTCGCATTCCGGGTGGGCGGGTGGGGTGGGGATAGGCACCATCGTCATACTTGGTCTCCTCGGCTGGTGGCTCGGCATAGATCCAAGCATTCTGATCGGCGGAGCCGACATTCTCTCGGGCGGACGCGGTTCGCAGCAGCAGCAGGAGTCGCAAGAGGCTCGCACGGGCGCCCCCTCGGACCAGATGGCGCAGTTCGTATCCGCCGTGCTCGGCGGCACCGAAGCGCAGTGGCAGAAGATCTTTGCGCAGTCCGGCAAGACCTATGAGCCGCCGACGCTCGTTATGTTTTCAGGCGTAACACGATCGGGCTGCGGCTTCGCACAATCCGCCATGGGGCCATTCTACTGTCCGAACGATCGCAAGGTTTATCTCGATACGTCCTTCTTTCAAGACCTGGAACGTCGGTTTCGCGCCTGCGACGCCGGCAGCAAGTCTTGCCAGTTCTCGGAAGCCTACGTGATTTCCCATGAAGTCGGGCATCACGTGCAGAACCTGCTCGGTATCCTGCCCAAGGTACAGCAACTGCAGCAAGGCATGGACAAGGCCGACAGCAATCAACTGCAGGTGCGGGTCGAGCTGCAGGCCGACTGCCTCGCAGGCGTGTGGGCCCATCACTCGCAGGAAAGTTGGTCATTCATCGAGCCGGGCGACGTGGAGGCTGCGATGCAGACCGCATCCGCGATTGGCGATGACCGCCTGCAGCGCCAGTCCCAGGGCTATGTCGTGCCCGATGCCTTTACCCATGGTTCCTCGCAACAGCGCACCCGGTGGTTCATGACCGGCCTGAGATCGGGCAAGCTCGAGAGCTGCGATACGTTCAACGCTGCAGCGCTTTGAGACGGGGCGCCTGATGAGGCGCCGAGCGTTCGCGGATGGCGCGAGCGCCCGGATAATCCTATAGCCGCGCTCGTCCGCCCCGTTGCTATGCCTCCCTCTGGCATTTTTGCATGAAGCTTTTCTTTGCGGCGCCGACAAGCGGCCTGCCGTCTCTGCCGACAGCCCTCGTTTGACAGGTATCGCGCTTGCACTTCCTCAAGAAGCTCGCTTTCGCTGCACCCGCGAGCGGCTTGCCTTCCCTGCTCACGGCTCTGCTCTCGCAGGTACCCTGCGCGGATGCAAAAGCGAAATTCAACGACAGCAGCAATGCCGCCAGAAGAACCCGTTTCATGTATCACCTCCCTTCACTGGAATAGAGTCCGCATTTTGCTTGATCGGCAAGACGGCTCGCCCGTCGCAATTTAGCGAACTGCATGGGAAGCCTCCATAGACTTCCGTTGAAGCAATCATTTTCCGTCCATTCCGAGCGCCTGAGCAAGTCTACTTGCATGAAGAGAGTGAGCAGGAATTCGACAAGCGGCGTCTTCCTGCGACAAGGTTGGCCGATGACTTCCCAAGCTGATCAACGGTTTGATTGTTTGCGGCAGCAGGCTGCGATCATCGTGATTTGATGCGTAGTCCGCCTTGCCACTCTCAAGGGCGTGCGCGATGCTGTGCCGAGGATCGGGGCAGGTCAGGAGAGTGATATGGGCTTGCTCGACGTTCTCAATAGCATTCAGGGCGGCGGTGCCTCGAGCGACCCGCGCGCCCAATCTGCGCAGGCAGGCATGTCGCCGATGGCC
>VAZM01000303.1:0-6110 GCA_005883135.1 Alphaproteobacteria bacterium
CGATGATCGCATCCTTGGAGAAAAATCCGGCAGTGAGGGGAAAACCGGTCAATGCCAGCGTGCCGATCACCATCGTCCAGTAGGTGAGCGGGAGCTTGTTCCTGAGGCCACCCATGTGGCGGATGTCCTGCTCGTGATGCATGGCAATGATCACCGAGCCGGAACAGAGGAAGAGCAGCGCTTTGAAGAAGGCATGCGTGAACAAGTGGAACATGCCGACCGAGTAGGCGCCCGTGCCCATGGCGGCGAACATGTAGCCGAGCTGTGAGCAGGTGGAATAGGCGATGATGCGCTTTATGTCGTTCTGCACCAGCGCGATGGTCGCGGCGAAGAACGCGGTGGTTCCGCCGATGAAGGCGACGAAGGCTTGGGCGGTCGGCGCCAGATCGAACAGCGGCGAAAGCCTCGCCACCATGAACACGCCAGCCGTCACCATCGTGGCGGCATGAATGAGCGCCGATACCGGGGTTGGTCCCTCCATCGCGTCCGGCAACCACGTGTGCAGCAGAAACTGCGCCGATTTGCCCATGGCGCCCATGAATAGCAGCAAGCAGATCAGCGTCAGCGCGTCGACGTCCCACGACAAGAAGTGAATGGTCTTGCCGGTGAGCGCGGGCGCCTGCGCGAAGACGGTGTCCAAGTCGATCGCGCCGGTCATCATGAACGTCGCGAATATGCCGAGCGAGAAGCCGAAATCGCCCACGCGGTTGACGATGAAGGCCTTGATCGCGGCGGCGTTCGCTTCCGGCTTGTGATACCAGAACCCGATGAGCAGATAGCTCATCAGCCCAACCCCTTCCCAGCCGAAGAACAGTTGCACGAGGTTGTCGGCGGTCACCAGCGTCAGCATGGCGAAGGTGAACAACGACAGGTATGAGAAGAAACGCGGCCGATATGGGTCCTCCTCCATGTAGCCGATGGAATAGAGGTGGACGAATGCGGAGATGGTATTCACGACGACGAGCATGACCGCCGTGAGCGTGTCGACGCGCAACGCCCAGTCGATTTTGAGATCGTTGACGACGATCCAGGGAAAGAGCGTCACCCGGGCGTCGTGATGGCCAAACCCGACGTCGACGAAGGCCAGCCACGACAGCAGCATGGCGGCGAACAGGAATACGGTGGTGACGACTTCGGCGGAACGCGATCCCGCGGCCGGCGGTTCGACCGGTTGCGGCTCCGTGGTCGAGCTTTCGAAGGCGGCATGCGGGCGCTGCGGGTCCGGCGCGCCATGCGGACGGCTCTCGTCGACCGCGCCATGGGCATGGTTCTCGACGCCCATATCCGGCGCTCCCCCGGGATAACGGGCGCGCGCGCCGGCAAGCGCGATGAGCGCGGCGATAACGGCGCCGAGAAGCGGCAGAAAGACGATCGCGTAATACATTCCGCCTTCAGCCCTTCATCAGGTTGATGTCCTCGACCGCGATCGAGCCGCGGTTGCGGTAGTAGGCGACCAGAATGGCAAGCCCGATCGCCGCCTCCGCCGCCGCAACGGTGAGGACCAGCAAGGCGTAGACTTGGCCGACGAGATCGCCCAGGAAGGCGGAAAAAGCGACCAGATTGAGGTTGACCGCGAGCAGGATCACTTCGATCGACATCAGGATGATGATCACGTTCTTGCGGTTGAGGAAGATGCCGAAGATGCCGATCGTGAACAGGATCGCGGCGACCGTGAGATAGTGGCCGAGGCCGATGGTCATTTCGATTCCTTCGGGTTTCTCTAGAGGCCTTGGCCCGGCCGGACCTTGACGATCTCGATGGCGCTCGCCTTGGTGCGCGCGATCTGCTCGGCGATGCTCTGCCGTTTGACGTAAGGCTTGTGCCGCAGCGTCAACACGATCGCTCCGATCATGGCGACCAACAGCACCACGCCCGCCGCCTGGAAGAAATAGACGTAGCGCGTGTAGAGCACGTGACCGAGCGCTTCGGTATTGAGCACGCTCGCAGGGGACGGAATTGGCGCCGCGATCGTCTGCCGCACGCCGGGACCGACCGTCCAGCCGATCAGGACCAGCACAAGCTCGATCAGGAGAATGCCGCCGAGCAAGGCACCGATCGGCAAATACTGAAGAAAACCTTGGCGAAGCTCGGAAAAATCGACGTCCAGCATCATCACCACGAACAGGAACAACACCAGGACCGCGCCGACATAGACGATGATGAGGATCATCGCCAAAAACTCCGCGCCCAACAGGATGAACAGCGCCGCGGCATTGACGAAGGCAAGAATGAGAAACAGCACCGAATGTACGGGATTCCTCGAGGCAACCACCATGACCGCGGCGGCGATGCACACGCCGGCGAACAGGTAGAAGAAGAGTGCGGGGAAGATCATTCCGCAGCCTCACCTGTACGGCGCATCCAGGGCGATGTTCTGGGCGATCTCGCGCTCCCAACGATCGCCGTTGGCAAGCAGCCGCTCCTTGTCGAAATAGAGCTCCTCCCGCGTCTCGGTCGCAAATTCGAAATTCGGCCCCTCGACGATGGCGTCGACCGGGCAGGCCTCCTGGCAAAGTCCGCAATAGATGCATTTGACCATGTCGATGTCGTAGCGGGTGGTGCGGCGCGTGCCGTCATTGCGCCGGGGTCCCGCCTCGATGGTGATGGCTTGCGCCGGACAGATCGCCTCGCACAGTTTGCAGGCGATGCAACGCTCCTCGCCGTTGGGATAGCGGCGCAGCGCGTGCTCGCCGCGAAAGCGCGGCGAGAGCTGTCCCTTCTCGAACGGATAGTTGAGCGTGGGCTTGGGTTTGAAGAAGTAGCGCATCGCGAGCACGAACGCCGAGGCGAACTCTTTGAGGAACAGCGCGCGGGCGGCCTGGTCCAGTTTCATCGGGCAGTCCTTTCCGGCATTGCGTTCCACCGCGGCATGCCGCTCAGTCCCCCGCCATCCCGCCGAGCCAGTAGCCGATGCCCGCAAACACGATGATATCGGCCGCGAACACCGCGCGGCGCAGCAGCGATATTTCCTGCTCGAGCGTCTCGCCTTCGGCGCCGCTGTCCGCGCGTGCGCGCAGACCCCGCTCCACAAAGTCCACGAGCGGAACGTAAATCAGCGCCGCAACCACCGTGCCGATGACGGCCCCGAGGAGCCCGGCAATCGACAAATTGATCATGCCGTTGCTCCGTCATTTCGCGAGCAGCCTGCCGTATTGCAAGACGCCGGCGACTATCGCCACCATCGCGAGCGAAAGCGGCAGGAAGACCTTCCAGCCTAGCCGCATGAGTTGGTCGTAGCGGTAGCGCGGCACGACCGCCTTGACCATGGCAAAAAGGAAAAACATGAACAGGCACTTGAGCGTGAACCAGATCACGCCCGGAATCCAGATGAAGGGGGCCACCGGAAACGGCGGCAGCCAGCCGCCCAGGAACAGGATCGTCGCCATGGCGCACATCGTGAGAATCGCGATGTACTCGCCGAGAAAGAACAGCAGGAACGGCGTCGCGGAATATTCCACCGCATAGCCAGCGACCAGTTCGGATTCGGCCTCCACCAGGTCGAATGGCGGGCGGTTGGTCTCGGCCAGCGCCGACACGAAGAAGACCACGAACATGGGCAGCAGCGGCAGCCAGAACCAATTGAACAGGCCCCACCTGCCCGCCTGCGCCTCGACGATTGCCGAGAGGTTGAGCGAACCCGCGCAAAGCAGAACGGTGATGATCACGAACCCGATGGAGACCTCGTACGACACCATCTGCGCCGCCGAGCGCAACGAGGCGAGGAATGGATATTTGGAATTCGACGACCACCCTGCCATGATCACTCCGTAAACCATGAGCGAGGAGATGGCGAAGATATAGAGGACGCCCACGTTGAGATCGGCGATCGCCCATTCGGCATTGACCGGAATGACCGCCCAGGCCGATAAAGCGAGCACGGCGGTGACAAGCGGCGCGAGCAGAAACACGCCCTTGTTGGCGCCGGCCGGGATGATCGGCTCCTTGACGACGAATTTGAGGAGATCGGCGAACGATTGCAGCAGACCCCAGGGTCCGACCACGTTGGGGCCGCGCCTGATCTGCACCGCCGCCCAGATCTTGCGATCGGCGTAAAGTATATACGCCGTGATGATGAGGAGAACGACCAGCAGGAGCACGCTCTGCGCGAGAATGATGATCAGCGGCCAGATGTAATTGGTCCAGACTTCGGTCATGTCGGCTATTCCGCCGCGGTGAGCGCGCCCCGGCGCTCGGCGATGACCGAGCATTCCGCCATGGTGGCGGAGGCGCGGGCAACGGGATTGGTGAGATAGAAATCGTCGAGCGAGCGGCCGAACGCCGTCTTCTCGAAGGCGCCGTCGCGTGCGGCAAGCGCCGCGACTTCCGCCCGCCCGGCCGGCGCAAGCTGACCGACACGCTGCAGATGCGGATGCGCCTTGAACAGCGCCTGACGTAGCTGCGTCAGCGAGTCGTAGGCAAGCTTGCGGCCGAGCACGTCCGAGAGCGCGCGCAGAATCGCCCAGTCCTCGCGCGCCTCGCCCGGCGGGAACGAGGCGCGGCCAGCCATCTGCACGCGGCCTTCGGTGTTGACGTAGATGCCGGATTTTTCCGGATAAGCCGCGCCGGGAAGGATGACATCGGCCCGATGCGCGCCGGCGTCCCCGTGGGTGCCGATGTAGACCACGAACGCCCCGGGCGCGATGTCGATCTCATCGGCACCGAGCAGGACTACAAGATCGAGTGCCCCGGGCGCTGCCATCGCGGCGGCGTTGCGGCCTTCCGGACCAGGCACGAAACCGAGGTCGAGCGCGCCCACTCGCGCCGCCGCGGTATGCAGGACCGAATAGCCGTTCCAGCCGGCTTCCTTGCCGGTGCCTTGGGCGGCGCGCGCCGCGAGCGCGGCAATGGCCACGCCGTCCGGCCGCGCCAGCGCCGCCATCCCGACGATCACGAGCGGCCGATCGGCCTCTCTCAGCCGCGCGCCGAACTCGTGTACACCCGAGGCGACGTCCGCGAGCGTCTGCGGCCCGGCGCCGAGGTACTCGTAAGGGTAAGTGAGATCGGACCGCTCGCCGACCAACCCGATCGGCAAGGCGCCGGTGCGCCAACGCTTGCGGATACGCGCGTTGAGAACGGCTGCTTCGCGTCGCGGGTTCGAGCCAACGAGCAGCAAGGCATCCGCCTGCTCGATTCCGGCAATGCTGGCGTTGAAGAGATAGCTCGCCCTCCCCCACGTCGGATCGAGCATCGCGCCGTCTTGCCGGCAATCCAGATTGACCACGCCGAGCCGCGTCATCAAATCCTTGAGCGCGAAGATTTCCTCGACCGCTGCGAGATCGCCGACGATGGCGCCCATGCGCCTGGGCTGGGTCTGCTTGACCTTGGCGGCGATGACCCCGAACGCGTCGCGCCAAGAGGCGGCGTGCAGCCGGCCGTTCTCGCGGATGTACGGTTGATCGAGGCGCTGCGTGCGCAAACCGTCGACCACGTGCCTGGTCTTGTCGGAAATCCACTCCTCGTTCACCTCGTCGTTGACGCGCGGGAGAATGCGCATGACCTCGCGTCCACGCGTATCGACGCGGATGGCGGAGCCGATCGCGTCCATGACGTCGATCGATTCGGTTTTGGTGAGTTCCCAGGGACGCGCGGCGAACGCATACGGTTTGGAGGTAAGCGCGCCGACCGGGCATAGATCGACCACGTTGCCCTGCAGCTCGGAGGTCATCGCCTGTTCCAGATAGGTCGTGATCTCCGTGTCCTCGCCGCGGCCAATCGCGCCGAGCTCCGGCACGCCCGCAACCTCGGTCATGAAGCGGACGCAGCGCGTGCAGTGGATGCAGCGGTTCATAATGGTCTTGACGAGGACCCCCACATACTTGTCCTCGACCGCCCGCTTGTTCTCCTTGAATCGGCTGGAGTCGACGCCGTAGGCCATGGCCTGATCTTGCAGATCGCATTCCCCGCCCTGGTCACAGATCGGGCAATCGAGCGGATGGTTGATCAGCAGAAATTCCATCACGCCTTCACGCGCCTTGCGGACCATGGCGCTCTTGGTGAGGACCTCGGGCGGCTCGCCGTGGGGGCCCGGGCGGCAGTCGCGCACGCCCCACGCGCAGGAGGCGACCGGCTTGGGCGAGCCCTTGAGCTCGACCAGGCACATGCGGCAATTG
>VAZM01000303.1:6149-17179 GCA_005883135.1 Alphaproteobacteria bacterium
CCGCGCCCGCGGCCTCGCAGGCCTGCAGCAGCGTGTAGTCCGGCGGGACGTCGATCTCTTTGCCGTCGACGACGAGCTTGGTCATGTCAATGCCACATCAGCCAGAGCAGCAACCCGACGGCGATGGCGATGCAGATGGCCATATCCAGCCGCACCCACCACGTGACGCTGCGCCAGAAGCGATTGGATAGGATCATCGTCCTTGGTCCCCTCACTCATGCGCAACGCGCCGCTTTCCATAGCTTTGCGGAGGGAACGCTCTCCCAGCCGAACGCATGGTCGCTCGGGCCATGCTGCTGGAGGTGGTGCAGGCGCTCGATTGCCTCCTGCACCGTCGGCCGATGTCCCGCCGACACCCACCACATGACGAAGTAGCGCTCGTCCATGCGCTCGAACCATTCATGGCGTTGGCCATAAAAGCGTTTGTGCCACGTCTGCCATACGAAGCGCTCGAGCGACTCGACGCTGTCCCATACCGAGAGGTTGATCGCCATGCGCGGATCGCCGTCGAACGGACGTGTGTCGATGGCGCTTCCACTGTCGTCCTGGTAGCGCCAGACAAATCCTGGGCTGCGCTCGGCCAAGCCATTCACAAGAGCAAGATTGTCGACGAACTCCGCCATGCGCGGGTCGCCGACGTCGTAACGCAAGCGGCCGACATTGAGTTGGGCAAGATGGCTGGTCATCGTTTCATCCGCTCCTTTCTCACTCGGCTGCGACCCGCACCGGCTCCGGGTGTGGGTTGGCGCTATACTCGTCGATGCGGCGCTCGATTTCGCCCCGGAAATGGCGAAGCAGACCCTGCACCGGCCAAGCCGCGCCATCGCCGAACGCGCAGATGGTGTGGCCCTCGATCTGCGTCGTCACCTCCATCAGCATGTCGATCTCGCGCTTGTGCGCGCGGCCTTCCGCCATACGGGTGAGCACGCGCCACATCCAGCCCATTCCCTCCCGGCAGGGCGTGCACTGGCCGCAGCTCTCATGCTTGTAGAAATAGGAAATGCGGGCCATGGCGCGGACGATGTCCGTCGATTTGTCCATCACGATCACCGCGGCGGTGCCGAGCGCGGACTTGAACTCGCGGCAGCCGTCGAAATCCATGAGCAAGTGCTCGCACTGATGCGCTGGAATGAGCGGCATCGACGAGCCGCCCGGGATGACGGCGAGCAGATTGCTCCAGCCGCCGTGCACGCCGCCGCAATGGGTGTCCAGCAACTCCCGCAACGGCACCCCCATCGCGTCCTCGACGGTGCAGGGCCGCTCGACGTGCCCGGAAATGCAGAACAGTTTTGTGCCGGTGTTGTTCGGCCGGCCGATGCCGGCAAACCAATGCGCGCCGCGCCGCATGATGTCCGGCACCACGGCGATGGATTCGACGTTGTTGACCGTCGTGGGAGCGCCGTAGAGGCCGACGTTGGCGGGGAACGGCGGTTTCAGGCGCGGCTGGCCCTTCTTGCCTTCGAGGCTTTCCAACAGCGCCGTCTCTTCGCCGCAGATGTAGGCGCCGGCGCCGTGGTGCACGATGATATCGAAGGGAAAGCCGTGGACGTTGTTCTGGCCGATGAGATTGGCCTCGTAGGCCTGGTCCACCGCCGCCTGCAGGCGCTCGCGCTCGCGCACAAACTCGCCGCGGATGTAGATGAAGCAGGTATGCGCCCCCATGGCGAAGCCGGCGATCAGGCAGCCTTCGACCAGCAGATGCGGGTCGTGGCGCATGATCTCGCGATCCTTGCAGGTGCCGGGCTCCGACTCGTCGGCATTGACGACGAGATAATGCGGCCGCCCGTCGGACTGCTTCGGCATGAACGACCACTTGAGGCCGGTGGGGAAGCCGGCGCCGCCGCGCCCGCGCAGGCCGGAGGCCTTGACCTCGTTGATGATGCCATCGCGGCCCTTCTCGAGGATCGCTTTGGTGCCATCCCAAGCGCCGCGCGCGCGAGCGCCCGCAAGCCCCCAGTCGTGCAGGCCGTAGAGGTTCGTGAAAATGCGATCCTTATCCTCGAGCATCATGGCCGCCTTTTCGCCGATGCATCATCGGCGGGAGGTTTCGGTGTCGCCGCGTCGCGTACATTCGCCGGCTCGCCCGGCTTTTTGGCCTCGGCATCGTGCAACGCTGAGCCCTGCGGCTTGCCGCCGTTGCCACGGGAATAGAGGGCAGGATCGGTCAGGGTCGTCGGCCCGCCACTGGGCGCGGAAAGCTGCCGCGCCACCTGGGGGCCCGGTTTGACGGGTTTGCCGGCCGCGAGATCGTCTAAGATTTCGCTGAAGGTCTCCGGCGTAAGGTCCTCATAATAATCGTAATTAATCTGCGCGACCGGTGCGTTCACGCAGGCGCCGAGACATTCGACTTCGATCCACGACAACTTGCCGTCGGAGGTGACTTCGAGCGGCTCGCCGATCCTGTCGTGGCAGAGCTTGATCAACTTATCCGCCCCGCGCAGCACGCAGGGCGTCGTCCCGCAGAGCTGAACGTGCGCGCGTCCAACCGGCGCCAGGTTGAACATCGTGTAGAAGGTCGCGACTTCGAGCGCGCGGATCTTCGGCATGCCGAGGAGGTCAGCCGCGTGCTCGATCGCCTTTTGCGGAAGCCAGCCGCCGGCCTGCTCCTGCGCGCGCCAGAGCAGCGCGATGATGGCCGAACTTTGCCGGCCTTCCGGATATTTGGCGATCTCGCCCTTGGCCCAATCGAGGTTTTCGACCGTGAAGGTGAAGCTCTTGGGCTGAACTGCGGGATCGGCGAGGCGACGCACGGCCATCAGCGATCGACCTCCCCGAAGACGATGTCGAGCGAGCCGAGGATGGCCGAGATGTCGGCGAGCATGTAGCCCCGGCAGAGGAAATCCATGGCCTGCAGGTGGGCGAAGCCGGGCGCCCGGATCTTGCACTTGTAAGGCTTGTTGCCGCCATCGGCGGTGAGATAGACGCCGAATTCCCCCTTCGGGGCTTCGACTGCGGCATAGACCTCGCCCGCAGGAACGTGGAAGCCTTCGGTGTAAAGCTTGAAATGGTGGATCAGCGCCTCCATCGAGCGCTTCATCTCGGCGCGCTTGGGGGGGACGATCTTGTGATCCTCGACCGCGACCGGCCCCTGCCCGTCGGAGGCGCGCAGCTTCTCCAGGCATTGTTTCATGATCTTGATCGACTGGCGCATCTCCTCCATGCGGATGCAGTAGCGGTCGTAATTGTCGCCGTTCTTGCCGACGGGAATGTCGAAATCGAGCTCGGAATAGCACTCGTAGGGTTGCGCCTTGCGCAGGTCCCACGCGGCGCCCGATCCGCGCACCATCACCCCGGAAAAGCCCCAGGCCCAGGCGTCGGCCAGCGTGACCACGCCGATGTCGACATTGCGCTGTTTGAAGATGCGGTTGTCGGTCAAGAGGTTCTCAAGATCGTCACAGACCTTGAGGAACGGATCGCAGAACGCGGCGATGTCGTCGAGCAGCTTCGGCGGCAACTCCCGGTGCACCCCACCGACGCGGAAATACGCGGCATGCAGGCGGCTGCCGGAGGCGCGCTCATCTTTTCGCGCTCCTCAAAGCCCCATAGCGGCGGGGTGAGCGCGCCGACGTCCATGGCCTGCGTCGTCACGTTGAGCATGTGCGAGAGGAGCCGTCCGATCTCGCAATAGAGCACGCGTATGAGCTGCGCTCGCCTGGGCACCGCGAGACCGAGGAGCTTCTCCGCCGCGAGGCAGAAGGCGTGCTCCTGGTTCATCGGCGCCACGTAGTCGAGCCGGTCGAAATACGGAATCGCCTGCAGATAGGTCTTGTGCTCGATCAGCTTCTCGGTGCCGCGATGCAGGAGCCCGATATGCGGGTCGATGCGCTCCACCACCTCGCCGTCGAGTTCGAGGACCAGGCGCAATACGCCGTGGGCCGCCGGATGCTGCGGCCCGAAATTGATGGTGAAGTTGCGCAGCTCCGTCTCAGCCATGGCGTCGCTAAGCTTTCCCGTCGGCCGCCTTCTCGTCCCCCGGCAGCGGATAGTCAGGGCCTTCCCATGGCGAGAGGAAATCGAAGTTTCGGAATTCCTGCGTCAGCCGAACCGGCTCATATATGACGCGCTTCTGCTCGTCGTCGTAGCGCACCTCGACGAAACCGGTGAGGGGAAAATCCTTGCGCAGCGGATGGCCCTCGAATCCGTAGTCGGTGAGCAGCCGGCGCATGTCCGGATGACCGGTGAAGAGCACGCCGTAGAGATCGTACGTTTCCCGTTCGAACCAGTTGGCGCCGGGAAACACGCTGATGATCGAGGGGACCGGCGTCCTCTCATCCACCTCGAGTTTCACCCGGATCCGCAGGTTCTGCTTGGGCGACAGCAGATGATAAACGACGTCGAAACGTCGTTCGCGGCCGGGCCAGTCGACCGCGGTAATGTCGACGATGCTCCAGAACTGGCATCGTTCGTCGTCACGCAGAAACGCGGCGAGCTTCACAATGTCGCCAGGGATCGCGTTGACCGTCAGCTCTCCGTTGGCAACGCGATGGCCGACAACCGAGCCCGGAAGCGCGCCGGCGATGGTCTCGCCGAGTTTATCGAGCCTATCGTCCATTGCACGAGACCCATCAGCGCTCGATAGTGCCGGTACGGCGGATCTTCTTCTGCAGCAAAAGGACGCCGTAGAGCAGCGCCTCGGCCGTTGGCGGGCAGCCGGGCACGTAGATATCGACCGGCACGATGCGATCGCATCCGCGCACGACCGAATATGAGTAGTGGTAATAGCCCCCGCCGTTGGCGCACGAACCCATGGAGATGACGTAGCGCGGCTCCGGCATCTGGTCGTAGACCTTGCGCAGCGCCGGCGCCATCTTGTTGGTTAGCGTCCCGGCCACGATCATCACGTCCGACTGGCGCGGAGACGCTCGCGGAGCGAAGCCGAACCGCTCCGCGTCGTAGCGCGGCATCGACATCTGCATCATCTCGATCGCGCAGCAAGCAAGCCCGAAGGTCATCCACATCAGCGAGCCGGTGCGCGCCCAGGTGATGAGATCGTCGCTGGCAGTGACGAGAAAGCCCTTGTCGGAGAGTTCGCCGTTGAGGCCGGCGAAAAACGCGTCGTCCGCGCGCATGGGCTTACCCGTGCGCGGATCGAGGATGCCCTTGGCGGGCGGCGCGACGATGGCCGTGGGCTCTAATCCCATTCCAGCGCTCCTTTGCGCCATTCATATATGAAGCCCACGGTCAGAACGCCAAGAAACACCATCATCGACCAATAGCCGTAGAGGCCGAGATCGCCCAAGGTGATGGCCCAGGCAAAGAGGAAGCTCATTTCCAGGTCGAAAATGATGAAGAGGATGGCGACGAGATAGAAGCGCACGTCGAACTTCATGCGCGCGTCGTCGAAGGCATTGAAGCCGCATTCGTAGGCGGACAGCTTCTCCGGATCGGGAGCCTTGTAAGCGATCAGGAACGGCACGACCAGCAACGCAAGGCCGATGACGAGCGCAACCGCGATGAAGATCACCAGGGGGAGGTAATCCAGCAATAGTTCGTTCATCGGCGAGCTCATCTCCGACGTTGCGGCCCCGTACGGAAAGCCCGCCCCAGCCAAGGTGCCGTAGGCGCTAGCGAAATTGCCCTCGTCACAGATCGGATTCGTTCCAAGGACGGGCGAAAGGAGGCTTAGCGCAGTGCACAATGGGAGGCAAGCCGGTGGGCATCACAAGCCCGTTGCGCGGTTTCGCGCCGGTTCCCGCGTGCCGCGGGGATTGGGAGCGAGGCTCGAATGCCGCCGCGCCGATGCCGCATGCGGCTCAATGTGGTGCGTTCCCGCGCACGAGAACCGCTGGGCTTGACGCCCGTCCTCGCGCTAGGCTCGCCTGCAGACGTGCTCGAGCGGCCAGGGAGGGCGGCATGCAACGCAAGGTCATGATTTCATGCGCGGTCACGGGTTCGGCGGACACGCCGGGCCGCAACCCCGCCGTGCCGGTGACGCCCGAGCAGATCGCCCAATCCGCCATAGACGCGGACAAGGCCGGCGCGGCGATCGTTCACATCCATGTGCGCGATTTGAAGACCACGCGGCCCAGCATGGAGATTTCTCTCTACCAGGAGGTCGTCGATCGGATCAGAGCAAGCGGAAGCGACGTCATCATCAATCTCACAACCGGCCCGGGCGCACGCTTCGTGCCGGCCGACGATGACCCGCAAAAGCCCGGGCCCGGCACGACCATGCGGACACCGGCCGAGCGCGTCCGGCACGTTGTCGCGCTCAAGCCCGAGATCTGCAGCCTCGACATGGGCAGCATGAACATGGGGCCGACCGTCTTCATCAATACGCCCACGCACCTTGAAGCCATGGCAGTTGCCATCCGCGACGCCGGCGTGCTGCCGGAGCTGGAAGTATTCGAAACCGGCCATCTGCTGCTGGCCAAGCGCATGATCGAAAGCGGGCACATCAAGTCGCCCGGCATGTTCCAGATCTGCCTCGGAATCTCCTGGGCGCAGCCCGCGACCACGGAGGCTATGACCTACATGCGCAACCTGCTGCCGGCGGGCTCTCCGTGGTTCGCCTTCGGCATATCGCTATATCAATTCCCGATGGTGGCGCAGGCGGTCTTGCTCGGCGGCCATCCCCGTGTGGGCCTCGAAGACAACATCTATCTCGAGAAGGGTAAGCTCGCGCCGAGCAATGCCGCGCTGGTGGAGAAGGCGGCCAAGATCGTCGAGGTCTTGGGCGATGTCGTCGCCACCCCTGCCGATGCGCGCGCAATCCTCGGGCTGAAGGCCACGCATTAGGCGGTTACCGCGCACCGCCGGCCCCGTTCGCCGCCATCTCCTTGTCGTCGATGTCTTCCAGATTAATGCCCTTGGTTTCGATGGCGTAGCGCCAAGTGACGAGCGCCCCGACAAGGCTGGTGCCGACTAAGGTCAACAGCAGGGGATCGGTGCCGATATCCTTGAGCAGGATCGGGAACAGGAACGCGGTCAATACTGCGCCGATTTTGGCGAAGGAGGCCGCAAAACCCGCGCCCGCGCCGCGGATCGAAATGGGAAACACCTCGCCCGCGATCAGATAGGTCATCGCGTTCGGGCCGATATTTGTCATGAAGCTGAACACCATGAACCCGGCGAAGAGGAGCACGCCGGACAGCATTGCGCCGACGTGGAGAGAAAGCGCCGCGAGCAGCAGGCCCACGGCGCAGCCGATGAAGCCAAGAATCTGCAGCCGGATGCGGCCGACGCGGTCGGTAAGCAGCACGGCAAAGACGATTCCCACGATCAGCAGCACGTCGATGAACGCGGCGCCTTTCGTCGCCAGGATATCGCGCTGAATGAGCTCGGCCGCGTTGCGGGGATGATCGATGCTGGCGCCGATCAGCGCGGCGAGGATGGTGGGGGTAAACATTCCGATGCCGTAGGTGCCGAGGTCCTGCAGGAACCATGGCACCGAAGCGAGGATGGTCCGGCGTAGAATTGTTCCGCGAAATAGCGCGGACCACGAGGCTCTCTGCGGATAGCCGCGCTTGTCGCCAGCTTGCAGACGATGCAGCACGACTTTCTTCGGGTATGGCGGCGCGCGCAGCAGAAGCCGCTGCGTTGCCGCCTGCGCCTGCGCGACGCGGCCGCGAAACATCAGCCAGAGCGGGCTTTGGACGATGAAACAACGGCCGATCGTCACGGGCACCGCGAGCACGAGCGTGCTGGCGTATATCCAACGCCAAGCGCCGATATCGGGGTTTTCGAACAGGATCAGAAATCCGACGGCCGTACCCGCCAAGCCGCCCACCGCCTGAAATCCGAACGCCGCTAAAACCATCCGGCCACGAATGCGGCTGGGCATGCTTTCGGAAATCATCAAATGAGCGGTTGGATAGTCGCACCCGAGCGCGAGGCCAATCCCGAGGAGCGCGGCGACCGCCACCGCATAGGAGGAACTGAGCGCCAGCGCCGTCGTGAAGATACAGAACAGCGCCATCTCGACGATGAACATCTGCTTGCGACCGTACCGGTCGGCAAGCCCGCCGAGCGCGGAAGCGCCGATCAGGATGCCGAACAGCGAGGACGCGGCGACAACGCCTTGCTCGGTCGCACCCAAGCCGAACTCCTTGCCCATGAGCGGCAAGGCCACGCCGGTGGTGAAGACGACCATGCCTTCGAAGAACTTGCCGGCGGCGGCCAATCCCCAGATCAGCCACTGCATCTGGGTGATCGGAGCATGATCAACCGGGGTCGCGTCCGCCCAGAGCGGCGTTTCATCGATGTAGTCTTGGACGGTTCTGCCGGCGACTCCACGTCGTCGCGGTGGTGTGCTGTCCGAGGTCATGCGGGAGCCGCGGGAACTCAGTCGGGTTGAGAGTAGGAGATGATCCGGCGAGGAGCGCGACGCTAAACCCGACCATCGCCCCCTTCAAGCGCGGGCGGCCGGCGCTGGCGCGCGTTCAGCCGTCGAACACCTTGTCGTCCCTGCGCCTTGCGCCCTAGCTTGCGCCCACGCGATCGCCCCATTCACACCATAGCCAGTATTCCCCATGGCGAAAGAGACTGCGGAACTCGCCGAGTACGCCGCGACGTGTCGTTACGAGGACTTCCCGCCCGACGTCATCGAACGCGCCAAGCAATGCATCACGGACACGGTTGCCGCGGTCATCTTCGGCTACGACCTGCCGTGGAGCCGAATGGTCGTGGCCTTTGCCGAAAAGAACGGCGCCGGCGGTCAAAGCCGCATTCTCGGACGCGGCGCGGGGCGCGTGCATGCCCCCGCGGCGGCCTTGGCCAACGGCGCGCTCGCACATGCCTTCGAGATGGACAATCTGACCTGGCCGAGTACCGGCGTGCATCCCGGCGCGACGCTGTTGGCCTCCGCGCTTGCGCTTGCCCAGGAGCGCGGACGCGGCGGGCGCGAACTCATCACCGCGATCGTCGCCGGCGCCGAGGTCATGATCCGCATCGGGCGCGCGACCCAGCATAGGAACGAGGGCCGCGGCTTCCACGCCCCCGGCACCACGGGCCCGTTCGGCGCGGCAGTGGCCTGCGCGAGGTTGCTGCGCCTGGATGGCGAGCGCATGCGGAACGCGCTGGGCATCGCCGGCTCGCTCGCCTGCGGGTTGTTGGAATTCGCCCGCGCCGGCAACGGCGCGATGGTCAAGCGCCTGCACCTCGGCCGCGCGGCCGAGAGCGGGGTGCTCGCGGCTTCACTGGCGAGCGATGGCTTTACCGGCCCGACCAGCGTGCTGGAAGGCGAGTTCGGGTTCCTGCGCGTGTTCTGCGGCACCGACTTCGATACGGGCGAGCTCACCCGCGGCTTGGGCGCGAGCTACGCCACGCGTTCGATCATGCTCAAGCGCTTTCCCTGCCACATCACCGCGCAGACCTCGGTGCAGGCGATCCTGGATCTGCGCGCGGCGCACGGCTATGCAGCGCCCGACGTTGCGGCGATCCATATCGCCGGCAACGACAAGATGGCGCGGGTCAACAACATTCCCTCCCCTCCCGACATCATGCTGGCGCAATACAGCGTCCCCTTTTGCGTCGCACTCGCCCACGTCCGCGATCCCCGCGATCCGCGCTCATTCGATGCCGGTGCGCTGCACGATGCACAGATCCGCTCGCTGGCGCAGCGCGTCGCCATCACCATCGCCAAGGATCCTCCCACGCCGCTGGCGGCGGATGTCACGGTCACTCTCAACGACGGGCGCGTGCTGAGGCACTCCGTCGCCGATTTCAAAGGCACGCCCGAGCAGCCGCTCGACCGCGCGGAATTGCGCGAGAAATTCTTGCTGCTGACCCGCCATTGCGGCGCCGGCGCCATGGGCGACCTGTTCGATCGGCTGCAAAATCTGGAACACGAGACCGGTCTCGGCTGGATCGCCGTCAGCGAGCCATAGCTGCAAAAGCCGAAACGGCGTCGCGACCCGGCCGCTTCACGCTGCGTCGGAGGCTTCGCTCGCACCAACTCGATCGTCCAGCGCTCCTCGCCAGCCGAATCGAGAGACGCATCACGTCATCGGCCGATCAGGGCGAGCGAGCAGCCGCACAAATAGCTGAGGGCTATTTGTGCGGTTGAAGCATACCAAATGCAGAAATTCTTCAGAAAATTTCAACCAGGGCTGAAGGTCGTCTTCAAGTCTCTCATTCGATCTGCGGCTAAGAAACTCGACTCAACGCTAACGCAAAACGCAGCGATCTGAACCGATCGAACACTAGGGAGATCTTCGTGCGCCAACCCTTCCCCTCTCTGATCGTCGTCGCGGTGTTGTGTTGGGCGAGCTTGGGTACGGCCGCCCTCCCGGAAGAGATGGTGCTGGGAGCCGGTTCGACGTTTGTGTACCCGGTTTTGGCCAGATGGGCGGAAGCCTACGAGGCCGTGACCGGAATAAAGATCGACTACCAGGCGGTCGGATCGGGCGTCGGCATCCGGCAGATCAAAAGCAGGACCGTGGATTTCGGAGCGTCCGATGCGCCATTGCGTCCGGAAGAACTGGCCGCCGCGGGGCTCACGCAGTTTCCAATCGTCGTCGGCGGCGTGGTGCCAGTGGTGAACGTCGAAGGGATCGGCCCAGGACAACTTCGTTTGACCGGATCGGTGCTTGCGGACATCTATCTCGGCAAGATCGCCAAATGGAACGTGGAGGCGATTCGTGAACTCAATCCGGGTCTTGCGCTGCCTGATCAGGCCATCATCCCGATCCATCGCGCCGATGCGTCTGGCACCACTTACGTCCTCGCGGACTATCTAGCCCGCGTCAGCGCCGAGTGGCGAGACGAGATTGGCGTAAACATCGCGGTCGCGTTTCCAACCGGGATGGGCGGCAAAGGCAATGAAGGAATTGCCGGCTTCACGGCTCGCACCAAAGGCGCCATCGGCTATGTCGAGCACGCCTACGCGATCCGGAGCAAGCTTGCCTACGTTGCATTGAAAAACCGGGACGGAGAATTCGTTACGCCAAGCAGACAGGCGTTTCAATCTGCCGTCGTCAATGCCAATTGGGCAGCCGCACCCGCGCTTCGTGCGGCGCTTGTTCACCAAGCCGGTCAGCAGACTTGGCCAATCACGGGCGCAACCTTTGCGCTGATCTACAAGCAACAGC
>VAZM01000304.1 GCA_005883135.1 Alphaproteobacteria bacterium
CCTTGTAGGAGAGCAGCTCGCCGAGGTCATACTCGCTGAGGAAATCGGCCAGATCCTCCGCCGCAACATCGGTATAGACGGCCATTCGGCGCCCTGTTCCCCGCGTAATCGGTTCCGCGGCCGAAATGGGACGCGCCGCCCCGCCCTGTCAAGCACACGGAATAATGGACACACGGGCCGCCGATGCCTATATTCCGCGCATTCCCGTCATCCACGATGACAAACAGGCTTCGCCCGGAGGGCGGGCGAAGCGCAGAGGAGATTTGCCATGGCGACCACGCCGCTGATGCCGAAGGCGACCGCCGTCTGGCTCGTCGAGAATACCGCCTTGTCGTTCGACCAGATCGCGGATTTTTGCAAGCTGCACCCGCTCGAAGTGAAGGCGATCGCCGACGGCGATGCGGCGCAGGGCATCAAGGGGCTCGATCCCGTCCTCACCGGGCAGCTCAGCCGCGAAGAGATCGACAAAGGCGTCGCCGACCCGAATTACCGGCTCAAGCTGCTCGATCCCAAGGTCCGCCTGCCCGAGGCCAAGCGCAAGAAAGGCCCGCGCTACACACCCGTCTCGCGCCGCCAGGATCGACCGAACGCCATCCTCTGGCTGGTGCGCAATCACCCCGAACTCAAGGACAGCCAGATCATGCGGCTGGTCGGCACCACCAAGTCGACCATTCAGGCGATCCGCGAGCGCACCCACTGGAACGCCTCCAATCTGCAGCCGATGGATCCGGTCACGCTCGGCCTGTGCTCGCAGATCGATCTCGATCTCGAGGTTTCGCGCGCCGCCAAGGAGAAGCCGGTGGACGCCGAGGCGCAAGGCGCCACGCTGCTGCCGGCCGCGGAGACCACCATTCGCCGCGAGCCCGAGCCGGAGCAGAAGAAGCCGGGCGACGAACTCGACGTCGATGCCGTGTTCGCCAAGCTCAAGCAGCTCGGCGGCAAAAGCGAGTAGTGCATCTACTCGACACGGCGCCACCAGCGGTCGAGGCTCACGCGCCCCGCGCCGGTGGCGAAAACGTAGAGAAAGCCACCGATGATCGCCGCATTCTTGGCGAATTGGACCGCCTGCGGGCGGCGCTCGGCGCCCTGCAGCGTCCAGAACCGGTGCGAGATCAACGTCGCGACGATCACGAACAGGATCATCAGCACTGCGGCGTAGCGCGTCATCAGTCCAAAGACGATGGCGAGGCCGCCGACAAACTCAACGGCCGCGCCAACGGGCGCCAGCACCTGCGCGATAGCGCCGGGTATGCCGTTCCGCGCCAAGCCGGCGGCGAATGCATCGAGGCCCATGAGTTTCTGAAACCCGCTCTGAACGAAAATACCGCCGATCAGAATCCGTCCGAACAGCCAGACGACGTCGCTCCACGCCGCGGCGGCGCGGTCGATCCACGGTTGACCGGCAACGGTCGCGCCGCGGGCGCTTTGATTGGGACTGGATCGACGCGTTATGGTGCTCATGGTCTTTCTCCGATGCGGAGCGCAGCCTAGCGGCAAAGCTTATCGTTGCCATGCGCCGCCGTTCACGACTGCGCGAGGAAGTTCCGCCTTCAGCTTTGCCGAACACGCTTCGTCCGGAACGCAAAAGAGAACTGTAGCTGGCGTTGCGGAAACGCGGCTGGAGCAGGGCTTGGCGGCGGACCCGAAACCGGAACCGGTCCTAATTTATCCGCATTGCCGTGCGCATCTCAGCGCGGGGCCTCATGGTCATGCGCCTTGCTGTCATATTGGTTTTCACCGCGCTGCTCGCTGGTTGTTCCGGCAGCAGCCGCGTTGAAGACGTTGTTCCCGCATGGGCAAATACGCTGCCTCCCCACCCCGCGACCCAGCATGCAGCGCGCCGCAACCAGCCGGAAGGCCGCGGCACTGTTGCGGCGGAACCGAGAGCGGCGGCGCAAGCACAATCAGAGCCGAGGACACCTCCGGCAGCGCCAGAACAACCGGCGAAGAAGCCCGATAGTCAGAACGCATCTGAAGAGTAGGCTGGCTGGCGGTGCGCCGTGAGCGCTAGCGCGACGGCTCCCTTTTTGCTTGAAGCGCTCTTTTGGACCTCATTCTTGCAGCCGCAGGGAAAGCATCCGCCGCCACGCCTCAGCCCAGCTCGAACGTGGTGACGCCGAACACGCGTTCGAGCTGCAGCGGCCGGATCGCGCCGGTGTACATGCGCGCGGTCTCGAACACCGGCGCAAGGTCGAGGTCTTGCGCCAGCGCGAGCGCATCGGCATTGACGCTCGGAACATCGAGAAAGACTTCCTCCGCGCCGGCCGCTGCGATCAACGCCGCGAGCACGGCCTCGGCCGCGACGCGGTCGTTCGCCACCAGCGGCCCGATCTTGTGCCCGCGGCGGCACGGACGGATCATGCCCCACGCGGCGAGATTGCCGTCGCGCACGAGCGCGCGGCCGATATGGCCAGGCGCGCCGATCCAGGCCCGCAGGAAGGCCGCGCGCGGGGCCGGAAAGACGCGTGCATCGTCCGCCTCGAGCGCCGCAAACGGGACTTCCTTCAGCGGCACGATTGCACCCGCCGGCGCGGCGAGAGGGCCGATGCTGCCGCCGTAGCGGATGTTCGCGTAAGCGAGCCGGAATCCCGATTTGCGGTAGTTGTCCTGCTGTGCCACGACGCCGTCGAGACCGATGGTGCGCGCCCCGGCGTGGGCGATGGCCGCATTCCAAATGCGCAAGCCGTAGCCGCGGCCGCGCAGATCGGCGCGCACGATGTAGAAACCGAGGAACGCGAATCGGCCATCGTAGTTGAGGCAGGAGATGGTCGCGGCGGCCGTCCCGTCGAGCTCGCCGATGAGAAAGCCGTCGCGGTCGACGCTGGCAAAGCAGGCGGCATCGGCGAGGCCCGGATTCCAGCCTTCCGCCGCCGCCCAATCGAGCGCGATGGCGATCTCTTCGGGCCGCATGGCGCGAATGCGCAGCTCGCTGGCACAAGTCATTTCGGTTCGCCGGCCTTTATGCCCGAAGGCCCTTGCCTTGCAACGCGGCGCCGATCTCCTCGAGAATCGCGGGATCGTCGATGGTCGCCGGCATGGCCCAGGGCTCGCCGTCAGCGATTTTCTTCATGGTGCCGCGCAGAATCTTTCCCGAGCGCGTCTTCGGTAACCGCACGACGGTGATCGCGAGCTTGAACGCGGCGACCGGGCCGATCTTGTCGCGCACGAGCGCGACGCACTCCTGCTCGATCTCGGCCGCGGGCCGCTCCACGCCGCTCTTGAGCACGATGAAGCCGCAGGGAATCTCGCCCTTGAGCGGGTCCGCAACGCCGATCACGGCGCATTCGGCGACATCTTTGTGCGCCGACAGCACCTCCTCCATCCCGCCAGTGGACAGCCGGTGACCGGCGACGTTGATGATGTCGTCGGTGCGGCTCATGACATGGATATAGCCGTCCTCGTCCTTGAAGCCCGCATCCGCGGTCTTGTAGTAGCCGGGGAACTCGGCGAGATAGCTCTCCTTGAAACGTTCATCCTGCTGCCAGAGCGTCGGCAGGCACGCCGGCGGCAGCGGCAGCTTGATGACGATCGAGCCGATCGTGTTGGCGGCGACCTGCTTGCAGGCATCGTCCACGACGTCGACCTGATAGCCCGGCATCGCCACCGCCGCGGAGCCGTACTTTACGGGCAATTGGCCCAAACCCACGGGATTGCCCGCGATCGCCCAGCCGGTCTCGGTCTGCCACCAATGGTCGATCACAGGTACCTTCAGCAGCTTCTCCGCCCACTGCACCGTGTCGGGATCGGCCCGCTCGCCGGCAAGGAACAGGGTGCGGAACTTGCCGAGATCGTATTGCGCGAGCAGCCTCCCCTGCGGGTCCTCCTTCTTGATGGCGCGGAACGCGGTCGGCGCCGTAAACAACGCGACGCAGCCGTGCTCGGCGATCACGCGCCAGAACGCGCCGGCATCGGGCGTGCCCACCGGCTTGCCTTCGTAGAGGATCGACGTGCAGCCGTGCAGGAGCGGGGCATAGACGATGTAGCTGTGGCCGACCACCCATCCGACATCGGAGGCAGCCCAATAGACCTCGCCCGGCTCGACCCCGTAGAAGTTCTGCATCGACCATTTCAGCGCCACCATGTGGCCGCCGTTGTCGCGCACGACGCCCTTGGGCCGGCCGGTCGTGCCCGACGTGTAGAGGATGTAGAGCGGATCTGTGGCCTCGACCGGCACGCAATCGTACACCGAACGCGCGAACACGATCGCTTCGTCGCGCAGCTTGGCCCAGTCGTGGTCGCGGCCGGCGACGAGAGGCGCTTCCTCCTGCGGGCGCTGCAGGATGAGACACGCCTCGGGCTTGTGGCGAACGAGCCGGATCGCCTCGTCGAGAAGCGGCTTGTATTTGACAAGGCGCCCCACCTCGAGGCCGCAGCTCGCGGATAGGATCACTTTCGGCCGCGCATCGTCGATGCGGGTTGCGAGCTCGTTTGCGGCGAACCCGCCGAACACCACCGAATGCACCGCGCCGATGCGTGCGCACGCCAGCATGCCGATCACCGCTTCCGGGACCATCGGCATATAGAGGATGACGCGATCGCCTTTCTCCACGCCGAGATTGCGCAGAATCGCGGCCAGCACCTGCGTCTCCACCTGCAGGCGATGGTAGGTGATGGTGCGTTTCTGCCCGGCGAGCGGAGAATCGTAGATGATCGCCGCCTGTTCGCCGCGCCCTTTCAGGACATGCCGGTCGACGGCGTTCCAGCAGGTATTGCAGACGCCGCCGGTGAACCAGCGTCCGTAGACGCCGGCATCAGGGTCGAACACCTGCTTGGGCGGCTCGATCCAGTCGATGTCCCGCGCCGCTTCGGCCCAGAAACCATGCGGGTCGCGTCGCCAGCGCGCATAGACCTCGTAGTAGCGGCTCGTGCGGACATCCATGGCGCTACTCCCTCACACCGCCTCACTTTTGAAGAAGCCGCCAGCGGCGGCGTGAGGCGACCCACCCCCGTCCCGTCTCACCGCATTGTGCGGCGAGCCCTGGCGTTTGCAAGTCACGTCGACGTCGCCGGCGCCGACATGCGTCAAAAGCCCGCGCGCGTGTGCGGCTTGAGATTGAATTCGCGACCATCCGGAAGGCCAGCGCCGCCACGCACGCGCAGCGCCGATTTGACACCCCGCACGCCCGTTGAAATGATACGAGCGACCGACCGCACTGATTGCGCCGTGACGCTCACGCCCTACGACATCGATCTCGACCGCAACGCGGCGAATTTTCAGCCGCTCACGCCGCTTTCGTTCCTGGAGCGCTCGGCCGCGGTGTTTCCCGACCACACCGCCATCATCCACGGCGCGTTGCGGCGCAGCTACGCCGAGTTCTACGCGCGGGCGCGGCGCCTTGCGTCCGCGCTGGCGAAACGTGGCATCAAGCGCGGCGATACCGTATCGGCCCTGCTCGCCAACACGCCGGCGATGCTCGAATGCCACTACGGCGTGCCGATGGCTGCCGGCGTGCTCAACACCATCAACACGCGGCTCGATGCCGCGATCGTCGCGTTCCAGCTCGACCACGCGGATGCCAAGGTGGTCTTGGTCGATCGCGAATTCTCAAAATTGGCGAAAGAGGCGCTCGCGCTCGCCAAGGTCAAGCCGCTGGTGATCGACTACACCGACCCCGAGTTCACCGGGCCGGGCGAACGGATCGGCGCGACCGAGTACGAGGATTTCATCGCCGCTGGAGAGTCGGATTTCGCCTGGAAAATGCCGCCGGACGAGTGGGACGCGATTTCCCTCAATTATACCTCCGGCACCACCGGCGATCCCAAAGGCGTGGTTTATCACCACCGCGGCGCGTATCTGCTCGCGGTCGGCAATGTGCTCACCGGCAGCATGGGCAAGCACTGCGTCTATCTCTGGACGCTGCCGATGTTCCACTGCAACGGCTGGTGCTTCCCATGGACGCTCTCGGTGGTCGCCGGCACGCATGTGTGCCTGCGCCAGGTGCGGGCCCCGGCGATGTATGACGCCATCGCCCGTTACAAGGTCACGCATCTCTGCGGTGCGCCCATCGTGATGGCGACGCTGCTCAACGCAGCGGCCGAGGAGAAGAAGCCGCTGCCGCACGTGGTCGAGTTCTTCACCGCGGCGGCGCCGCCGCCCGAAGCGGTGCTGGCCGCCATGAAGGCCGCCGGGTTCAACGTCACCCACCTCTACGGCTTGACCGAGACCTACGGCCCGGCTGCGGTCAACGAATGGCGCGCCGGCTGGGACGCGCTCTCGCCCGCCGAGCAGGCCGCGAAAAAGGCGCGCCAGGGCGTGCGCTACGTGCCGCTCGAGGGGCTCGACGTGCGCGATTCCGACACCCTCAAGCCGGTGCCGTGGGACGGCGAGACCCTCGGCGAGGTGACGTTCCGCGGCAACGTGGTGATGAAGGGCTACCTCAAGAACAAGACCGCGAGCGAGAAGGCGTTCGCCGGCGGCTGGTTTCATTCCGGCGACCTCGGCATCATGCACCGCGACGGCTATGTCCAGCTCAAGGATCGTTCCAAGGACATCATCATCTCCGGCGGCGAGAACATTTCCTCGATCGAGGTGGAGGACGCGCTCTACAAACATCCCGCCGTCGGTGCCGCGGCGGTGGTGGCGAAGCCCGATGAAAAATGGGGTGAGACACCCTGCGCCTTCATCGAGCTGAAGCCGGGCGAGGCGGCGACCCGGGAGGATCTCATCGCCTGGTGCCGCAAGAATCTCGCGGGCTACAAATGTCCGCGCTATGTCGTGTTCACCGAGTTGCCGCGGACCTCGACCGGCAAGATCCAGAAGTTCAAGCTGCGCGAGATGGCGAAGGCGGTGTGAGGCTGGCCATCGTACTGACGCAATGCCTCCGCCGGTCAGTCGCTGGGCACCGTGAGCGCAAGCAGGCTCGCGACATCCGTGCTTTCCTCCAGCGCCCAGACCGCTTCGATCAGCGGCTCGGCGTCGTAGCCGGCGCGCCAGCCGGCGGCGATCGTGCGCAGCTTGTCCTCAATGTCCTTGTCGCTCATCGGGTTTGACGGGCTTCCGCGCGCCGCCGACGTCGACAAGCTGTGCTTGCTGCCATCGCTCGTCCACAGCTCGACCGCCGCCGCGACGGTCGCAATCGCCGGGTCGCGGATCACCTCGACCTTCCGGCGCATCGCGAGGACCGCCGGGTCGCCGACGCAGCCGTCGCTGAATTGATCGAGCCCGGCCTTGCCGGTGACGAGCGCGGCCGCCAACGCGTGCTGCACGCTAACCTTCGATTCGCTGCCGGTCGCGACGTGCGGTCGGTCGGTGCGGTCGCTGAGCAGGGGATGCCCGCGCACGATCACCCGCTCGATGCTTTTGCGCGGGTGGTCGCGTCGCCAATCGAGCACGCAATCGAGAACGGGGTGAATCACGAAACCGCAGGGATAGGGCTTGATTGAATTCTCTTCGATCTCCCACGTTTCGCCTAAGCCTTGGATCAAGGCCGGCCAGTTGGGCGGCTCCGCCATCGCGCTGAGAAAGCCTTGCACGCCGGCGATCGGTTCGGGCGGACCTTCGAGGCCATGTTGGGCGAGCTGCGCCGACCACAACCCGTTGCGTGCGCTGTTGCCGACGCCGATGCTCTTGGCCGGCCAGCCGAGGCATTCGCACAGGCCGCATGCCTGCGTCGCGGCGCTCCCCAGCGCCCAGATGGTGCGCCGCTCATCAAGGTCCATGAGTTTCCCGGCGGCGGTTGCCGCGCCGAACACGCCGCAGGTCGAGGTGATGTGCCAGCCCTTGGCGTAATGGCCGGGAGAGATGGCGCGGCCGATCCGGCATTCGATCTCGACGCCGAGAACGAATGCC
>VAZM01000305.1 GCA_005883135.1 Alphaproteobacteria bacterium
CTGCGTAGCTATGTACGGACGGGATAACCGCTGAAAGCATCTAAGCGGGAAACCCACCTCGAAACGAGTTCTCCCTTAAGAGCCGTGGTAGACCACCACGTTGATAGGCCGGGTGTGCAAGCGCGGCAACGCGTTCAGCTTACCGGTACTAATCGCTCGTTTGAGCTTGATCGCGCTCATCTTCAATGCGCATTGGACGACGAAGATCCGCGACGGCTGACGGAAGTCAGAGGTCGCGTGACTGTCATCGTAGCAATGGCGACCAGCTTGCGCGGAAGTCGGACAGGGACAAAGGCCACTCTTTGTCCTCTGTCTCCGACCTCCGTCACCGTCCTTTGCCGGCCTGGTGGTATTAGCGGGGAGCCCGAACCCGATCCCATCCCGAACTCGGCCGTTAAACTTCCCAGCGCCGATGGTACTAAGTCTCAAGACTTGGAAGAGTAGGTCGCTGCCAGGCCTGCCAAGGACGTTCGCCTCTTCATGATGCCTCTCTGTCAACCGCCGCAGGCTCCGCCGCGGCGGTTTTTGTTCGCCCGCTCGCATAGGCCTGCGGGGGACGAACGCGCCGGCGTGTGTGCGTCACGCAAGATCCAGATGCCACCCATCCGCCTTTTGCCGGTCGGTCCTGATGGCTCCCCGCTCGCCGCGTTCTGTGCTACCTATGCGGCAACGATAAGAGGCGCCGTAAACGCGGCGCCGGGGGTCGCCCGGAGGGAGAGCGTGACGGCAGACGCCGCGGCATTTGCCGCGCCCGCTGCAAAGGTCGAGCGCGGAGCACGACTAGGCATCGTGGCCGGCCGGTTGTGGTCGGCCGCGCTGTTCGCGCTGCTCGGGTTTCTCGTCCTCTACCCCGTCGCGATGCTCGTTCTCGGCGCGCTCACCAACACCAATCCGGTGGTGGATGGATTCGGCGTGTTCGATCTGTCGCTCGCCAATTTCGTCCGCGTTCTCGGCAATCCCAATGTCCATCTCGCATTGGCAAACTCGCTGATCGCCTGCACCGGCGGCACTGCGCTCGCGGTGCTGATCGGGCTCACTTTTTCCTGGATGGTCGTGCGCACCAACACGCCGTGGCGAGGCTTCGTCGCCGCGGTGAGTCTGATCCCGCTGTTCGTGCCGCCGCTGGTCGCGGGAGTCGCTTGGTCAATCCTGGGCTCGCCGAAGTCCGGCCTCATCAACACGATGCTGGGATGGGCCGGGATTTCCTGGCGCATCGATCTCTACTCGATGGCCGGACTGATCGTCGTGTTCGGCATGTATTACGCGCCTTACGTCTACATGTTCACCGCGTCGGCGCTGCGAAACATGGATCCAAGCCTCGAGGAGGCGGCGGAGATCGCCGGCGTCAGTCCGCTACGTACCCTGTTCACCGTTACGTTTCCGCTGATCGCGCCGGCAATCGTTTCCGGCATGCTGCTGTCCTTCATCGTCATGCTCGGCATCTACGGCATCCCCGCGGTGCTCGGCGCGCCAGCCGACATCCCCGTGCTGACGACCTACATTTTCAAGCTGACCAACTGGTCGCCGCCGCTCTACAGCACCGCCGCCGCGGTCGCGATCATCCTGATGGTGGTGACCGGCGCGCTGGTGGTATTGCAGCAGCATGTCCTCGCCGGCCGCAGCTTCACCACGGTTTCCGGGAAGGCGTTCCGGCCGCGGGTGATCGAACTCGGATCCTGGCGTTGGCTCACGTTCGGCCTGGCGCTCGTCTACCTCTTCACCGTGGTCGTGTTGCCTACGCTTGCGCTGATCGTGGCCGCCTTTCGCCGCTTCCTGTTCATCCCGAATGCCGCCAGCCTGTTCGACATGCGACATTACTCACTAGTGCATTTCGACTCCATCTTCGATAACCCGCTCACCATGCGGTCGATCTGGAACACTATGGAGGTCGGCTTAGCGACCGCGATCCTCGGCGGGATCATTGCCTTCGCCATAGGCTATACCGTCCACCGCAGCCACGCCCCCGCCCGACGCGCGATCGACCTCGTCGCCACGCTGCCCGTCGCGATCCCGGGCCTGGTGATCGGCGTCGCCTATCTGTGGGCGTGGGTCGGATTGCCCGGCGGGCTCTACGGCACGATCTGGATTCTCGTTCTTGCCTTCGTCGCACGTTTCATGCCCGACACTATGAAGTCACTCTCCACGTCTTTCCTGCAGATTCATCGCGAGCTCGAAGAGGCGGCCTGGGTCTGCGGCAAGGGCCGCATCGCCACCATCCGCACGATCGTGCTGCCGCTGGCGCGGCCCGGCACGGTCGCGGCGATGACGCTGTTGTTCATCTTGGCCATCCGCGAGCTCGGCTCGTCTCTTTTTCTTTACACCAGCGACACGATGGTCATGGCGGTGCTGCTGCTCGACTATTACGAAGGCGGCAATACCGGAAAAGCGGCCGCCTTCAGCCTGGTACAGACGGTACTGCTCGCCGCGGTGATCGGCATCGCCGGTTGGCTGTCGCGCGGACGCAACGCGCAAGCCAGCGTTGGCCGCGCGGGGTGATGAGCATGACAACAGGAGGAACGTCGCCATGAAGTCGATGTTGACCGCGCTCGCCGTCATCAGCGTGACCGCGATTCCGGCGACCGCACAAGATTTCGGACCGCCCGAACTGATCGCCGCGGCGAAGAAGGAAGGCAGGCTTGTCTACTACACCGCCAACTTCGCCGAGGTCGAGCAGGAGGTGATCAAGGCCTTCAACAAGCGATTTCCCGAGATCAAGGTGGAGATGGTGCGCGCCCCCGGCGGGCAGCTCATCACCCGCGTGAAGACCGAAGCCGCCGCCGGCAAGCTCGCCGCGGACGTTGTCGACCACTCCGATCGCGCGCTGATGCGCGACCTCGTCGGCCTGTTCCAGGATTACGCGCCGCCGAACGGCAAGGACTATCTGCCCGACTCGCTGATTTCACCGAAGCTGTGGCCGCGCGTCACGCTGGTATGGTCGATTGCCTACAATTCGGCGCTGGTGAAGAACCCGCCGAAGAACTGGATGGATCTGACCAAGCCGGAATACGGCAACCGGCAGATCGGTCAGGTCATCGCGCCTTCCGGCGGCACGACCTGGACGCGGGTCATGTTCGAGCGTCAGGTGCTGGGCGAGGAGTATTGGAAGAAGCAGGCGGTGACCAACCCGGTGCTCTATCCGTCCGGCGCACCGATGTCGGATGCGCTGGTGCGGGGCGAGATCGCAATCGGTCCGCTGCTATACAACATCGTCTATCCCAAGAAGAGGGATGGCGCCCCGCTAGAGATCTTCTTTGCGCCCGAAGGCGCGCCGGTCAATCCGTATGCCAGCGGCGTGCCGTCGACGGCGAAGAACCCCAACGCAGCGAAGTTGTTCCTCAACTGGTGCCTGTCGGCGGAAGGCCAGACCTTCATGATCAAGGAGCTTGGAAACCTTACCTCGCTGCGGCAGCCGCCGATCTATCCAGAAGGTTTTGATCCGAAGGTGGTGAAGGTCTGGTTGCCAAACTTTGATCAATACGTAGAACTGCACGCATCCTGGGTCGAGGATTGGAACAAGATTTACGGTTACCGGCAGTGAAGCGCTAAGCTCAATACGGAACGGCTCGGAGGCGCGCATGTCGGCTTCCCTCGACGTCCGCGATCTGCGCAAGCAATTCGCCATCGGCCGGCCTGCCGTGGATGGGGTCAGTTTCCACGTGCCGGCCGGCGAGATCGTGGTGCTGCTCGGTCCCTCCGGCTGCGGCAAGACCACCACGCTGCGCTGCATCGCCGGTCTCGAGCATCCGACCGCCGGGCGCGTCAGTATCGGCGGACGGGTGGTATCGGCGCCGGCGGAAGGCGTCCACGTGCCGCCCCGCTCGCGCAACATCGGCATGGTGTTCCAGTCCTACGCGGTCTGGCCGCACATGACCGTCAAGCAGAACGTCGCCTATCCGCTTCGCCATCGCCGCGTCCCGCGCGCCGAGATCGAGCGCAAGACCGCCGAGGTATTGGAGCTCGTGGGGCTGGCGCAGTACACCGATCGCTCCGTGGTGTCCCTATCGGGCGGGCAAATGCAACGCGTGGCGCTTGCGCGCAGCCTGGTCTACCAGCCCCAGCTTCTTCTGCTCGACGAGCCGCTGAGCAATCTCGACGCGCAGCTGCGGTTGCGGCTGCGCGACGATTTGCGACGCATCATCAAGCAGACCGGAGTGACCGCGGTCTACGTGACCCACGATCAGGCAGAGGCCGTGGTGCTCGGCGACCGCATCGGGGTCATGCGCGACGGCAAGCTGCTGCAAATGTCATCCGCCGACGAGATCTACAATCGACCCGCGGACCTTTTCGTCGCCAAGTTCACCGGCGCATCTAACTTGCTCGCCGGCCGCGTGCTGGCGCGCAACGGCGAATTCGGCATCGTCGATGCGGGCGGACAGCGCCTGACGGCGCTCATGCCCGCGACGGTCGAGGCCGGCGAAGGCGTCAAGATCGCGGTGCGGCCGGAGAATATCCGCATTGGCAATGATGCCACCACGGGCGCCGACAATCGGTTTACCGCGCGCGTCGCGGCACTCCGCTACCAGGGCACACAGACAGTTTACGAGTTGGCTGCGCTCGGCGGCCGGCTCGAAGCGCTCGAGCTCGGCACCCGTGCGCGGCATGCGATCGGCAGCGACGTCGACGTGCTTCTGCCGCCCGCGCTGTGCTGGGCCTATCCTGCACGCGAGGAAGCGGCGCTCGACTAGACGCTGTCGCGCGGCTGCGGCTTGAACCTGACGGAGGCCGTCGTGCTGGCCCGTTCCGCATCGATGCGCGATCGCATCGCCATGTACAACACCAACCCGCTCAAGATCGGCATTTTCGGCGCCAACTGCTCGTCCGGCCGCTCCGCCACCAAGGTCCCGGAACGTTGGTCCGCGAGTTGGCCGGACTGCCTGCGCCTCGCGCGCATGGCGGAAGAGGGCGGCATCGATTTCATGCTGCCGATCGGTCGCTGGAAGGGCTACGGCGGCGACACGGATTTCCACGGCAGCACACTGGAGACCGTGACCTGGGCGGTCGGCCTCCTCTCGGCGACGCAGCGCATGACCGTATTCGGCACGGTGCACGCGCCCCTGTTCCACCCGCTGATCGCGGCCAAGGAATTCGTGACCGCCGACCACGTCGGCCAAGGACGCTTCGGCGTCAATCTCGTCGTCGGCTGGAATGAGGGGGAATTCGAGATGTTCGGCGTGACGCAGCGCGAGCACGATGCGCGTTACGCTTTCGCCCAGGAATGGCTCGACGTGGTCAAGCAAGCCTGGTCTGAACGCGGCGATTTCGATTTTCAGGGAGAGTTCCTCAAGCTCAAGGGGGCGCGCGCCCATCCCAAGCCTTACGGCGAGACGCGGCCGATCCTCATGAACGCCGGGTCGTCGCAAGTCGGCCAGGAGTTCGCATTGCGCAACTGCGATGCGTTTTTCGTGGCGACCGCGGGCTCGCGCACTTCGCTCGAGGGTAATGCCAAGAAGGTCGACGAGATCAAGCGCGCGGCGAAAAACTTCGGCCGGGATATCGAGGTCTACACCGTCGGCCAGGTGATCTGTCGCGCCACCCAAACGCAGGCGGAAGAGTACTATCGCCACGCTATCATCGAGAACGCCGATTGGGGTGCGATCGACGGCATGCTCGCGAACAAGAACATCACGCCGCAGACGATTCCACCCGAGGAGTACGCCAAGAAACGCCAGTACTTTGCGAGCAATGCGATCGGCGGCTATGCGTTCGTGGGAACACCGGACCGCGTGGTGGACGAGCTCGCCAGCATCAGCAAAGCCGGCGTGCGCGGCATCGCCCTCTCGTTCGTCAACTATCTCGACGAGCTGCCGTATTTCTGTGACGAAGTGCTTCCGCGCCTGGTGCGGCTCGGGGTGCGGACGGCGAATTGAGCCCGTCGCTTCCGTTCTATGCGAGACCGTCGCGACATGACAAAACCATGATCAACGGTGAGAACCGGAAGGGGCGAGGAAGGACGATGCCCATGCCAGCGAACAAGTCTCTCGAGGCGCGCAATCAAGCCGTGCGGCCGCAGGTGGCGGGCAGCGCCTGCGTGGCCGCGATATTGCTCCTCCTCGTTCCGCTTCTCACGCTTGAAGCCGATGCACGCGGCGGTGGCGGAGGTTTCGGTGGGCACGGCGGCGGCTTTGGCGGCCATGGCGGAGGCTTTGGCGGGCATGTCGGGTTTGCGGGGCGCGGCGGTGGGATAGGCTTTGCCGGGCGCGGCGCAGGCTTCGGCGGCGGTCGCTCTTTCGGGGTGACGCGTTTCGGCGGCACGAGCTTTGGCAATCGCTCCTTGGGCGTGGCGCGGATCGGCGGCACCCACTTCGTGGGCCGTCCCTTTGGCGGCCGCAGTCTCGCCGGTCGCTCGCTGAGCGGGGCGCGCGTCGGCATGGCGCCGGCACGGCTCGCTGGCAGCGGCGGCCGATTTGCAACCGCATCGGTCCGTCCGCTCGCGGGGGCTGGACTACGCGGCGGCCATCTCGGGCGCGGCGTGTTCGGCAACCGCGCCATCGCCAACGCCGCCTGGCAATCGCGGTTCGCATCGTCGCGTTTTCACGGCAGATTTTTCGGGTCGCGATGGTGGCCGTGGTGGCGCGGTGGTCTCGTCGTCGGCTGGATCGGGCCGCTGTTCTGGCCCTACGTCGACTATGACTTCTTCGATTACGTGTTCTGGCCCTATGCCTATGACGACTTCTGGCCTTATGCCTACGACGACGTCTACTACGGCATCTACGGCGACTATTCCTATATTCCTCCCGCGGTGAGCTCTGCTCCCCGCGCCGGGAGTTCGGCGGCACACCGCACCGCGCGAAAGGACGACAGACAACGGCGCGCCGCGGACGTGTGCAGCGACGACGCCACGCAACTCGCCGACTGGCCGATCGAGCGCATTTCCGAGGTCGTGCAGCCAACCGATGCGCAGCGGCCGGCGCTCGATGAATTGCGGCTCGCGAGCGCCAAGGCGATCGACATGCTCAAGGCGGGTTGTCCGAAGGACCTCCCCAGCATTCCGACCGGGCGGCTCGCGGCGATGGAGAGCCGACTGCAAGTCATGCTTGCCGCGGTGCAGACCGTGCGGCCTGCGCTCGAACGCTTCTACCAGTCGCTGAGCGACGAGCAAAAGGCGCGTTTCAATGCCGTCGCGCCGGGGGATGATCCCGACGCGGTGGCAAAGGATCGGCGCGACCTCACGAAGTTCTGCGATGAAAAAACACCGGGGGTCACCGACCTGCCGATCGCTCGCATCGCCCAGGCGGTCCAGCCCACGCCGACGCAGCGCGCGGCGCTCGACGAGTTGCAGGATGCCTCGGTCAAGGCGGCGGAACGGCTGAAGGTCACTTGCCCGGGCTACCAAACGCTGACCCCGCCCGGCCGGGTGGAGGCGATGGAGAAGCGACTCGAGGCGACGCTCGGCGCGGTGAGGGCCGTGCAGCCGGCGCTCGCGAAGTTCTACGATTCGCTGAGCGACGAGCAGAAGGCGCGCTTCAATTCCCTGCGTTCGGTCTCCCGCCCGATGGGGTGAGGATTCGCGAAATCTGATAGCGCCCGAGCTGGGACGTTGCGCGCGCGCTGCTTATGCGCGCGGACGCGTTAGCGTTTTACCTTGGCGCCGCGCCGGCTCCAGCGCGTGGGAGCGGGCGGTTTCGCGGCCTTGCCCACGCGCTGCGGCGCGCGTTCGCGCGCCTCCTGCTCAAGATTCGCGATGAAGGCGCGCAGCAACCGCCGCGGTCGGCTGTCGCCGCGCGCGCGCTGCCGCCGGCGGCAGCGGCAAACCCGTATCGATCTTGGCGAAGCGCTGATGACGCGTGATATCTCGGCGCCTGCCGACCACCCGATAGGAGAACGCGACGGCCGATTCGCCGCCCATGAGCTCGCGCACCTCGAAGCTCGCAGCAGTCTTGCCGCGGACGTAGAGCCCGCGGCAGTCCCCCTCGGGCGTGAGGAATACGCGGTAGTCGCGCGTGATCACCTTGGCGAAGTCTGCATCGAGCTTTATGACCGCCCGC
>VAZM01000306.1:0-7995 GCA_005883135.1 Alphaproteobacteria bacterium
TTGGCCGCCACTGTATTGGAAGTTTAGATCCGTCCCCCCGCCGGGCCGCAGTGTCGGGCTTGTCGGGTCGAGCAGGCTCGGGTACGCGGCGCCGATGTTGGTTGGCCATGATCTTCCCCACCGAGTGAACCAGTTGATCCGCACCAGACAAGTCTGCGCCGTGACGACGGTGAATCGGCCATTCGACAGATCGGCCTTCGCAGTCATATAGACGAATGCTTGATCGGAGTCGCGGACCGTCGGGTCTGCCGCTGGGCAGGACAGCCGGTAAGCGGGATCAGCGGCGAGACCGACCATGATGAACTGTTTGAGCCCTGGGTTGTAACTCCACGAGAAGCGGAACGCCCCCGGCAGCACCTTTGCACACGGCGGCGGTTGGGGCGCCGCAGGATAGCTCGCGGGCAAGCTGATCCACCCGATGCTGGCCCCGGCCCAGCCTTGCCACCTGGTCGACGGACCGAGCGGCACGGACGCGCGGAAAAGACACATGCCGGCGTTCTCCTTGGGAGGCACCAGCGCCGGCGTTCCGATCTGCTGCGCCAACAGATAGACGAATCCATCCTGCTCGATCATGTTGCTCTGGGCGGCAACCCCCTGCGGCAGAGGATGCCGAGAGGCCATGTCGGGAGCGTAGGGTTCGGCGATGGAAATGGCCGGCTCGTTCCAATTCGGCCGGGTCTGGCGCAGCACAAAATGTCGTCCGCCATCCGTGGAGAACGCCGATACCAGGTTCCAGTAATTGCAGGGCAGATAGATCGACAGGCGCTGCTCTCTGCACCAACGCGATGAGCCGGTCCACTCTCCGTGAAATTCATTGTGCACGAGCGCATAGACGTTGGTCCCGTCGTGGGTGAAGGGCGCCACCATCCATAGGCCCGTGTCGTAACGATCCGGCATGCTTCCGGCGTAAGACTTGCTGCTGAGCCAGCGCGCGCAGTCAGGCAAACGTTGGAAGCGAGCCAGCGTCACGTCCGCTGCTAGGAGGTCCGGCCCGCGGGTTTCGCTCGCGAAATATCCTTGCGAGTTCGCGGCAAACCACAGAACGCGGTAGGCGCCGGCCGCCGCGCCGTTCACCAGGAACGGCCGCACCGGCACATCGGCGTAGTCGTCGGGCGCGCACGGTGCACCTTGCTCGCCATGCCGCCACACCGTCTCAGGCGCTGCTGCGGCGAGATCAATTCGTACTTGCTGCGCTCGTGCTGCCCCCAGGCAAATGGCAAACAAGATGATCAGGGCCGTCAAGAGCCGACAAATGTGATGGATCATCGCGGGATTTCGTCCGGATTACTTGGCCCCAGTCATGTCATGTCGGACCCGCGCACCCAATAGCTTTGTCGGATGCCCGCTTCACCTTCAATAGCGAGATGCGTCGCAATGAATGACACTTTGCGCCATAAGCCGACATATGCAGTGGAGTGGGTGATGCCTGCGGAGCTTATTCGATCACCTCGTCGGCGCGTTGCTGAAAAAACCAAGGCACGTCAATCCCCAGTGCCTTCGCCGTTTTCATATTCAGAACGAGCTCGAACCTTGTCGGTAGTTCGACGGGCAAGTCAGACGGCTTCGTACCCTGTAGGATCTTGTGTACGAGAATGGCGCTGCGCCGGTATATGTCACGTATGTCGGCGCCATAGGAAAGGAGACCTCCCGCTTCCGCGAATTGACGGACTACCTAGGCTGTGGGCAGACGATATTTGAGAGCCTGTTCAACAATAGTTTTGGAAAAGAAAATTCCCTGAACAACGAGAGCCTCCGCCCCCTGCTGGGATATTGTGGCGAATGCGCCTTCTACTTCTTCAGGCCCTCGGGCCATCGCGACCGGCTCGATGCGAATCCCGGTCGTCCGCCCCGCGAGTCGGACCTGCTCTAGAAAAGGAGTCGTGAAAGGGTCGGCTGGGTTGGCCAGAGCCGCAACCCGACCTATCGAGGGCAGCATATCGCGAAACAATTCCACGCTTTTTCCTGCCGTTTCGGCGGCCATATTGGAAAAGCCGGTGATGTTGCCGCCGGGACGCGCCAAGCTCGTCACCAGTCCGACAGCGATAGGGTCCGCAACAGCGGCCATCACGATCGGAACGCTTGTTGTTGCTTGCTTTGCAGCCAGAGCGCATGGGGTGAAGGTTGCCGCAATGACATCTACTTGCGAACTCACGAGCTCAGTAGCCAGCTGCGGCAGCCGACCCGCATCGCCGTCCGCGGAGCGCAGTTGGAAGACAAAGTTTCGACCCTCAGAATAGCCGAGATCTCGGAGTCCGAGCCGCAATTCCCGAGTCAATAACTGCCCGTCAGCATTGGTCAGCACGAGGACACCGATCTGTGCCACCTTGAGCTGCTGCGGCCTCGCCACAAGCGGCCACGCGGCCGCCGCGCCGCCGAGGAGCGTTATGAACTCGCGTCGTTTCACCAGCAATTTCTCCTGTGTTTCGAAGCGCAGGGTAGCACTGCGGGGAGATTTCGAAGGAGCCTTTGTCGGCTGTGGATCAATAGCGACCGAATTGATGCGTCGCAATGAACTGACGCTTTACCGCAGTAGTACCCTCATTCGCGGTGCGGTGCGTTGTCGCAAGTCCCGCCTCGTCGTTACCGGCGGCAGGCAGGGGTGCAGGGGCGCTATGGAATGTCACCACAGAGGCGGCGGCCGGCGACGTGGGCGTCAGATTCCGAGACTATACCGAGCATCGGGCTTGCTCCCCGCCTCAGTGCTACCGGTCAGTCTATCGCCGCCTCAAGCTGCGGCAAAAGGACTGGACAGCGGTACCAATTTGAGGGATTACGACTTTTGATAGTTTCTTTCTGTTTTCCCTGACTAATGCATTGGCCATATTGAGGCCACGGCTTGTTCGAGACCGGTGCGCCGGATTAGTGAGGTCGCGCGATCCTGTGCCTCCTCATACAGATCGTTCTCGTTGAGTGTGAGCACCTTGCCGCCCCGCATGAGAATCGCCCCATCGACAATGACGGTGTCGGCGCATCCGCCGTGTGCGCAATAGACGAGGTTTGCAATTGGATTGTGAATGGGTTGCCACTCAGGCCGCATGATGTCGAGCAGCGTAACGTCGGCTTTCTTGCCGACTTCGAGCGAACCCAAATCCCGATCCCACTGCATGCACCGAGCGCCATTGATTGTCAGCATCTCGACCGCTGTCTCGGGACGAAGCACCTTGGGATCGAGACGAGCTTCATGCAAGCCGCCCACAATGAGAAACGCCTGCCGGATCGCGTCCAGATAGTTGCTCGACATGGCCGAGTCCGACCCGACCGACAGGGAAAGACCAAGCTCCAGCATTTCGGGCGCTTTGCCGTGGCTGATGTTACCCATTGCCTGATGCATGGACGCGCTGGGCGCGAGAGAAATCTTCACATCCCGCTTCTGCAGCATGTGCAGTTCTTTTGCATCCACCCAACCCATGTGGAGCAGCAGCATGTTTGGCCCGAGCAGTCCGAGTTTTTCGAGTCGGGTGACATCGCCCATGCCATACTTCAAATGTGAGGCGACGATCTCGTCGCGATTCTCACAGGCATGACCGATGATGCCGACAGCGCGCTTCTCGGCAAGCCGACCCAATCGGCGGAGGAGCTCGTCTGACATGGCGACCGGCACACGGATCGAGAACCAGGCCTTGAGGCGGCCGTCCAATGCGCCTTCGTATTCGGCGACGATCTCGTCGGCGCGAACGAGCGCCTCATCGGTCGGCTCGAAGAAGCCCTTCGGAAGATTGCCCATTGTCGTCTGACCCATGTCGAAGACCGTGCGGGCGATCATCCCGCGCATACCGCTCTCTTTGACGGCCTGTGCCGTCTCGGCGCTGAAATAACTGCCCGGATCGGCAAAGCACGTGGTGCCGGCACGGATCATCTCGAGTTGGGCGAGGCGCGCCGCGCAAAGCGCATCGCCTTTGTCCATGTGCGCCTCGACGGGCCATAGGCGGCGGAACAGCCGCTCCGGCCCGGAATAGGCTTCGTCGCCGCAGCTGCGGCCGAGCTGCTGGGAATTGTGAACATGGGTATCGAAGACCCCGGGCAATGCGAGCTTGCCTCGTCCGTCGATCACGTCGTCGCCCCGGGTGGCCGGAAAGTCAGCCGTCTTGCCGACCGCGGCAATACGGCCGTCCTGGATGACCAGCGCACCATCCCGGATGATCCGGCGACTCGGATCTACCGTGACGATGTAGTCGATGTTGGAAATGATGAGGCGAGGCATACGGCGCAAAGCTCCTTGGGCATTTACTAACAGGTGACGTTGATCTCAACAGACCGACGATCTCCATGCAATCTCCGTTTGTCCGCGACACGGCTGCGAGCAGTGCGCCAAGTGATTTAAACGGGCCCTCTTTCTCGTGCGGTAGCTAACGGTGTATCCTCGCAACGGCTGCGCGGGAGAGGCCGAATTCCCGATCGTTGCAATGGATAGGCCTGGTGCCGTCGGCAAGAGTCCTAGCTACATCGTTCAGCAAATGAGCGTTGCTCGCGCGCATCGCTTGAGCACGCTGGGAGAAACCCATGAAACTTCCCCGCCGTCGATTTCTGCAATTGGCAGCGAGTACCTCCGCACTCACGGCACTCTGTCGCTTTGCGAAAGCTGAAAACTATCCGTCGCGGCCGGTGCTTCTGCTGGTTGGTTATGCCCCCGGGGGCGTGAATGACATCGTGGCGCGGCTCACCGGACAAATGCTCGCTGAGCGGCTCGGTCAGCAATTCATTATCGAAAACCGGCCCGGCGCTGGAAGCAATCTCGCGACGGAAGCGGTCGTGCGGGCAAATCCCGATGGCTATACGCTACTTGAAGCATCCACATCGAACGCGTGGAACGCAACGATATACCAGAACCTCAAGTTCAACTTCACCCGCGATATCGCACCAGTCGCAAGCACTGTGAAAACTTACAATGCAATGATCGTCAATCCCTCATTTCCGGCGAAAAGTGTTCCGGAATTCATCGCCTATGCAAAGGCCAATCCCGGCAAAATCAACATGGGGTCGGCCGGTCCGGGAAGCTCTCCACACCTTTACGGTGAGCTTTTTAAGGTGATGACTGGCATCGATATGCTTACAGTGCATTATCGCGGCGATGGCCCTGCAGTACCTGAACTCATCGCCGGGCGAATACAGGTCATGTTCGGCTCCGGTGTGACTTGGATTGAACAAATCAAGGCGGGGACAGTCCGAGCATTGGCGGTGACGAACGCGACGCGGACGCAACTCTTGCCGGATCTTCCGCCAGTGGCCGAGTTCGTGCCTGGCTACGAGGGCGTGGGCTGGCAGGGTATCGGCGCGCCAAGGAACACGCCGCCAGAAATCATCGAGAAGCTCAACAGCGCGATCAATGCCGGGCTTGCAGATCCCAAATTCAAGGGCCGGTTCAACGATCTGGGCGCGGAGATATTTGGGGGCTCGCCTGCTGATTTTGGCAAGTTCATCGTCGACTATACGGAGAAATGGGCACCGGTAATTCGAGCTGCCGGTGTCAAGGCTGAATAGTTCTGAAATCCCGTAATGCGTTTGCGGATCTTGCTGCAGATTTCTGGTGAGGATCTGGGATTATCGGTTCTGCGCGCAAAAGGAATTAGGATGCCAGCAAAGCTTGCTCTCGCCACCGCTCTGTTTGCACTCACAAACTCAGCGGTGGGGGCCGAGTCCTATCCTGATCATCCAATCACCCTCGTCGTTCCATATGCGGCCGGCGGCAGCTCGGATGTGCTCGCGCGCCTTCTTGGCGAGAGATTGTCGAAATCGCTTGGCCAGCAAATCGTGATCGATAACCGTTCTGGTGCCGGTAGCCGCCTCGGTACCGAGACCGCCGCCAAGTCCGCGCCTGACGGCTACACTCTGCTGCTCGCCGACATGCCGCACGCCATTGTTCCAGCGATCCAGAAAGGCGTGCAGTACGATCCCGTCCGCGACTTCACACCGATCGGTCTGATCGGCACCGCTTCGATGGTTTTTTTCGTCAATCCGGCAGTGAAGGCCGAAACAGCCAAGGACTTCGTCGCGCTGGCCAAAGCCAACCCGGAAAAGATCACCATCGCTTCAGGGGGAATTGGCAGCGCCACCCACCTCACCGCGGAGCTTTTTCAGGCCACAACCGCAATCAAGCTCGTGCATGTGCCGTTTCGCGGCGCCGGCCCGGCCATGAACGACCTGGTCGCAGGTCACGTGCAGTCGGCCTTCACCACGCTCGCGACGGCGAGTTCGGTTGTCGACCGCGTTCGCGCGCTCGCGATCGCAAGCGACACGCGACTGACCACGCAACCGAGTATTCCGACGTTCCGGGAAGGCGGCATCGACCTTGTAGTCGAGCATTGGTGGGGCGTACTTGCGCCGGCTGGCTTACCGTCGGAGATCGCCGCACGCCTGACGAAGGACCTCAAAGCCATTCTCGAGTCGCACGAGTTCGCGGCGCGCCTTGAGCCGCTGGGCGTCGCACGGTCCTATGCCACACCCGCGCAGTTCCGAGCCCTGATCGAGAGCGACACGGCACGCTGGGCCAACATCGTCAAGTCGGTGGGAATCAGCGTCCCGTGACGCACGGCGCATCGACGGGGCGTCTACCCTTTCCGCCGGTAAGTCCAGGCGACCCGCTAATGTGGGCGGACTTCCAGTCGTTGTGCGACGGGGGCGGACGTCTCGCCGGATCGGCGAGCGAAGCCGCGGCTCTGGCTTTTGCCCGACAGCGGCTCGCTGTCGTGCCGAACGCAAAGGTTCGCGACGATTCCGTGGAATATCCTGGTTGGCGGTGCCGGACAGCGCAACTGACCAATGCAATGACGGGCCTTTCGCTCCAATGCACGCCGCTTCTGGGTACGGCATCAGCGGTGGGCTTAGTGGCGGAAGTCCTCGATCTCGGCCTGGGCCGAACCGAGGATTTCGAAGGCCACGCGAACCGCATCCGCGGCCGGATCGTCATGGTCCGCCACGAATATCCGTTCGCGGCCGGGCATGTTCATCGCCGCGTCAAGCTGGGGTTGGCTGAACAGATGGGCGCGGTCGGGTTTCTGATTGCGCATCCTGAACCCGGCGTCGGCGCGGTATCAGGGTCGAGTGGGCGGAATGGCGGCACTGGGATTCCGGCGCTCGGGATTGGCGTCGAAGTGGCGAAGATGTTCCAGCGTTCGCCGGACGTCACGCTCCCAGCCGCCCGCATTGTCATCGACGGCGATGATCATCCAGCCAGGACGCACATGCTGATTGCCGATCTGCCGGGCCGAGGGCCAAATTGGGTCGTGGTGAGCGCGCACATCGACGGCCATTCCCATGGCGAAAGCGCGATGGACAACGCTACCGGCGTCGCGGTAGCGCTCGGGCTTGCACGTCTACTCGCGGCACATGTATCCGGATGTCCGCGTGGCTTGCGAGTATGTCTGTTCAGCGCCGAGGAATGGGGCCTCATTGGATCGCGAATCTGGCTCGAACAAATGGACACGGCTGCGCGGCGGTCGATGCTCATTAACATCAATCTCGACACCGTCGGTGGCGCATTAGGATTGACCGCGCTCACATCCGGCTTCGAACGTCTCGATACCTGGGTCAAGGATACGGCCGCGCGCGCCGGTCTGCCGATTGCAACGCACTTGCCGCTCATGGCCAATTCCGACCACGCCAATTTTGCGGCGCGCGGCATTCCCGCCGTTCGGTTACTCGCCGGATTCAACGCTCCCAACAGCAATCTCCGTCTCCTACTGACCGCCGCCGATACCCGCGACAAAGTACGTCCGGAGGAACTGGACCATGCGCTGAGGGTCGCGACCGCGCTAACGTGGCAGGCGTTAGTCGCTGATGATGCGACGCTGTCGAGCTTGGCCGCGAGGCGTTCCACTCCGACCTCGCAGACAGCTCCGATCTAGGAGCCACACCCCAGACTCGCGTGGTTCCTCGATGATGTCCGCTTTGGCCCAAAGCCGCTAAGGCAAAGGCGACTGCTCAACGGCAAAATCCGCGGTTTGTCGCGGTCTGGGTTTAAGGCGGAGGTAAGCGACGCCGAGCAGGGCGAACCATATT
>VAZM01000306.1:8089-8487 GCA_005883135.1 Alphaproteobacteria bacterium
GAGACGCCGCGCGCGCGGCCCTCATGTACAGCCTTCCTGTAACCCCGGTGGGCCAGCATGATGATTCCCCAGGTCCAAAGCGTGCCGATCAGTGCGACACTCGTCACCCATATGAAGACTTGGTCCGGCACCAGGAAGTTGAGCAAAACGCCGACCAGCATGAGGGCTGCCGAGGCGGTAATCGCTGTCACCGGAAGGCTTCGCCGGTTGATCGCGCCGAGCGCGGACGGGGCTTGGCCTATCTCCGAAAGAGCATGAAGCATTCGCCCGGTGCTGTAGAGCCCGCTATTGCAAGAAGACATCGCTGCCGTGATGACGACCAAGTTGACTATGTCTGCGGCACCGGGGATGCCGATCCTGTCAAACACGAGGACGAACGGGCTCATCCGTGGCTCGAT
>VAZM01000584.1:0-3905 GCA_005883135.1 Alphaproteobacteria bacterium
GACCAAGAAGAGGATGGGAATGGTGTTCGTGGCCGCCTTCGCCGCAAATGTAGCAGGTGGTCCGGCACTGACAATCGCGGCGACACGTCTGCGCACGAGATCGGTCGCGAGTACCGGCAAACGGTCGGGTTGGTTCTCCGCCCAGCGGTATGCGATCGCCAGGTTCTCGCTCTCCACATAGCCGCTTTCCTTCAAGCCCTGGCGAAATCCGCGCAGTCGGTTCGCCACGGCCTCAGGCGATCGGGAATCGAGATACCCGATCATCGGCATCGCCTGCTGTTGCGCGCGCGCCGCGAGCGGCAACGCGACTGCCGCGCCGGCAAGCAGCGTGATCAACTGGCGTCGCCTCACGTCAAGCATGGGCTCCTCCCCGGAACCCGCTATGCCAGCTTAGCGCAGGGTCAGGATGCCGCGAAAGCGCCCGCAAGTCCTTGGGGTGGACCTGAAACGTTCTGAATCGGGGCGTCAGCCGCTGTCCTCGCGCTACCGTTTGGCCCGCCTTACAGGCCGACCGCGGCCTCGCCGAAAGGGCGCAGCACAGCGCCGACTTGCATGTGCGTCCATTTCCCGCCGCGCGCCGTTGGCACTCGGCGCTCATTGAGCTTCGCCGCGATGGCGTTGTGACTGGTCACGCCCGACCGCTCGATTTCTTCGATGATCGGCAGGACATTGGCCGCGAATTGCCGCGCGTTCGCCTTTATTGAGGCAACGCCGCGCTTTGCGGCGGCGGCCAGTCTCGGATTGCCCAATTGCGTCCCGCGCGCCCTGGCGGCAGCTAGGGCGGCTTTGGTGCGCTCTGAGATCATTTCCCGTTCGTGCTGCGCTACAGCCGCAAGGATATGGATCGTCAGCTTGTTCGCGTGCGGATTGTCGACCGCGACGAACTCGACGCCGGATTCCATTATCGTGGCGACGAACGCGAGATTGCAGCTTGGCGATGACCAGCTTGGCCTTGTGCTTGCGGCAGGCGGCGAGCGCGGCGGCTAGTTGGGGCCGATCGGCGCGCTTGCCGCTCTCGACCTCGACGAACTCCTGCACAAGCTGCCAAGAGCCGCCGTTGAGATAGCTCGTGACGGCTTCGCGTTGCGCGTCGAGCCCAAGACCGGACTTGCCCTGCCGGTCGGTCGAAACGCGGTAGTAGGCGACGAACTTGCCAGAATGCGGTGCCATTGGATGCCCCCCTGGATACGGATACGATTGCAAGAATGTAAACCCTGGGTAGCAAAATGGTAGCAACCGGGGGCGGAAAGGCCGATTTATAGCCGTCAAACTCATCGGGTTTGAAGTGGAACAGGAGGGCGCTATGGCCATGATTACACGAAAGAATCCCGAGGGTATTTCCAAGCCGTTTTCAAACTACTCGCACGTAGTGACCGCCGAGGGGGCGCAGAAGCTCGTGTTCTGTGCCGGCCAGGTCGGCGCCGACGTGGACGGCAAAGTGCTGCCGCCGGACGATTTCGACGCCCAGGCCAAGATGGTGATGGCGAACCTGACCAAGGCGCTCGCATCACGATCTTCATCTGCAACCCGCACGACGTGCCGAAGGCGCGCGGCATCTTGCAGACCTACTTCGCCGGCGCGGCGCCCGCCAGCACGCTGTGCATCCTGCGCGGCCTCGCCAATCCCAATTTCCTGCTGGAGATCGAGGCGATCGCCGCGGTGTAAGGGAGGGGCGCGGCCGGAGAAGCGGGGCCCTTCCGCGTGTCTCCCGAGCGGTACGGCGAGGGTGGGGCAGCATGCGCCCGCCACCCTCTGGTGGCGCTCGTCCACCCGATGCTGCCCGGCACATTTCACAATATCGCCCCACAACGTTCATGCGTTGGCCGAAAGTTGCGGCCACAACAGGCGTGGGGAAAATAGCGTGGGGGAAAACGGGGATGTATCTCGTGGCCGTTTTCCGGGCCATCAGAGCCGTCCTGACGCACCGCCGCTACCGACCGGAGCTGCACTACATGCGTGGCCCGGGGCCGAAGTGGTTTGAGCGTCACGGCCGATAAGCCCGTTCGAATGACGAGTGCAAGTCTCGCCCGCGCCGTGCCAGAACGGCGGGGGGGGTTGCTGTTTGCTCGAGATCGGCCGGCACACCACGGCTGCCTACGCCGCTGCGGCCGCGCGCTTGCGTACACTGTCGATCAAGGAGGCTCGCAGCAGATAGGCGCGGTGGGCAACCGGATCGGCTGCGGTCTGGCGCAGCGCCTCGTTGTTCTTGGCCCGTATCACGGGATCCTTCTCTTCCATCCGTTTCTTGTTGGCAATCGTCTGCTGCTGCACATACTCGATATTGAGCGGCCGACGGAAACGATCGTACTGCTCGAGGACATGCGCTGGCTCCTCGCCGCGCAAGACGCGGCCGAGCAGCGTGGACAACTCCACGGCATCGTGAATGCCGAAGTTGAGGCCAAGCCCCCCGAGCGGATTGTTCACGTGGGCGCAATCTCCTGCGAGATAGACGTGACCGCTGCCGAATGACGCGGCAACGCGCTGGTGCACGTTGTAGAGGTTGCGATGGACGACAGGATAAGGGCCGCTCTTGGGAAAGAATCTTTGTAGCCGCCCCTCGACCGCGTCCGCATCCAGCGCTTGCGCGTCGGCTTCCTCCGCCCGGGTGGGAAAGAGCACCCGCCAAAGGCCGCTGCCATCGTCTCCCGTGACCTTGAATAGCGCGCACCATTCGTCGGGGTCGGAAAAGTAATTGCGGGAGCACTGCGCATGTTCGGCGTCGAAGGAGAACGTCGTGGTCAAAACCAGGAAACGCTCCGGATGCGTGTACCCCACGAAGGCCGTGCCGAGCGCCTTGCGGATCGTGGAACGACCGCCGTCCGCGCCGATCAAGTACGATCCATCGATCTGGCGCGTGCCCCGGGCGTCTTCGACCGACACTTCGACCCGGTCATCCAATTGCCGCAGCGCGGTGACCCGTGAGGAAAAGTCCAGTCTCGCATGCTCGAGCCGGCACAGGCGCTCGATCGCCATGTCCGCGAGCTTGTGCTGCTCGCATTGCACGACATAAGGAAAGCGGGTGTCGTTTTTGAGCACCCCGAAGTCGAACTCGGCGATGATCTCCCGGCTTGCGCGATCCCAGATGCGAAACTTCGGCTCGATCAACCCGCGGCGGATGACCTCGTCCACCAAGCCCAACTCGGCCAGCATTTCCAATGTCGCGGCGTGTGTGGTCGCGGCGCGCGGACTGTCGTTGACGCGCGGCTGCGCCTCGAAAAGGTGGACCGCGACGCCCTGGCGCGCGAGGGCCAATGCGGCGATGCATCCGACCGGGCCGGCGCCGGCAATCAATACCGGTCTTGCCGGCATCTTAGAACTTCAATCCGAGTGATTGCACCGTCTCCGCCCACAGGTCCGTATCCGCGGCCACCATGGCGCGGAATTCCGCGGGCGTATTGCCGAGGGGGTCGACACCGTATTCGGCAAGCCGCGCCGCGAATTGAGGGTCCTTGACGGAGTGGCCGATTTCGGCGGCGATTTTGTCGACCACGTCTTCGGGTGTTCCCGCCGGCGCCATAAGCCCGTTCCACGTGAGCACGTTAAAACCAGGAAAGCCGGATTCGGCGACGGTTGGAACGTTGGGCAGCTGCGGGGCACGCTCTTTGCCCGACACGGCAAGCAGGCGAATTGACCCAGCCGCGGCCTGCGGGATTGCATCGGCAATGCTGGAGAACATCGTGGGCAGATGTCCGGCCACCACGTCGGTGAGCGCCGGCGCATTGCCGCGATAGCTGACGTTCGTCATCTGCAGCCCGGCGCGTTTGAGGAACAGCGCCATGGTGAGATGCGTCAGGCTGCCGACGCCGCTCTCGGAATAAGCGAGCTTATTCGGCTGTTCGCGCACGTATGCGATGAATTCGGCCACCGTCTTGGGCGGAAAGCTCTTATTCACCACCAGCACGAAT
>VAZM01000584.1:3967-5562 GCA_005883135.1 Alphaproteobacteria bacterium
CGGTGTCACAGCCCATAGCAGCGTGTATCCATCCGCCGCCGAACGGGCCACCGCCTCGGTAGCAATGGCACCATTGGCGCCGAGACGATTCTCCACGATGAAGGTCTGGCCGAACGCATCGCCCAGCCGCTGTGCGACCATCCGCGCCATCCCGTCGGAATTGCCGCCGGCGGCATAGGGCAAGATGATGCGGACCGGCCGCTGCGGCCAAAGTTGCGCTTGTGCCTGCGTGGTGCGGCCATTGAGCGCCGCGCCGAGCGCCGTGATCATTGCGATCGTAATGATCGCCGCTAACGTTTTTCGCCGACCCATGTCATTCGTCCCGACTGAGAGCAGTTCCCCGATCCCCCAGCGGCCGAGAAACTATTGCATGAATAGTCCGAAAGGCTCATTTTTCCAATCGCCGGTGGCGTCTGGCCTAGCGCGGCATCATCATGTCCCGCGAGTTGATATTTGATTGCGAGTCGCAAACGAACGATGAGCTAATCGAGACCGTTTCTGAATTTGTCCTTCGCGGGAGGTGCCATGTCTCACATTCCTCTTCGGTTGCGCGCAATAGGCCCAAGCCTTTGCATCGCGGCGGCGCTCCTCATGATCGGTGCACCTCCCGCCGCCGCGACGAAGATCAAGATGGTGTTCCCAGGCCCGGTTACGACGTTTTCACTCCCCTATCTCGTGGCGCAAAAGAAAGGCTGGATGGCCGGTCTCGAGGTCGAGGACGTCCATGTCACCGGCGATGCGAACACCATGCGTGTGTTGCTGTCTGGGAACGCCGATATCGGCCTTGTCGGCACGCTCAACGTGCTGGCGTCGATCCATGCCGGCGCTGGCATCCGCGCGATTCACTCCTGGCAGCCAATAGGCGACTACAGTCTCGTGCTGGCGACCGGAAAAGGTGACAAGCTCGCCGATCTCGCCGGCAAGACGTTCGCATCGTCCGGCCCCGGGGGGCTTCCCGATCAGCTGCCGCGCCTGATCATGCACAAGCACGGCATCGATGAAACGAGCGCGCGTTTCGTCCAGGTCGGTGGCCACGCCGCGCGTCTGCAGGCCGTGATCGGCGGCCGCGCCGATGCGACCTTGGTGAATACGGTCACCGCGCTCAAGGGCGTGCAGGAGGGCAAGGTCACGGTGGTGGCGAGACTGTCGGCGGAATTTCCGGGACTGGGTTACGTCTGGAACGTCGTGCGCACCGACGCGCTCGGCAAACCGGAGCTCGCTGCTGCGTTCCAGACCATGACCGACATCGGCATTCAAGGATCGCGCTTCATCATGGCCAATCCTGATGAGGCCGCCGCCATCCTGCACGAGCGGTTAGGCGATCTCGACTTGGCCTTCCTCAAGGCCGTGGTCCGGGATCTTGACGGCGAGAACGTCTGGGGCGTCGACGGCGGCCTCGATCCGGCGATCGAGGAATTCACCGCCGATCTCAACATGAAGCTCGGCAATCTTCCGGTGGCGCCGCCGCCCAAGGACGTGCTCGAGCCGCGCTTTGTCGACCGCGCGCTCGCCAAGCTCGGCACCTATCAAAAGAAATAGCGCCCCATGACGAATGCGCCGGCGGCCAGCATGGTCGTTTACGACGGCGTAAGCAA
>VAZM01000307.1:0-7109 GCA_005883135.1 Alphaproteobacteria bacterium
CCTGTGCACTTCATCGTCTCTTTTGCGGCGGGCGGACCCAACGACATCATTGCACGCATCGTCGGTCATTACCTGTCGGATCATCTTGGGCAGCAAGTTGTTATCGAGAACCGCGCCGGCGCGGCCGGCAATGTTGGCATGCAATCGGCGCTCAGCTCTGCGCCCGATGGCTACACGATCGCCTTCGTCGGCCCGAACTACGCCATCAACCCGGCACTCTACGAGAAGCTTCCGTTTGATTTCATCCGCGACAGCGTCCCGGTCGCCGGCATAATGCGGTTGGCCAACGTGATGGACGTGGATCCGGCATTCCCAGCCAACAATCTCGCCGCGTTCATCGCATATGCGAAAGCCAATCCGGGTAAGATAAACTTTGGTTCGGGTGGCGTTGGCACGTCGCCTCATCTATCAGGCGAGTTGCTCAAAACGATGGCCGGCATCAATCTTGTTCATGTGCCTTACCGAGGCACCGCCCCCGCGCTCGCCGACCTGCTTGCCGGTCAGGTGCAAGTGGTGTTCGATAACATTCCTGGTTCGATCGGGCACATCAAGACAGGTAAAGTGCGCGCGTTGGGCGTCACCGCGGCAAAACGGCTGGCTGCTATTCCAGACGTGCCGACCATCGGCGAAACCGTACCGGGCTACGAGGTGAGCATTTGGTACGGGATCGCCGCGCCCAGGGGCACCCCGCCCGAGATCGTCGGCAAACTAAATCAGGCGGTGAACACGGTATTGGCGGATCCGAAGCTGCAAACCCGTCTGGCGGAGCTTGCTGGCGAGCCCATGCCGATGACGCCGGCCGAATTCGGAAAGCTGGTGGCTGAGGAAACCGCCAAATGGGCCAAGGTGGTCCGGGCGGCCAACATCAAGGCCGAGTGATTAGGTTCGCATATTCCCTATCATCCGTTGAGCAAGCGGCGGTGTGCCCGGCGCACGCACTTCCGCAAAATTCCAAAATTTTTTCGGCCCAGTCCGCTCCGTCCATTTGACCAGTAGCCGAATCCGAGGCAAGTTTTTCTGCGGCACGCGCTATCGAACGCGTGGCTGCTGTCGCGGGGGGCATAGCCATCGGATGGCGGTTGCGGCGATCGAAACATCCCAAAGCCTCATCACCTGGCGTTACCTCTGGTGGGCGCTGACAGCCATCGCCGTGATGATCGCGGCCATCGTGGCAGGCAATCTTTGGCTGTTGAACTTCATCCATGTGTTTTCCAGCTTGTTGTGGACCGGCGTCGACCTCTTCATGGGATTTGTGCTTGGTCCGATCCTGCGGCGGGTGGACCTTTCAGTCCGCCGGGAAATTGTGCGGCGGCTCACGCCGCGGACTCTCTTTCTGATGCCGACGGTATCCATCATTTCCGGCACAACGGGGTGGTTCCTCGCAGTGGGCCTTGGCTACACCGCGCTGGCATGGCCGGCCTACGCTTGGGTCGCGGCAGCCCTCGTGCTGGTCGCATTGATGACCATCCAGGGCCTCGGTTTCTTGACCCCAGTCAACGTGTTCGTCTGTCTCGAACTGCAGAGGTCCGAGCCGGATATGAACAAGATCGGCGTTTGGATGCAGCGATACTTCTACGCCGTCGCCCTGCAGGGAACGATGCAGGTTGCGATCATCGTCGTCATGACACGCTTTCGCATGGGTGTTTGAATCGCGCAGGTATCGGGGCAAAGCGGACATCGGCCAGCGATTGCTTACCAATCACGATTAATGCCGGATGGTGGGGCTAGACTACCGCGTGTGCGCATTAACGCGCAAATTGCGCCGAAGCTTCGAGGCAATTGACGTCAACGCTTCCGTGGCAGCCTACGGGCGTAGTCCCATGTTTGTCATGCAGGCCTTGTATACGTAGGTGCGATCGGTTCCAACACCGGCGTAATAGCGCGGATATCGAGCATGTGCTCGTTGGATACACTTTGTGATGGCCGCGTCTCGTCTCGACATGTTTTGGGCAGAGGCCACCGATGTCGATGCAGCGACCGAAAGTCCAACTAAAAGTGCAAGGGAAAGCTTGCTTGCGCACCTCATAACCTCAGCTCCATCGGTTACTTCTTCTTCGCGTCACCGTATGGGTAGATCAGATTTCCGGTCTTGGCGTCCGCGGGCCAGATGATCGGCTGCACTTTGCCATCGCGGAACTGATCGAGATTGTTCGGCTGCACGTTCTGGAATTGCGTCCAGACCTGGCGCGATTTGGCCCATTCGCCGTCGCTCGCGAAGCTGAAGCTGCCGCTTACGGTGTCGAACTTCGCTTGGTGCATGTATGCCGCGAGCTTATCGTGATCCAGGCTCTTTGTTTCCGTCACGGCCTGCATCAGCACCTGTCCGGCCGAATAGGCGAATGGACCAAAGGCAAAGCCGAGCGGATCGATCGCGGCAGCGCTCGCCTTCACGCCGTATCGCTTGAGGAAATCGGCAGAACCAGGAATGCTTGGCGCCTGCGCCGCAGCGAAGTTCTCCCCAATCAACAAGCCGTTGGCGAGCGGGCCGAGCTGCACTTTGAGCGGGGTTATCAGCATGCCGATCATCGCGCCGCCGAATATCTTCGGCGACAACCCGATCTCGTCGGCCGCCCGAATGATGCCCACGTTGTCCGGCGGATAAGCACCGATCCAAACGAGATCGGCATTGGCGGCCCGCACCGCGCGCATCACCGCCGAGAAGTCTGTCGTTTGCGGCGGATAGCTCTGATCGTAGACAAGCTTCAGGCGGTGCTTGTTGATCTTGTCACGCGCACCGTCGGCGGCGCTGCGCGCGAACTCGGCGTCGGCAGCGAGAATCGCCACTGTCTCCGGCTTGGGCTTTTGTTCTACGGCGATCTCGAAGAACCCGCGCGAGAACGCATTGATGCCGTCCGGGCCCACCGACACCATCGAAAAGTATTTGTCGTATTTGAATTTGTCGTTGATCCCGATCGCCGTGAAGCTGATCGTCATTTTGTTATGCGGCATGATGGCGGGCATGGCCGGCGCCACGAAATTCGTGCCATAGGGGCCGAGCAGCAAGTCGACTTTGTCTAAAGTAATCAGCTTCGTGTAGATGGCCGGGACGTTCGCCGGGGTGCTTTGATCATCGTAGACGACGAGCTCGACCGGCCGGCCGAGCATGCCTCCTTTGGCGTTCACGTCATCGCGCCACATCTCCAGTGCGGTGTTGATCACTTTGCTTGGCGCCGCACCGGCGCCCGTCAATGCCAGGCTGAGCCCAATCCTGATCGGCTGTCCAGTCTGCGCCGACGCGCTCGGCAAAGCCATTGCGCCGATCGCGATCGCCGCGGCGGCTGACCGCATCGCACCCAAGCACCAAGTCGACATTGCACCCTCCTCGTTCGTGCCGTCGGGTCCGCCGCGGGGAGCCTCGGCCAACGCCAGCGCACGTCCCCTTGCGCGGGACCTCGGTCTACGCGGCTTCGTCGACCAAGCGGTTGCGCATCTTACCCAGGCTTTCGATCTCGGTCTCCACGAGGTCGCCGGACGCCAGGAACGTGTTGGTGCCCTGACCGACGCCGCCGCAGGTCCCACAGCTGAACACGTCGCCGGTCTCGAGCGTGAGCATGTTCGAGGCGTACGCGATCTGCTCCTCGGGTGTGAAGATGAATTGCGAGGTATTGCCGTCCTGCTTGACTGCGCCGTTGACCGTGAGGCGAATCGCGAGATTCATGTGGTCGCGGACGAACGCGCGCGGCACCAGATAGGGGCCCATCGGGGCAAAGTTGTCGTGGCTCTTGCCGCCGAGCCAATCCGAACGCAGCGCCGGCCGATCTTGGCGGATTTGCAGATCGCGGCAGGAGACGTCGTTCGTGGTCATGAAGCCCGCCACGTGATCGAGCGCACGCTCGGCCTTTATGCGTTTGCCGCGCCTGCCTATGGCGAGCGCGATCTCCGCCTCCCAATCGATCTTCTTCATGCCGCGTGGGATCTCGATGTCGTCGAAAGCGCCGCACAGCGTGCTCGGCGCCTTCAAGAATAGATATGGAACCGTCGTGGACTTCTCGCCGGTGAACTTGGGCCCCGCCGCGGGCGTCATGCCGGCGCGGATCATCTCGTCGACGTGCTCCTGAAAGTTCTGAGCAGCATAGAACATTTTGCCGGGCCGCAGCACCGGCGCAAAAATGCGCAAGCCCGTTTGGGCAACCGCAGCGCCCGCGGGAACACCATCTTTCTTGATGAAAGCGACGATCTCCTGCAGCACAGCAAAATTGGCGTCCCAGTCTTCGAGGAGATCGAGGATGCGCTCAGTGGCGCTCAAGGTTGGACCGCCGCGGGCGGCACGATAGGCCGTGTGCGCTGCCGAGAGGTCGATAGCTTCGTCGCCCAACACGAGCGCGGCGAAAGGTTTTGTGCTTGTGTTTACCCTCGCAATCGTCGCTAGTTTGAAGGGCGTGCCATTCATGGTCGGGAATTCCCGCTTCAGCATCTCTTATGGATGACACAAGCGCCAAAGGCTCCGCACAGGGTAAGGAGTCTGTCGCGGACGAACAAGGCGCATCGACCACAGTCCGTAGGGCGGATTAGCGTAAGCGTAATCCGCCATTTCGCCGAAACCGCACCGTGGCCGCTGGGATTCGTCGGCGGCGCAATGCGCTTCGCTTATTGCGCCTTACGGGCACGGCGGCACGCTGCGCACCACCCGTAATGCGTGCGATTATATGGCCTCGGAAATGCGTTATTAAAATCCCGATTGGTGACAGCGAGCGATCCAATGTCGGTTCGGCCCACCTTACCGAGTCGGCTCAAACGTCACCCCGAGGTCCGAGAAATGCCAAGAGACGAACTTGGGTCAGTTATTCGACGAGCTTGTCGGCGCGGCACGAGCGACGTCGGCATTCCGAGTCGGAGCGCATCTGCTGGCGGCGTCCTCAAAATGCTTTAACGCTTCAGCATTCGTTGCGTCGGTCAGCCATCTCCGGACATATGTGGGGCTGAAAATGGCCAGCTCCTTCTGCCTGTTGTAATAGTCAATGCGTTGGTGTGCATAGCAGCGAAATTCGCTTGCCATGGCCAAGAGCCCGACAAGTTTCTCATTAATTGTGGCTTCGGTGTCTTTGTCTAACGCGGGTACAGGATTCGATATTGCTTCGTTTAGTTGTTTGCCTAAAGCGTTATTAATCACCATAAAACAATTATGTATCACTGCAAATCTAACCTTTAAGCTGTGTGGATTCAGATTTTGCTTTTGCAGCTCTTCGGTAAGTGAATTCAAACAATCTATCTGAGCAATCTTACTCCGGTAAATTCGAAAGTCGCTATTATTTTTGTCGATTTGCCCAAAGACGGGTCGGTCGAGCGCATATTCAATGTCGCTTAGCTGGTGATCGTAATTCTCGTTCCATAGCTTGAGTTGTTCATAATAGGATGCAAAGCGCTTCTGGTTGATATCCAGAACGGATTTGTGCAGTGAAATTTCGTCATCTCCGCTGGTGTGCGCCATGACGCGTATATGCGGATGTTCAATATCAGGAGTTCGTTTTGTTGCGTCGGCCCGAGCTTGGACAACGCCTCTGCGTTTTGCCCCGTTGCGTCGCGCCATAGCGACTGCCAGCGAACGCTCCGCGTCAGGATTGCGTCTTTGTGCGTTGGCCTGTGCGCGAAGAGGATTTCTGTCGTTCACTTCGTTAGACTGCGCCATAGCGCGTAGCGCGGCGATGTTTGCTTTGGCGTGAATAAGGTCTCTTAGAGAAGGAAGAAAAACAAGCGTCGCATAATGCCGCGTGCCAATCGCGGCCGCAGAGTTTTCATACGTGCGCTCGGCCTTCTCAGCTACGTCGGTTGCGTATTTCACTCCCACTGAGTTAGACCAGCTGATATACTGGAAGACAGAGCTGAAAACGATTGTGGCGACACTGACAAAGAGAGGTAGAACAATAGAGTGAAAAATCGAAAACTCGCGCCGTCCACGTAGTTGCGTTCCAATTTCTTGGAGCTTGTCGCTCTGAATTCTGTATTTGCTCGTTCCATCTTGCTCTATGTAAACGGAAACTTCGTGAAAGGGCGGATGATTGGCCATTGAAATCCCTCTCGACGTTTGCGTCGCACGGGCGCAGGTGGCACGTTAGCCTAGCGAGGCGGCCGCGCCCGCAATGTGATGCACATCACAGAGAAGCTCGTTATACGTTTCAGAAAGGAATTGAGGTGCGGAGGTATAGTCTTTAGCCGTGTACTCATTAACCCGACGCGATGTCCGCTTCGCTCCGAAAACGACCGAATTGCTGCGTCGCAGCGAAATAACGCGAAGTGCCAATAGCGGTCATTAAGTTACGCATATCACGCGGCTCCAGATCTCAGCGCAATCCCAAGTAAAAGCCCGTTGCGACGAGTATCTGGATGAAAATCGTCGCCGAACTTCTTTTGAACCCTGTAAGCGACGGGTAGATGTTTGAAAGATAGACTGCTGAAGACACGAGGTAGATGACAGCGGCCATCCCAGTAACCACGAGGAGATTCGGGCCCTCAGGATCATGGAAGAATGCAAACATTATCCTCGAACATACGACGGCTGTAATCGCCAGAATCAGCAGAGAACTATTTTTGAAATTAACATGCATGAGGGTGTGGCGCCGTTTGCGAATGATCATACCGTAGCCGGGGCTATCGCACGAACGGCCAATTTTGAGGATGGAGCGTCCGCTTTGGGTCATTTTCGACCGATTCAGCCGACATTGTTAGCCGATGTCCGGTTTGCCCCAAAAGCGACGCTCTAACAAGATCAAGCACTGTCGCCGGGTTGCAACCCGCTACGACAAGCTGGCGGCGAATTACCTCGCTTTCGTCCAGCTTGCGTCGATCAGGCTATGGCTTGCGTTAATGAGTCCGCGTCCTAGCTATGGCCCCCGGCCCGGTTGATAGCGCCGTGGCTTCCCACCAAAACCGGTACATGAGCGTCATCCGCCCTTTCGCCGAAACATAGCGTGGCCGCTCGGATTGGTCTGCGCCTCCAATAATGTCTCAGGTGTTGGCGCCATCAAAATGGTTATGAAATCTGAGACCCTCGTAAGTGTCCCGAGGTTGGCCTCAGTTCCGCGGTGTCGGAAAACGTCGTCAGTTCACGACGGCTTGTTTATTTTCGACAGCTTCATGTTCTCCGCGCGATCCCCCACGTGCCCGTGAACGAG
>VAZM01000307.1:7181-8348 GCA_005883135.1 Alphaproteobacteria bacterium
ACGGCGGCGGCCGACGTCGGGAAGCGTGTCGCCGCTAAACAGCATCACGTAGGGGTAGCTCGCGTCGACCCACAGCGAGACTCCGGTGCCGTGCTCCGGATCGCGCAGCTCCACACGCGCGAGGCCGTCCGCGTCGCGTGCGAGATCGGTGAACGCATGGTCGAGCCGCGTCGCGCCGATCCGTCGCGGCGTGCGAAAGTCGTACTCCGTGTGCTCCACGGCTTGCGTGCCGGCCGGAAGGCCGCGCGCGTCGGAGCGCAGCACGGTTCGCGCGGGTGCGCGCAACATGAGACTGTCGATCGCGGCGGTGCCGAGCGTCAGGTAGGGATGCGCGCCCGCTCCGAAGGGACACGGATCGCTGCCGAGGTTCGTGGCCGTCGTGCGCACCCGCAGTCCGCCGTCCGTCAGCGCATAGTCGACGCGAAGTCCGAGCGAGAACGGATAACCCGGTTGCGGGTGGAGGACGTGCGCCATCACCGCCCGGTGTGCCTCGCGCTCGGCGACGGTCCAGTTGGCCCAGCGCACGAGGCCGTGGATGGCATTGCGGTGCTCCGGCTCATTCAGCGCAAGCTGCTGGCGGCGGCCGTCGAACTCGTAGCAGCCGTCTTCAAGCCGGTTCGGCCACGGGATCAGAACCTGGCCGCGGCCCGAGGCGCTCATCGCGTCCGCTCCGTAGCCGTCGATGAGCTCCCGGCCGCCGGCGGAGTATGCGCGCAGTCCACCGCCAACCTCGACCACTACGGCGCGCTGATCGCCGAGCGCGATCTCGATCTGCTCGCCGGACGGCGCGATCATCGCTCGCCTCCCGTCAGCACGTCCAAGTTCATCCTCGCGGCCTCCCACCGGAAGACCTTATTATCGGCGGGCGCAAGCTTTTGTCGCATATCCTTCGCAGCACGTTGCCGACTAAGGGCCTGTACTCATAAATCGTGATTGGTAAGCAATCGCTGGCCGACGTCCGCTTTGCCCCCGAAAGCGGACAAATCCGGTATGTCCGCTTTGTGCCAAAAGCGGACATAACGCGTTGCAACAAATTAGCACCGGTCTCAGCAGTCTTGCAGTCTTTGGTTAGCTGTTGACGCTTGCAGGCAGGCGCACCGTGAATACCGAACCGTTGCCCGGCTCGCTCGCCACGGTCACGTCACCGCCCATCATGCGCGCGAGCTT
>VAZM01000307.1:8355-31783 GCA_005883135.1 Alphaproteobacteria bacterium
CGCGAGCTTGCGCGACAGAGCAAGACCGAGTCCCGTGCCTCCATAGCGCCGCGCGGTCAGGGAATCGGCCTGCGTGAAGTCCTGGAACAGTTTCGCCTGTTGTTCGGCGGTCAGACCGATGCCGGTATCGGCGACCGCAAGCTCGACCCAGTCGCGTCCATAGGCCACCTTGCGAACCCGCAGTGCGACCTTGCCCTCTTTCGTGAACTTGCAGGCATTGCTCAGCAGATTGAGTAGAATCTGTTTGAGCCGCATGGGATCGGCCTTGAGCGCGCCAACATTCTCCTGGGCTTCAACGACGAGCCGATTCTGGTTCTTCTCGGCAAGCTGTTCTGTGGTGCCAATAACCTCATCAATCAGCCGCGCCAAATCCACCGGCTCCGGATTGAGTTCGAGCTTGCCGGCTTCGATCTTCGAGAGGTCTAGGACCTCGTTGATGAGGCTGAGGAGATGATTCCCGGCGGCATTCACACGACGCAGCGGTTCCAGGGCCTTTTCGGTGCCAAAGCGTGCCGCGTTGGTGACCATCATCTCGGTCAAGCCGATGATGGCGTTGAGCGGCGTGCGCAGCTCGTGACTCATACTCGAAAGGAACTGCGACTTGTTTTCGCTCGCCAATTCCAACTGCCGGTTCTTGTCCTGAATTTCCTCGAATAGTCGCACGTTTTCGATGGCGATTGCCGCCTGGTCTGCGAAGGTAGAGACGAGCTCGATTTGCTTTTCCGTGAACGGGTGCACCTCGGAGCGGGCCAGCGCGAGCACGCCGATCGGCACCCCTTCGCGCATCATCGGCACGCCGAGCCCGGTGCGAACGCCGCCGAGGTCTTGTGCTTCGGTGAACGTGTATTCCGGATCGGCATGAATATCGGGGATATGGACGCTGCGACCTTCGAGCAACGCGCGGCCGGAGACGTTGCCGCGATCCGGTTCGACCGGGATATTCCTGACCCGATCCATGAATTCAGCGGAAAAGCCGTAGGTTTCGGCGCGATAGAATACCCCGTCGATTTGCCGCGTGACGTTAGCCATGTCGGCCTCGCACAACCGGGCTGCCGACTCGACCAGCGTTTGCAGTACCGATTTGAGATCGAAGGTCGAGCGGCTGATGACCTTGAGCACGTCGGCGGTGGCGGTCTGCCGCTGCAGAGACTCGCGCAACTCGTGGAGTAAGCGCGTGTTCTCGATAGCAATGACGGCCTGAGCCGCGAAGTTCGTGACGAGTTCGATTTGCTTGTCGCTGAACGGTCGAACTTCCTGCCGGTAAACGCCGATCGCGCCGATCAGTTTTCCCTCCTTGAGCATCGGCACGTTGAGAAGACTTCGCGCGCCCCCAAGTTCGGCGGTCGCAACGCGGAAAGGTTCACGATCGGCGTAGGCCTGCTCCGTGTGAGTATCTACGATATGGATGGTCTGCCTGGTGCTTGCGACACGGCCCAGGCCGGTCGTGGGACCGGGCTGGATCTGTCCGCGATGGAGGTATTCCGAATACGCCTGGAATTCGCGCGAGTATCCATAGCTTGCGATGCATGGGTAGGCATTGTCCTGAGGCCGGTGGATGGATGCGCTGTCCGCTTCGCACAGCCGCGCCGCCGAGGCGACGAGCGTATCGAGGACGGTCTGCAGATCGAAGGCCGAGCGGCTGATGACCTTGAGCACGTCGGCCGTGGCGGTCTGCCGCTGCAGAGACTCGCGCAACTCGTGGAGTAAGCGCGTGTTCTCGATAGCAATGACGGCCTGAGCCGCGAAGTTCGTGACGAGTTCGATTTGCTTGTCGCTGAACGGTCGAACTTCCTGCCGGTAAACGCCGATCGCGCCGATCAGTTTTCCCTTCTTGAGCATCGGCACGTTGAGAAGACTTCGCGCGCCCCCAAGTTCGGCGGTCGCAACGCGGAAAGGTTCACGATCGGCGTAGGCCTGCTCCGTGTGAGTATCTACGATATGGATGGTCTGCCTGGTGCTTGCGACACGGCCCAGGCCGGTCGTGGGACCGGGCTGGATCTGTCCGCGATGGAGGTATTCCGAATACGCCGGCGTCACGCCGAGCGTTGCGACAGCAGTGTAGGCACCGTTCTCATACCGAAAAAGAATTCCGATCTTAGCCTCGCAGATCCGGGTCGCGTTCTGCAGCATAGCCTGGAATACGGGCTCCAGCTCACCGGGCGATGAGCTGATGACCTTGAGGACGTCGGACGTTGCGGTCTGCTGCTGGAGGGATTCACTCAAGTCGCGCGTGCGCGACTGCACCTCGTCGAACAAACGCACGTTCTCGATCGCGATGGTAGCTTGGTCAGCGAAGGTGACGGCGAGCTCGATCTGCTTGTCGGTGAACGGGCGCACCTCGGTGCGTCGTATGATAACGACGCCAATGGCCTCGCCTGCGCGGATCAGAGGGATGGCTAGATTTGTGCGCAAGCCAAGGCGTCGAGCAATCTTGCTACCCTCTGGGTATTCACCGGTTTCGGCCTGCAAATCGGCGACGTGGATGGTTTGCCGGTCGAGAACGGCGCGTCCAGCGAGAACCCCGCGCGTCATTGGCAAGGAGCCGGGGACGGCAATGGGCCCATGGTGGGCGACTTGGCGAAGTACGGCGTCGTCTACCTGATGAATCGTCGCGTCAGAGGCATCGCAAAGGCGAGTGGCGCTCGCCGCCACCACCGCGAACACGCGCTCAAGGTTTGTCGGCGAGGCTGAGATCGCCCTCAGGATCTCTGCGGTGGCGGCCTGCTGCTCTCGCGCTTCCGCCAACTCGCGGGCGAGTCGTGCGACCTTTGTATCTTTGCTTAAAAGGGAAAGACGCCGATTGCGCGCAGGCTTTGACGCGGTGCCGCGCTTCGCCCTGATCGTCTGCTGCGCCTTCGCCGGCTTACGGCTCGTGGCCCGACGCCGTCTCACCTGGCCCTCCCTGCGCGGACGACCTCAGCCTAGCACAGCGGCAGGTGGGTTGTGCAGCACAGCAAATTGGCTCCCCAAAGGTCCGAGATGGGTCATAAGCAGACAACAGACCTCACGTCGACAAGTGGGGAGTGTCCGCTTTGCCCCCGAAAGCGGACATCGCGGCTTCGCCTCGAAGTGGCCGTTTTGTGCCACGACCGGACCTAGCGTAACCGACCGCCCGAGGTAGTTTGATTACTGTGCTGCTTCGGGAGAGGAGGGCCATGAAACTTGCCCGTCGCAAATTCCTGCATCTGGCCGCCGGGGGTGCCGCCGGCTCAGCAATAACGGCCCGCGGTTCGGCGTCGGCGCAACCAGACCCTCCCATCCGCGCCAAGGGGCCGGTGGTTTGGCTGGACATGGATCAGAAGGAACTCGACGACGCCTACGATCAGTTTGTCTATGCGCCAAATGCGCGCCAGGTCATTGCCCGCTGCCATCGCAACAGCGAGCTGGTGCGCGAGCGTCTCGGCGCACCGAAACGTCTAGCCTACGGACTGACATCAATAGAGGCGCTTGATATCTATTTGGCCAGGGGTGTGAACGCGCCCAATCTCAAGCCGAAATGCTCGTCAATGCCGGCGCACATCTCGTCGTGCTCGACTTCAATAACGTTATCGAAACCCGCGGCAACCTCATCACCATGGCCGATCAGATTAAGCGCGGCGTCGTATGGGTCTATAAAAATGCTACGAGTTTTGGAGGCAATCCCGACCGAATTCATATCAGCGGCCATTCCTCCGGTGGTCATTGGGTTGGCGTGTTACTGACGACCGACTGGCAAAAGGAGTTCGGCGTCCCACCTACGATGATCAAGGGCGGCGTTGCTGGCAGCGGGATGTTTGATTTGAAGCCGGTGCGCCTCTCGGCGCGCTCGAACTACATCAAGTTTACGGATGAGATGGAGGAGACTCTCAGCGCTCAGCGCCATCTCGATAAACTGGTGGCACCTGTCGCCATCGTCTATGGCAGCGCCGAGACACCGGAATTTCAACGCCAGAGCCGCGATTTTGCAGCAGCGATCCAGACCGCAGGCAAACCCATGTCGCTTTCGGTCATGGAGGGCTACAACCATTTCGAAGTTTGGGAGCAACTCGCCAATCCCTACAGCCTGTTCGGACGAGCGGTATTAAACCAAATGAATCTTCGACCTACCTAAGTAATGGCCATCCGCGATTTCCTACTTTCCGATAGGCCGGGTCAAAAGCGGAAAATCCCAGAATGAGCAAATGATGTCCGCTTTGCCCCCGAAAGCGGACATCGCGAATGGCCGCCGGTCCGTGCAGGCCGTGTCCTCCGTAACACATGAATATCTGAACGAGGTGAATGCCAACAAGGCTTAGTTCCCCTCCGCTGTTTTTGGCGCAGCCGCCGGATTCCATTGGCCGCGACGCATGCGCGCGATCTTTACGCTCTTGAACAGGCCGGCCTTGCGGAATGGCTCATTGCGCGAAAATTCCTCGGCCTGCTCACGGCTTGGCACGTTGATGATGAGACAGCTTCCGGTGCGCTTGACCACGTCGTCGCCGAGCAACGCTCCGCCCAGCAACAGGATGTCCTGGTGCCTGTCGAGATAGGCGAAATGCTCGTCCTTGTTGGAAGCGCGGATCTCGGCGCCGTCATCTCGGTCTTCCTGATAGATGATGTAGAGCACGCGCTCTCCTCCTGTGTGTATCGAAAACCTCATCCGCATTGATTGCGTGACCAAATCGCCTAAAGCGTCATCGGCGATGATCGCGCTGCTCGCATTCTTCCTGATCCTGTTCGCCTCGCCGTTCAAGTCGAAGAGCCGGCTTGAGGCAGGGAACGCGGTGCTCGGGGGTCAGCTGATCATATTGCGGCGGAAGGTATGACTCCGTGGCCCTTAACCTGGGGAGGCCCGTCTCTGGTCCTGTCTCACCTCGCGCTCACTTGGCGCTCACTTGGCTTGCTGAAGGCCCAGCTTCTTGACCACTTGCGCGTAGCGCTCCATGTCCCGCTTCATGAACGCCACGTAGTTCGCCGTCCCGTTCTCCTCCATCACCATGCCGAGCTGATGCATCCGCGTAGCCATGGCAGGCTCTCGCATGGCCGTCGCGACCTCTGCCTGCAAGCGCGCGATGACCTTCGGCGGCGTACCCGAGGGTGCGTGCAGCCCCATCACGGTCGCAACGTCGAAGCCATTGTGACCTAACTCGTCGCAGGTCGGCATCGCGGGGGTAGAGGGCGAGCGCTGCAGCACGCTAACGCAAAAGCCCCGCAGCTTGCCGGACGCGATGAGCTCAATGACGTTGGGTATGCCGGACCATCCGACCTGGATCTCGCCGGTCAGGAGGCCGTTCACCATCGCTGAGCCGCCGCGATAGGGCACGTGCAGGAGTTCGATGCCGGTTCGCTCAGCAAAGATCGCCATGGTGAGGTGATGGATCGAGCCGGCGCCCGCCGAGCCGTAGCTCATTTTTCCCGGCCGCGTCTTGGCCTGCGCGATGAACTCGTCGAGCGTGCTGGCCGGCACGTTGGGATTGGCGGACATGATGGTCGGCAGACTGACCAGCGCCGTAACCGGTGCGAAGTCGTTGATCGGGTCATAGCCGAGATTTGGATTGAGCGCCGGGTTGATCGCCATATTGCCGGAATCGCCGAACATCAGCACGTGCCCGTCGGGCGACGCCTTGGCCACCATGTTGGCGGCGAGGATGCCACCGGCGCCCGGCATGTTCTCGACAATGAACGGCTTGGCGAACTTGCTGCTGAATTTCTCCGCAAGCAAGCGGGCGAACACGTCCGGATTGCCGCCGGGTCCCGAGGGCGCGATCAGCCGCACGGTCTGGGTTGGCCATGCGTCATCCTGGGCCATCGCCGCGGGCGAGAGCATTGCCAGCAGCGCCGTCAGAACCGCAGACGTTCGTTGCATGGTCATGATCCTCAAGCGTCGCCCCAAATGTCGCGTGCGAGCTCGACCACGAGGCCGAGCTTTTTCTCTTGCACGTCCGGCGTGATCGGGTTGCCGGTGTCGATGCTGGCGAAGCCGCATTGCGGGCTGACCCCGAGGCGGTTGAGATCGAGCTGCCGGGCCGCGTCCTCGATGCGTTCCTTCAGCGCATCCTTGCTTTCCATCTTCGGCGTCTTGGTCGAGACAATGCCGAGCACCACAGTCTTGTGGGGCGGCACGAGGCGCAGCGGCGTGAACGTGCCGGCGCGCGGGGTGTCGTATTCGAGGAAGTAGAATTGGATGTTGAGCGCGTTGAATAACCGCTCGGCCACGTCGTCATAGCTCCCTTCCGAGTGCCACTGGCCGCCGCGGTTGCCGCGGCAAAGATGCATGCCGATCCGCATGCCCTGCGGTGCATCCTTGAGCACACGGTTGGTGATGGCGACATACTTGTCGATCAGCGCGCTCCAGTCGTCTCCGCGCGACTTCAACGCGGCCTGCACCTGGGGGTCGCCGAACTTGGCGAAGGCGGTCTCGTCGATCTGTACGTAACGGCAGCCCGCTTCGGCGAGCGCCTTCAACTCGCGGCCGAATGCTTGCACGGTGTCGTCCCAGAATTGGTCGAGGTCCGTGTAGGCGGTGGCGAGAACGGCGGAGTTGCCGCCGCGGAAATGCAGCGCGCAGGGGCCGGGGATGGTGATCTTGGGAATGAGCCGGGTGTTGCCAGCAATGAACTTGAAGTCCGACACGTTGATTGGGCTCCTCCACTGCACGCGGCTCCTGATCAGCGCGACCGGTTGGCTGCCACGCTTGCCGATGGTGCCGGTCTCGGTGCCGCCCTTGGCGTCTTCGCCGCGAACGGTGTCGATGCTGAGATCGCCGAGCTGTCGATAGAAGAAGCTGTGATAGGAGCGGCGGCGGAATTCGCCGTCGGTCGCGAACTTCAGCCCGACACGTTCCTGCAGCGCCAGCACCTCCTTGATCGCGGTGTCCTCGGCGGCGGCAAGCGCCTCGCGGCTGATTTCGCCGCGAGCGAACCTGCCACGCTGGTCAAGCAAGGACTTCGGACGAAGCAAGCTGCCGATGTGCTCGGCTCGGAACGGCGGGTTGAGTTGGGATAGCAACGCGTCCTCCTGCGAGACTTCAAACCGATTGCGCGAGGTGATTGCCGTCGACCACGCGGAAATTTTTGATCGGTGAAGGGTGGTATGGCTGCGGTCCCGGCCACGCCGACGCGCCGCCGAGGAGTGCGATGAAGTTGCGCCGTCTCATGTAATGCCCGTCGAGGGCAAAGCCTACCAAAGGGCGGTGTTGTGCGTCACAGCAAAATTGGTCCGCCTATGTCCGCTTTGGGTCAGGAGCGGACAATCCAGAACGCGCAAAAATTTGTCCGCTTTACCCCCGAAAGCGAACTTTGAGCCACACGACTGGCATGTCCGCTTTGTGCCAAAAACGGACATTCGATTTAAATTGACGCGACCGTTTGCCTCGAGAGAGCGTGATCAAAAAGCCACGACCGATAGAAAAGACGATCCTGATCAGCGCTACTTGCGTTGCTCCACACCCCCCTCACAGGAATACGCGGTAAGCTTTGGCGCAGAAATTCTTGCCAGGGGCTCGGAAGATGCGTGTGTATCTGTTGGGGATGCCGGTAGCCGTAGCCTTGCTCGCGCCTATGCCGGCCCAGGCGCAAAATGCGACATGGCTGTTCACTCCGGGGACGTCAGACTACAACACCGCCGCCAATTGGTCGCCCGCCACTGTACCGACAGGCACCGCGTTCTTCAACGCAACCTCTGCCCCCGCGCTGACCGTCACTGGCGGAACGACGGTCGTCGGCGGATGGACGTTCAATTCCGGCGCGCCAGCTTACACTTTTGCCGTCGGTCCTGGTCAGCTCCTGTTCAACGGCGCCGGCATCGTGATCAACGCCGGCTCTGCCACCATCACCACCCAGAATTTTGGCCAAGTTGGATTCTTCGGCACCAGCACGGCTGGCTCTGCCTCAATCACCAACAACAACACCAGTGTTGTCACTTTCGCTGAGAATAGCACCGCCGGCAACGCGTCCATCAATAATCAAGGCAACCTGGTCTTTGTCAACAACGCTACGGCCGGGAATGCCATGATCACCAGCAGCTTTTTCCTAGGGTTCGAGGGCCAAAGCACCGCAGGGAACGCGACGGTGCATACCGTCAGAGGTGCGGTGCAGTTCACTGAGACCGCCTCGGGAGGTTCGGCGCGCTTTATCACTGATACCGGTGGGACGTTCAGTATCGCCGGTCCGGTCACGGTCGGCTCCATCGAAGGAGCCGGCCTTTATTTTCTCGGTGCCAACCAGCTCACAACGGGCGGTAACAATCTCTCCACCACCGTGAGCGGTAGGATCGACGGCACCGGCGGGTCATTAGTGAAGACCGGCAGCGGGACGCTGACCCTCTCCAACCTTAACAGCTACAGCGGGCCCACGACGGTGAATGCCGGCGCCCTGATCGTGAACGGCTCGATCGCGTCGTCGAGCCTGACCACCGTGGGCAGCGGCGCCACGTTGGGAGGCACCGGCATGGTGGGCTCGACCATCATCAACGCCGGCGGCCGCTTAGCTCCCGGTCCGGCAGATGCACCCGGCACGATGACGATCATCGGCTTCGCCGGGCCCGCCAACCTCGCATTTCAGTCCGGAGCTATCTACCTCGTGCAGGTCAATTCCACGACAGCCAGCTCCGTCACCGTTCTCGAAAGGGGGACGGTATCGCTTGCGGGCACTGTGCAGGCGGTGTTCGCACCAGGCATAGGCAATCCAGCCAAGAGCTACAACATCCTGCACCAAACGCTCGGCACGCTCGGCGGCACTTTTCAAAACCTCCAGACCACCAACCTGCCGCCAGGTTTCACGGCAAGCCTGAGTTACACCCAAACGGACGTGCTGTTGAATGTGACCGCCGCGCTTGGTGGACCGCAACAGGCGACAGGCTTGAGCTCGAATCACCAGTCCGTCGCCGGCGCCATCAATAATTTCTTCAACGATCCGCCGCTCCCGCCGGCGTTCCTGCCGTTCTTCTCGCTCACCGACGCCAATCTCACCAATGCGCTGACGCTCCTCTCGGGCGAAGCGGCGACCGGGGCGCAGCAAGCTGGCTTCCAGCTCACCAATCAGTTCCTCAACATCATGCTCGATCCGTTCGTTGATGGCAGAAACAACGTGAATAGCGGCAGCGCCATCGGTTTTGCGCCCGAGCGCGAAGAATTGCCCGACGACATCGCGCTTGCGTACAGCAAGATACTCAAGGCGCCGCCTAAGCCAGTCGCATTCGAACAACCTTGGAGCGTGTGGGGCGCGGGCTATGGCGGCAGCAACCGCACGACCGGCGACGCGGCCGTGGACGGCAGCCACGATCTATCCGCGAGCACCGCGGGCGGCGCCGCCGGGCTCGATTATCGCCTCGCACCGGGCACGGTAGTGGGCTTCGCCCTTGCCGGTGGCGGCACCAACTGGAACCTCGCGCAGGGGATCGGCGGCGGCAAGAGCGATGCCTTCCAGGCCGGCCTCTACGGCACTGCGCGCTCGGGTCCCGCCTATCTCGCCGCCGCGCTCGCCTTCACCAATCATTGGATGTCGACCGACCGCTTCGCCTTTGCCGGCGATCATCTCACCTCGAGCTTCAACGCGCAGAGCTATGGCGGACGGGTAGAGAGTGGCTATCGCTTTGCGACCGACTACGGCGGGCTCACGCCCTATGCGGCGATCCAGTCCCAGAGGTTCCACACGCCGGGCTACACCGAGACCGATCTCAACGGCGGCGGCTTCGCGCTTGGCTTCGACTCGCGCAATGCGACCGACACGAGGAGCGAGCTGGGCGGACGCTTCGATCGGCTGCTGCTGCTCAATCCCGAGGCGGCGCTCACGCTACGCGCGCGCGTCGCCTGGGCGCACGACTGGGTGAGCGACCCGACGCTCGTTACGGTGTTTCAGATGCTCCCCGGCGCGAACTTCATCGTCAGCGGCGCCACGCCGGCGAAGAATTCCGCGCTCGTGTCGCAAGGCGCCGAGCTTCGCCTCGCCAATGGCGTCGTGCTGCTCGCCAAGTTCGACGGCGAGTTTGCCTCCCACTCCACCACCTACGCCGGCACCGGCACGGTGCGGTATACGTGGTAAGGCAAAGACGCTGAGGCGTGGGCTGCGGGGGCGCTGCGGTGCGAGATTTCGATCTTGCCTATCTCCGCTTCGCGCCGAAAAGCGGACAAATAGGCATACGCCGCGCTAAGTCCGCTTTGTGCCAATAGCGATTTAACGCGTCGCAGCAAAAGCGCCACTATTCGATCACCTCGTCTTAGCCGTAGATGCCAACGGCAGCTTGGGGTGGCTTTCAATTCTTGTGGGGTGGAATTGAGCGAAATGAGTACGCGATGAAATTCAGCGTTGATCGCATTTTGACGACTCATACCGGCAGCTTGCCGCGGCCGTCCGATCTAGTTGCCTTGTTAAACAGCAAGGAATTGGGCGAGAGCTACGATCGCGAGGCATTTTCTGGTCGGATCCGTCGAGCCATTTCAGAAATCGTGCGACAGCAGGTGGATACCGGGATCGACATTGTCGATGACGGTGAGCACAGCAAAGTCAACTGGATGGCCTATGCGCGTACCCGACTGAGTGGGCTTGAAGAGATTGACAGCCCTGTTCGTTTTCGGGGCCCGACGCGCGATTCTCTCGCGTTCCCGCGCGCTTATGAAGACATGAAGGTCATGCTCGCGGCGCGTTCGGCGGATATCGTACCCAAGCGGATTGTGCGGCCACGGGCTCAAATCTGCTCGAATGCAATTTCCTACGTTGGTCAGGAAGGACTCGCGGATGATATCGAAAACCTGAAACGCGCCTTAGAGAACGTCTCGGCCGAGGAAGCGTTTATGACTGCAATCTCGCCGTCTAATCTCGAGCTTTACTATGAAAATCGATATTACGCCTCGGACGAACAGTACCTGGCGGCGCTCGCAGATGCGATGCACGTAGAATACAAGGCGATTGTCGACGCCGGCTTCCTGCTACAGATCGACGATCCGCGCATGGCGACGCATCACAACCGTGCGGTCAACTCCTCAATCGACGACTGTCGCAGGTTCATCGCATTGCGGGTCGAGGCGGTCAATCACGCACTCCGCGGCATCCCCGAGGATCGCGTGCGCTTCCACACCTGCTACAGCATCAACATCGCGCCGCGGGTTCACGACTTTGAGTTGAAATACTTCGCCGACCTAATGCTGAAAGTTCGCGCGGGGGCTTATCTGATCGAGGCCGCCAATCCACGTCACGAGCACGAATGGCAGCTCTGGCGGGATGTCAAATTGCCGGACGGCAAGATTTTGATTCCGGGCGTGGTGTCACACTGCATTCATTTAGTCGAGCATCCGGAGCTGGTTGCACAACGTATCGTGCGATTTGCGGAACTGTTGGGGCGCGAGCGGGTGATTGCGGGAACCGACTGCGGTTTCGGCACGTCTGGCGCCGTGAGAGCCATGATCGAGGGCGCCCGCCTCGCAACCCAAAGGCTCTGGAGTCGTTGAAACGACGTCAAGGCCACACGACGGCCAACTACCTAATGGACGGCGGACCTTCAATGTCCGCTGTTGCTCCAGGAGCGAGCGTTTAGGAGTGCTTCATCAGGATATCGGCCAGCCATTCCGGCTGATCGATCATCACGTCGTGGTGCGAGTTCTCTACCACATAGGTAGTCCAGGACGGATCGGCCTTGCATTCCGCGTAGGCTCTGTCAAACGCAGCTTGCGGATATTTCGGCGCGCGGATGAAGGTCTTTTTTGGCACTTTTTGCAGCGCCCCGGTCAGTTTGATCGGGTTGTCTGTAATGGAGTTCGGCTGGGCCGTGAGCTTGGAGTCCATCCACTCGTAGTCTTTCTCGCTGATCGAAAACTGGCTCGCTTTAGGTGGTCTTCGGCCGGGTTCGCCTTTGGCCATAGCCTCGACCAATGCCTTACGGCTAAACTCCGATATCATTTCGGTGCTGCGCTCGCCGTCCTTCGGCATGAATGCGTCGAGCCAGACGATCGATGTCACCCGGTCGCCGATTTGCTCCAGTGCGCCGGACGCCGGCCAACCACCATAGGAATGGGGCACCAAGCAGGCATCCTTGATCTCATCCCATTTGAACAGGTTGGAGATGTCGGTGATGTGCGTTTCGAGCGTCAGGCTCATGCTCAAAAGATGCGAGCGGTCCGCGAGGCCGGTCAGCGACGGGGCGTAGACCTTCTGGCCGCGCTTCTCCAAAATATCGACGACCTTCCGCCAGCACCAGCCGCCATGATAGGCGCCGTGAATGAGCACGAAGGTCTTGCGCGCGTCGGCTTGCGCAAGCGCGTTGCTGTCGCCAAGCGCCGCCGCGCCGCCGCCGAGGATCGCGCCCCCAAGCGCCGCACGTCGTGTAATCGAGCCGATATCCGACATGAAATCCTCCCTGGATCGCGATCGCTTTCGACCGGCTCGCTGACTTGTGTGAACACGATCGGCACTGAAAGCCGCCGTCAACGCGACTCGCGGCGCCTCACTCGCCGGCGCCTCTCGTGGTTGCCAAGGAAAGGATAGCACGCCCGGATACTGTTGCGCTGCGCGATTTCCACTGGCTTATGACTGCTGTGGGTCAGCAGCAGACAAAGCGCCATCGACCAGCCCTGTCTGCTTTACCCCCGAAAGCAGACAAAGCGCAGTCACGTTGGCATGTCCGCTTTGTGCCATGTGTGGAGGGCTCCGAGTTGGCAAGGGCGCTGGCGCGTCGCCGTCGCACCGCTTCGGGATCTCCGCGGTCGAATGCGGCACTATTGGGCGGGGCACCCTTGCGCGGTGCCAGTCGGCCAACCGCCGCGTGGTCAGCTTGTGCACGGCGACCTCGCCGAGCACGGGGAGAACGTTGCGGCCGACCACGCTCTCGATCACCTCGGCGCCCTTGGCGCCGCGGTGCTGCACAACGCGCAGCAAAGTGAGCCCGATAGGTGCAAGCAGCCCGAGGTGGCAGGACGTGCCGCGATTCGTGTCAATCCGAACAACAAGAGGGTTTAGGAGGGTTTGCCGAATTTTCGCAGAGGGCAGTTATGGTCGTCCGCCGCCTCCGTGTGTGCGGAACAAATAACCTGGAGCGGCGTTGGCTCAGTTGAGCATCCCACATCGGCAGCCCGCATCCGCTCCTCAGGCAGGAAGTCTGTCCCGCGAGCGGATTTGGTCGAAAAGGAGTAACGACATTGGATACCGACGTTAAACGGGCGCGTGACTGCGCCGAAGCGGCTTTTAAGAAAAAGGAACAGCAGCTGCGAGAGGGACAGCAAGCAATGGCCGAATACCAGGCAGCTGGTGCGGCCACACGGGAAAGGACCGCCCGATTGCGGGCGTCGCGATTGGCACGCGATGCAGGCTTGAAAACGCCTGTTCCTGCCGCCCAAAAGCAGCCGGCATAATCGAATCCCAGTTCGCTCGCTGCCGAAGCAGTCGTGACAATTCGAGATCAGGAATATGATCGGCGATTGAGCAAAATAGACTTCAGCACGTGGCGCTTCGACATCAACTGATTGTGCCTGCGGCGGAGGGTGCGCGGTCGTCGCTCCGCTACGACGATCTGCAACTCACGTCGGGCAAAGTCATCAGCAGGAAAAGGTGACGATCGCGTCGGCCGGTGTGCAGACAATCGGCTCGCTTTCGCGCCTTTTTTCCAGGTGATCAGTCAGCGCGCACTTATCGCTGCACAAGGACGCGCCGATCCCCCGTACCATCCAGACTGTAGGTCACACATTGGCGTCAGTTCTACAGGGAATGCCTGGATTACGTCGTCGTGGTTGGCGAGCGGCACCTTTCCCACGTCCTCAAATAGCATCAAAGACATTACAACGAGGCTCGCACGCACTTATCACTGAGCAAGGATGCGCCGGTTCGCGCGATCGTGTTGACAGCTCTCACTCAATCGCAAGGGCACAAGATCTCGCGTTTTACACCCTCCTATGAACGCAACTTGCTTCCATGCGTGTCCATCGGCATATTTCGGTCTCGGCGGCATGCGACATGGAGTGCAAAGATGCCAAAGCCTGAGCTTGAATTCTTTCCGGTCGATGATTTGCCCTGGGTTCCGGTCCCCGGGGCTCCCCCCGGCCATTACCAGAAGATTCTAACTGAGGATCGGGACAAGATGTTCGTGACCCGCATGTTAAAAGTTGATCCGGGTGGCCGCAGTATCGAAACATTCATTCACGACTTTTGGGAAGAGGTCTACATCCTCGAAGGAAGTCAGTGGGATGGCGATCAGTTCTTTAAAAAAGGAATGTACGCCTGCCGTCCTCCGGGCATGAAGCACGGCCCCTACCGGACCGACGAAGGCTGCATGACACTCGAGATCCGCTACACCAGATAATGACGGTATGCCGCAGAGCGCGCTGTCAGAGGTCAGGAGAGACGGTATGCTGCCGGACCGGAAAGTCATCGCCAACATTCCGCGCCTCAATCAATACATGGACGCGAATGGCCTCGAAGCGATTGCGATCCGCTCCGGCGTCAACTTTACCTATTTGGCCGGCATGGCCTTGCCCGGAACGCTTGCACGGCATCTTGACCTTGCCAACACCGTCCGCGGCTTCATGCTCTTGTGGCCACGCAAGGGAGAGCCGGTCATCGTGCTGGACTCTTTTGCAGAGAAGGTCGCGTTGCGCGACTCGTGGGTCCAGAGGATCGCGGTCTATCATGCGTATGTCGAGTCGCTGTATACGCGTGTAGCAAACATCTTGGAGGATCTTGGTTTGCGCACGGCGCGCATCGGCTTTGAGAAAGATGGTCTGAGTGCAGCGCATTGGGAAGAAATCCAGTCGGCATTGCCGCACCTGCAGATGGTCGATTGCTCACGGATGATGGACGAGGTCCGATGGATCAAAACGCAGGGGGAAATTGATCTTCAGAAGAAGGCCGCCGATCTGCTGGATGACACACTACTTGAGGTCTTCTCAACGATACGTGCAGGCGATACGGAGCGACAAGTACATGCCCGCATCGTCGAGAGCTGCCTCCGACATGGGTTCGGCTGGGCCCATGGCATTCTAAATTCCAGTTCCAATCATGTGATGTATGGCGGCGAAAGCGACTTGCCCTTTCGCCAAGGTGATTTCGTACGCAACGATTACGTTGCCTACTTAAACGGGTATGCCGGGCATCAATCCCGCTTAGCAATTCTCGGCGAACCGAATGATGAACAACAGAAGGGTTATAACCTGACTTTAGAGGTTCATAGAAAGACGATCGAGCGCTGCCGTGCCGGCGTCACAGCTGGCGAAATTTATGCGTTCGTCGTAGATGCCTTTAAAGAGGAAGGAATTGACTATACCGCCTCGCTGGTGGGACACGGCATGGGCCCCTGGTTCCACCAGCAGGAGCCTGTCCTCCGAAAAAAAGTGACATCGTGCTGGAAGACGGAATGATCCTCGCCGTGGAGCCTCAGCGACATCACTGGCACTTCAAGATCTGATTGTGATCAAAAACGGAAAGCCGAAACTACTTTCTGATAAATTTCCCGTCGACCAAGTGTTTGTCATCCATTGATTAGATCAGACCATTCTCCCGTTGAGGTAGGGTCTGTCGCCCACGGTGGCCGCCCCGCCAGACTGTCAGGCCTTATTAGTTCGCGACAAAACCTGGCGCGAAAATATCGGCCACCGTTACCGGATTTTTGAGCGTGTAAGCGCCGGAAATAAAGTCGATTGTACGCTGCACGCCCGCCGGGTCCACGGAGCCGAGGGGGGTATTAGGCACTACCGCCAACCCAGCCACCATCTCCGTCTCGCTCGTCGCAACATCGACATCGATCTGCCGATGGTGCTTGTTCATGATCTCGCCGGCCTCGCGGGGACTTGCAATTGAATCCTTCAAGCCTCGCACAGTTGCGGTGACGAAACGACGGATCATGTCCGGTTGCGACTTGATCATGCTGTCCATCGCAATGATCCCCGCACCGTAGAAATCGAGACCAGCGTCCGAATAGGCGAAGCGGACGATTTCCTTCGGCGCTGCACTCTTTTTGAGGAGAGGTTCGCCCACGGTGTACTGCCCAATACCGTCGACGCGGCCCAATGACAGCATTCCTGGAAGTGCGTCGCTGCCAGCCACTACCCATGTCACCTTGGACGCATCGATGCCTGCTGCCTTGGCATAGGCTCCGAACATCTTCGGTATGGCACTGAAGGCCGTGTCCGCAACTTTTCGGCCTTCCAGGTCCTTCGGCTTGGTGATGCCGGATTCCTTCAACACATAGATTGCATGCGGTGGCTTCGAATAGATCACCGAGACGATCTTGATGGGGATTCCATCATTTGCCTGGGCGAAAATGACGGCCGAGGTGTCGGCAAACCCAATCTGCGCCGCCCCAGCGGCCACCTGTTTGACGGCGTCGCTCGAGCCCTGACCGCGTACGATCTTTACGTTGATGCCGACGTCCTTGTAGTAGCCCTTCTCGAGAGCGACATAATAATAGGCATGGCGCCCGTTGAAGCCGAAGTCGGTAACGAATGTGACGTCATCCGCCGCTTCCACATGGCTGGCCTGGATGTTGATAACAACGAACGCAACGGTCGCGGCGCGACTGATCGCTTTCACGTAGGCCATGTCTGCACGCTCCCACGGTGGGCTGCGCAATCGGATGTCGAACGATCACGCCTTGTATACAAAATTCGTGTTACTGACAAGAATCGGGATGTGCACTAGGCCGCCACACCGAGGCGGCCCATGGCCCTTGTCCTTCCCGAAAATCATATCCGCGCGTAGCGATGATGCAACCCAGACAAGATTGGTGTGACCATAATGGTCCCAGATCGTTGGACGGATCGTCGTAGCGGCGCGTCCTTGCCCAAGCGCAGGTGCGTGCGCGTCTCATTGTAATAGAGCGAATACGAATCAGGATCCGCCGCAAATGCCGTTCGCCGAAGATCGTCGACGGCGATGATCGCGCTGCTTTTCTTCTTCGTGACCCTGGTTGGCCCGCCGTTCAAGTCGAAGAGCCGCCTTCAGGCAGAGAACGCGGTGCTCCGACGTCAGCTGATCATATTGCGGCGGCAGCGTCGGGGTCGCGTCCGCCTGACCAACTGGGATCGCTTGTTCCTGGTCCAGCTATATCTGATTTCCATCGGTGCTGAAGACCATCTCGATCATCCGGCCCGAGACCCTCGTGCGCTGGCACCGGGCCGGCTTCCGGCGATATTGGCGGTGGAAATCCCGCTCCCTTGGAGGCCGGCCGCAAGTCGATGCGGAGCTGCGCGCGCTGATCCTGCGGATGAGCGTTGATAATCCGCTGTCGGGCGCGCCGCGTACCCATGGAGAGCTGCTCAAGCTCGGCTTTGGGGTCGCTCAGTCCACCGTTGCGAAGTACATGGTCAAGCGATCTGAGCCGTCATCCCCCCAAGCATGGCGCACGTTCCTGCGCAACCATTCACCGGACATCGCGGCCATGGACCTGTTCGTTGCCCAACCCTTGGCTTCGACCTGCTCTATGCATTCATCATCGTGCGATTGGCCCGCCGAGAGCTCATCTGGATCAACGTCACATGTCATTTGACCACGGATTGGACATTTTTCGCCAAATCCTGGTTCGGGTGATTGATAACGGACGAGTGACCTAAATCAACATCCACAGTGGCGGTCTTGTGAGACGGCCGCCATTCCTTCGTTCAGAGTGACAACCACCACGTCCAAGCCAACTTGCCTGCGGCGAAGACTACAAGACACACAATTAAGGAACAGAAATATCGAGACTGCTAAGTTGACCTGCTTCTTGAATTCCCTAAGACCTTCGTTGATCCGCGTCGTTCGTCGGAAAAAGATCGAGCGTATGAAGAGGAAAATGGGGATCGCGGCAGCGAGGAAGGCTATGATTTTTAAAATCATTCTGTCACGCGCTTCGCGGCTGTCGCTGTCGAAAACTTAAGCTCTAAAATATTGATGGTGCAGTCTGCCCAGAACCGGCCGTAGCGTCAAAAAATTCATCTGGGGCGCGCTACCCTTTCATGCTGCCTCCGGATGGTAATAGCGCAAGAGTCCGCCCAGTCGCTCGTGGCATTGAACATGCCCGTCGCAGCGAATGTTCGTACCCCGAGGGAACAGCAGGACACTGCCCTTCCCTTGATGATTCCGCTCGGGATGGAAATGGCAAAATGGATATTCGGAGAGGCTCATCGGTTCAATCCGACGGGATTGTCTTGACCATGTTGTTGTGTTCGGCGAACGACATCTCCGCCATCTGCTCAATTCCTACCAAAAATACTACAACGAGGCTCGCACGCACCTATCGCTGCACAAGGACGCACCGATCTCGCGTGCCGTGCTGACTGTCGGTCGCACGTTGGCGGTGTCGGTTCTGGACGGACTGCACGATCAGTATCTTAGAGCTTAAGTTTTCGTCAGGGACAGCTGCCCCGGGCCGATGACAAGCGTGATTAGCAGTCTCAGTTGACCAGTGCCAAGAATAGGAGTATCGCATCGGTCTTTCCGGACAACGCCGTCAGCCAAATTTGGCTGCCCCGCCACGAACCGTCGTGCGCCCGGAGAAATTAAACGCAACAATTGGGAGAATACTTATGAAGTTTCGTCCGCTTCACGACCGCGTCGTGGTTAAGCGCATCGACGCCGAAGAAAAGAGCGCAGGCGGCATCATCATTCCCGATACCGCGAAGGAGAAACCCTCCGAGGGCGAGATCATCGCCGTCGGTCCCGGTGGCCGCGACGAGAACGGCAAGCTGATACCTATCGACCTGAAGACTGGCGACCGCGTGCTGTTTGGAAAATGGTCCGGCACGGAGGTCAAGATCGACGGCGTCGATTACCTCATCATGAAGGAGAGCGACATCATGGGCGTGCTTGATCAGTCGGTCACCCGCAAGAAGGCCGCGTAAGCGCCGTCGCATCCTCACATAACGGAGAAGCAAAATGGCTGCTAAAGACGTAAAATTCTCAGTCGACGCGCGCGACCGCATGTTGCGCGGCGTGGACATCCTCACCGACGCAGTCCGCGTGACGCTTGGTCCCAAGGGCCGCAACGTCGTGCTCGACAAGTCTTTCGGCGCACCTCGCATCACCAAGGACGGCGTCACTGTCGCCAAGGAGATCGAGCTCGAAGATAAGTTCGAGAACATGGGCGCGCAAATGGTGCGCGAAGTCGCCTCGAAGTCCTCGGACTTCGCCGGGGATGGCACGACCACGGCAACCGTTCTTGCCCAAGCCATTGTCAAGGAAGGCGGCAAGGCGGTTGCTGCGGGCATGAACCCGATGGACCTCAAACGCGGCGTCGACCTCGCGGTCGAGGCGGTAGTTGCGGACTTGCAGAAGAATTCCAAGAAAGTCACGTCCAACCAGGAGATCGCGCAGGTTGGCACGATCTCGGCGAACGGCGATGCCGAAATCGGGCAGTTTCTCGCCGATGCGATGAAGAAGGTCGGCAACGAGGGCGTGATTACTGTCGAGGAAGCGAAGTCCTTGGAGACCGAGCTCGAAGTGGTCGAAGGCATGCAGTTCGACCGCGGCTACATCTCGCCGTACTTCATCACCAACGCCGACAAGATGCGCGTCGAGATGGAAGACGCCTACGTATTGATCTACGAAAAGAAGCTCTCTGGCCTGCAAGAGCTCCTGCCGCTGCTCGAAGCGGTTGTCCAGACCTCGAAGCCGCTCGTCATCATCGCTGAGGACGTCGAGGGCGAGGCGCTCGCAACACTGGTGGTCAACAAACTGCGTGGCGGACTCAAGGTTGCGGCGGTAAAGGCTCCGGGATTCGGCGACCGCCGCAAGGCGATGCTCGAAGACATCGCGATTCTCACTGGCGCTCAAGCGATCTCGGAAGATCTCGGCATCAAGCTCGACAAGGTGACGGTGAGCATGCTCGGCCGCGCCAAGAAGGTGATGATCGAGAAGGAAAACACCACCATCGTCAGCGGCGCCGGCAAGAAGTCGGATATCGAAGCGCGCATCAAGCAGATCAAGGCGCAGATCGAGGAGACCACCTCGGACTACGACAAAGAGAAGCTGCAGGAGCGCCTAGCCAAGCTGGCGGGCGGCGTCGCGGTGATTCGCGTCGGTGGGGCGACCGAGACCGAGGTGAAGGAGCGCAAGGATCGCGTCGACGACGCGATGCATGCAACCCGCGCCGCAGTCGAGGAAGGCATCCTGCCGGGTGGCGGCGTGGCGCTCCTGCGCGCTGGCGAAGTCCTGAAGAAGCTGCGTGTTGCGAACGACGATCAGAAGACCGGCGTCGAAATCGTGCGCAAGGCACTCAGCTGGCCGGCACGCCAGATCGTGATCAACGCGGGCGAGGACGGTTCCGTCATCGTCGGCAAAATCCTTGAGAACGATCAGTATGCCTACGGCTTTGACGCTCAGAAAGGCGAGTACGTCAACATGGTCGCTAAGGGCATCATCGATCCGACCAAGGTCGTGCGTTCGGCTCTGCAAAACGCGGGGTCGATCGCCGGGCTGCTGATCACCACGGAGGCCATGGTCGCTGAAGTGCCGAAGAAGCAGGGCGGTGCTCCGGCGATGCCTGGCGGCGGCATGGGGGGAATGGACTATTAATTCCGGCGGCAATCGAAACGACGAAGGCCCGGGAAATCCCGGGCCTTTTTCCTCAGAACGGTCCTGGGGGCCGGCCCTGCCGCCAACGATGAGGCATCACCTCGTCGGCGCGGGCGAGCAAGGTCGGCGGGATTTCGAGGCCGAGCGCCTTGGCAGTCTTGAGATTGATGACGAGTTCGACTTTTCGTGACCTGCTGCACCGGCAAATCAGCTGGGTGCTCGCCGTTGAGGACGCGCCCGGTATAGACGCCAACCAGGCGGTACAGTTCGTTGACACTGCCTCCGTAGCTCATCAGGCCCCCTGCCGTCACGAACTCGCGATACGGAGATATTGTCGGCATTGAGTGGCGAAAGCGGCGAGCTGCGCGCTTTTTCCAGAAAACAATGTATCTGCGGTGATCACGAGTCCGCCTGCCCGCTGCTGAATCAATGTGGAGAAGACGCCATCCAGGTCGGGTTCGGTGCTGGCTTGAAGGGCGTAGATCGCTTGCAGCCCAAGGGAATTAGCCGCCGCCTCTGCTTGTCTTAACTCGACCTCGACGTTGGCGGGATTGGCCGTCGGGTTGACGAGCACGGCCATGACGGTTGTCGTGGGCACCAGTTCGCGCAGCACTTCAACCCGTTTCGGTGTTATCTCTGTCCACCTTAGCGCCGGTCGGACTATCGTATGTTAAATCTGCCGCAGATCGGGCCGCAAAGCTTGGGTCAGACCTGAATTGTTCTGGTTGGGTCTTCCCTCCTTCGGCTGCGCAGAGGATAGCACCTCTGCACGGGCCGCCGCAGTGCGGAAATTCAGTTCAGTCGATGTCCGGTTGGGTCAAGAAGCGACATTCCACACGAGTTTTGCAGCCCATCGGCAGGCTCAATGCGGCATGCGGTCGAATTTCGGGATCGACTTGACATCGTTAACCCACGGCTGTTGCGAGCAAACAAATATCTGCCTGCGTGGCACCAATTCATTTCGTTGGCGAAGGGCTCCAAGGCGCAAGTTGTAGGCTTTTGGCTCATCGTCAGTCGATGTGGCATAGATCGCCGTCCCGCAGTGAGGGCAAAAAGCTTGCACACGGACTTTGCCGCTATCGGCGGTCTTTCGATATTCCGTCGGTTTCGCTCATGATTTGGCAGTCTGTGCAGTTGCAAATGGTCGTCGTTTCGGGATCGGCTTCGGCTTCGAACATCACGTAGCCGCAGTGACAGCGTCCATCGATTTTCATGATCGTCTCCCCTCGAATGATGTAGACAGGGATGAACGATAGCTGTTTGGGGTTATTCGGTGGTCAGCGGCCTAGCTCCTAGGCTTCTTCGGCCTGACCGCGCGCACGGTCTGTTTCGGTTTGGTCGCCGCCATCAATCGCCGGCACTCCTCTGAGACCGAAGGATTACACTCCATCAGGGCGAGTCTGCTAGCCCCAATTATTCGTGAGAGCCGGCGATTGGCGATGTGAGCGCATGACATCAACCGGGTTGACGGTGGTGGACGCTCTGGGACATTGGCGACGCGTTGGAGTTTGAAGCTGAGGGGCGAGCGCGGCGCTTGCCGCATCGTTCATGGAGCGAGGGCGGCGATTGAGGTGGCGAGCGCGGTCAAGGCTTGAACATGCGGATAGCTTGAGGGCAGCGCCATCTTGATGCGGGTCTTGAGCTCTTGGATGCGCACAGCGATCTTGAGGAACGTGCAGCGGATGGTCTCGAAGGTTGCTGTGCGCCAGATTGAGCGTTTTGGCGCGGCGCCCCTGAGTTCGTGCAGGAGCCAGTAAGCCCCCATGTGAAGGAACAGGCGGAACTGATTGGCCTCCCAGCGGTGGCAGGAGGTGCGGTCGGAGCGCGTGTAGAGCTTCATGTCCTTGATGAGATTCTCCATGCGCCCGCGTGCGCAATAGACCTTTTCGTAGAGGACTTTTGCCCGGCCCGGCAGGTTGGTGACGATGAAGCGTATGTCGCTGCCTTGCGCGCTCGCTTCGACGCGGGCGACGACCTTGCGGGGCTTGCTCCAGCTGGCTGCGGCATAGCTGGTCTGGAAGAAGCGCCGCATCTTTTCCGTTTTTGACAACGCTCGGCGTGTGGCGACATCCTCGCTCCAGGGCCGCCCGATCTCGGTCAAGCGCGGGTTGGTGGACAGTCCGAAGATGTAGCTGCAATGCTTCTCTTCCAGCAAGTCCATCACTTCGGGCGTCGCGAAGTGACTGTCGCCGCGCACCATGATCTCGACCGCGGGCCAGTTGCGACGGATGCGACCGATGACGTGACGCAGGATTTGCTCGACTTCCTCGCCCGATGGCCGTTTGCCGGGGCGCAGCAGCGACAGCACGGGCCGGCCGGTCGTCGCCTCGAAGATCTGGATCGGCTGGAAGCAGTAGCCGCCGGCATGGGTGTTGAACAATGCAAGCTGCTGCTGTCCATGCACAGCATCGTCCGTGTCGTCAATGTCGAGCACGATGCAGCGCGGCACGCGCTCAAAGCGGGCACAGAACAGATCGATCAGTTCAAGCCCCATGCGCGCAAGCTGGCGCCAGAACGGGGCGTTCTCCAGGCGTGAGAGCGTCGGTTGTGACATCAAGTCGGTGCCCGACACGGGCAGGCGTCCGCATGCCATCTTCAAGGCAGGATCGCTGCGCAGCACATCAAGGTCGTCGCAGTCCTCATGGCCGCTGGCAATCGCGAACATCCGCGCCCGCGTCATGTCGCTGTAGCTGTGCGTGATACGCATGCGGTCGCGATCGTCAGGAATGTGCCGGCTGAGCACCGCGGCAAGACCGAGCTTCCGTTCGATCTCGCGCAGGATCAACACGCCGCCATTCGACGACAGCTTTCCACCATCAAACGTTGCAGTGATTGTTTTTCCGCCGACCGGTGACAGGCCGGGTAGAAACAGCGTAGCTTCCGTCATGGTGAGTGGGGCTTCCTGTTGGCCATGTACGATCTTGTTTCGACAACAGAATCATACGTGAGCCGGCCGGTTTAGTCTCCGCTCACCTCCCAAAAACCCACGCCGCCATGAATAA
>VAZM01000595.1 GCA_005883135.1 Alphaproteobacteria bacterium
GCCTAGGATGAAACAGGGGGAGAAGTACTACAATGACAATGCGGCCTGATCCGACCTTCTATGGCACCAACCCCCCCACGAAATTTCACTGCCGATCGCCCCGATTTCGGGGCGGCACGCCGTCATGATCGTCGTGTCGCGCAAAAATGTGGGCAAATTGCACGGTCTGGCCCTGCATCGGATTGAAGATCGCGGAGGTTTGTCGCGGGCGCCGGAGGATCTCGGGTGACGTGTAACGCAGCGGCCCTGGTGGGTTGTTCACCCCCTTCGAATATCAGCCCCCCTCGGGGTCAGTCCCCGTTATGCGTAACGGCACTCCCTCCGAAGGGAGGACCCCAAGCTGGCTAATGGCTCTGCAAAGCAGGCAAGAGCGCCGAGGAGCGCTGGCAAGCTCGAGGCCTCGCTAGTCCCGCCGCCGCGGAAATGGCTGCGGGTCATCATTGACGAGGGAGACGACGAGGCCGAGGCGAAGGAGAAGGCATTGGCCGAGGACGTGGCCCGCCATCCCACCAACGGGAGCCATCGAGACATGGCGGGAGACGACCGGATATCCTAGACGCATGTCGGTCGACCCAGCGTTCCTGGCCAAGATCAGTCTGTTCGCGCCGCTCGATGACGACGAGCGCGCGGTGCTCGCGCAGGCGATGGTCGATCGTCAAGTCAAGCCGGGTGAGGTGCTGTTCCGCGCCGGCGAGCCCGGCGACTCGATGTTCATCGTCGTCGAGGGCGGGATCGAGCTGTCGGTCAAGGACAAGGCCGGCCAGAAGATCGTGCTGCACACGCCGACGGCCGGCGAGTTCTTCGGCGAGCTGTCACTGCTCGACGGTGGCTCGCGCACCGCGACCGCGACCGCCGCCGAGGCGAGCTCGCTCTACGTCCTCGATCGCGAGGACATGCTGCAGCTGTTCAAGAAGCGTCCCGAAGCCGGCCTCGACATGCTCGGCGCGATGGGCCGGATGACGCGCAAGGCGAACGCGCTGCTCCAGGCGCGGGTATCGCGCAACGTCAACGAGGCGGCGGAGAGCAAGCTGTCGCTGCTCGACCGGATCGCCGACGTGATCGCGGCGTTCTCGGGGAGCATGGTGTTCCTCATCCTCAACGGCGTGTGGTTCGTGGTGTGGATCGCGATGAACGTCGTGCCGATGCCGTGGTTCGAGCCATTCGATCCGTTTCCGTTCGGCCTGCTGACGATGATCGTGTCGCTCGAGGCGATCTTCTTGTCGTGCTTCGTGCTGATCAGCCAGGACCGCCAGTCCGCGAAAGACCGCGTGCGGTCCGACATCGAATACGAGGTCAACATCAAGGCCGAGCTCGAGGTCGCGCACCTCCACGATAAGACCGACCGCATCCACGAGGAGATGCTCGACCGGTTCATGCGGATCGAGAAAGCGCTCGGCGTCGCGCCGGTCCGCAAGCCCGGCACCAGCGGCGAAATCGCGAAGGCCGCGTCGAGCGCACCGACGATGCCGCGCTCCGGCGGCTGAGCCGACTGACGGGGCAAATAGTTATTTTCAGATCAACTCGACTTATGCTTCCGGAAGGCCGATGCATGGGGGCGCAAACCGCTATTCCTGGTCGCTTTTTCAGTTCTGACGATTGGTGGCTGTCTCTATCCACTCTCCGACAATTCCTACGTTGGCGTACAGTTGTTGGATGGCGTGGGTGCGGGCATCTATGGTGCGCTGTTTCCGGTAATCGTCGCTGATCTAACTCGGGGCACCGGCCGTTTTAACGTGGCGCAAGGCGCTATCATCACTGCGCAAGGGATTGGTGCGGCGCTATCCACCACGCTCGCTGGAACCGTGGTTGTCCAGGGAGGGTACAGCGCGGCCTTCCTTACGCTTGCAGGTGTCGCCACAGTTGGACTTGCGCTCTATTTCTTTATGATGCCCGAAACACAGCGCCACGTGACGGCCGAAGCCGAACCTATGCGCAGTAAAGCCGTGCTCCCTGCCGAGTAGGAGCATCCATTTGCTGTTTCATCACGCCCGGTTAGAGTCCTTCCAGAAGTCCCGGAGGCGGGCTATAGCCGAGGTAGTGCTGGAGTGTGCCGACGCAACTCGCCCGCGCGGACACGCGATTGACTCGGCTGCTTACCGCCCGCCCTGGCTATGCCAATCACATTGATGACAGCGCCAAGCGTCATTACACCGAGGAGTGCCAACCCACTTAGGAAAGCCAAGCAGCTTAGCGGACTGCAACAGCGAGCAACAAGAGCAGGTTCATGACCAAACGTGTTTGTCTCTGGCTTCGGCCCCATCTAATTCTAGCCGGCCTCGCCGTTCGGACAACGCCGTCCAAAAAATTTCGGAACGAGAGGAAATGTAATGCACAGCGGAATATCACAGAAAGGTTGCCCCCGGATTGGGCATCTTCGATTGCCTAGGCGGCCCGCACTCGTCGCATCATTCACATGTGCTGCGGGCGGCAAGATCACGCAGCGTTTTCTAAAGCAGGTGGAAACTGGCACGGCCGCTCCGCGTCGCGCACCAGATTAGGATTCAATTCGGGGTAGATGGGCTCAATGTATCATGCTCGATCCAGGTGCTGCCCTGCGTCCACAAACAGCACATAGCTCAGCATCTCGCGCGCCAACATGCGGTTTGTGCATCAGAGCGCTGGGGAGCTGCTCGCGGCCCTCATTGCGGACGAGGCCGGCGAGGTCAAAGAACACGCGGCGGTGATTGAGGCTTTGCCTCACAAGCAGGCTAATAGCCAACGTTCACCTCGCCGAACGTCCTAGATTGAAGCGCAAGAAATGAGGCGAGTTTGCGTTTGCATCAACATCAATGGGAGCATTGGCTCCAAACGATTTTTACGATCGTATTGGCGATAAGTATTCTCTACCTAGAGGTCTCGATCTTTTATGTGTTCTCGGATTTATACGTCATGCGGGCATCAATTCACCGTGCTGCATTCTC
>VAZM01000596.1 GCA_005883135.1 Alphaproteobacteria bacterium
ACCGAGGTTGTTCAGCCGTTTCTGAAACACAAATAGATTGCCGAGACGCTTGGCTTTGAACAACTGAGGCAGCGCTGATTTTGGGTTCAATTGAATTGCTTTGTTCAAGTTCTCAAGTGCAGGCTCGAGCGAGTTATTGTCGAGTGGTGCAAATTTCCCGTAGTATAGTCCCCAAAACAAATATGAGCGAACGTTGTGGCCGCGATAGCCGGCATCGGTGATGCAGCGATCGAGCACGTTGCCGACGAGCGCTTGCATCTGCGGGATGACGGTGGCGAGCGTGTGCCCGTCATAGGGAGTGCCGGGCAGGCGCTGCGATATGCGTGACGAACTGCCCGCCGGCGGAATGCCTGCGGTGGTGGCGACGCTCACCTTTACGCCGAACTCGTAGGGCCGGTGCGCCTTGCCCTTGCCGATGCACTCGACCTCTGGCGCGTGTGGCGGCGCTCTTGTTCCAGCACGCGCCGGGCGAGATACAGCGGCCGCGCGAACACCTCCCGCAAAACCTCGTTGCCGGCAATGTGCCGCTCGATGTTGCGAACGTCCGCCCGAGATAGGTCTTGAGCTTCCAGTAAGCTGCGGTTGGCACGCTTGAACTGATGGGCATGGGCGTAGCGCTGATGTTTGATCAGGGCCAGCTTACCGACCCGCCGACGATCCCAAGCCGAGCAGGAATGGCGGGATCTGCAAGACCGCGACCGCGCGCGCGCTCCCTGCTGGAGCTGCTCCTCCCTTCGCTGCGTCATGAGTTCTGGAAGCTTACGCTGGAAGCAACGGAGCGAATCAATTCGCCAACGCTCGTGACGTTCGAAACTTCTTTGAACGCGCCATTTCTGAACAAGCTAACAGGATCAGAGCGGCGATATGATCTCGGACGATGATCTGGTTGCAATTGCCGAGGAGGACATTCGTTTGCCATCGACATAAGATATGCCCTCTTCTAAATAGGTTCAGGATCGGTTGACTTGGCGCTCCGGCCTCGCGCTATCGTCAGGAGTTCGACTTGGTGCGGTTCCATGCGAAGCCGGAAGTGCTCGCCTTCGACATGATCGAGGTGGAAGCGCAAGTTTGTCCTTGGGTCGACCTGGCAGAAGACGGCCGCGCCGCCTTCCCCTTCCGGCTGATCGACGTGCAAGGTGAACATCACGCCCCCGGCCAGCTCCAGACTGATCGAATCACCCCGTTGGAATGACCGGACGGCATACGTCGCCACAATATCCATGCCGTCGACAATTTCCTCGTGCGTCGATTGAGCGAAGATTAACTGGCGCGCCTTGAAATCGTCTTCCATGATAAGGGCCTCCTTGGCTGTATCGGAGACAAAAGTGTGGTGATGTTACTTTCACGTGCCTCAGACGCCATTGGCCGCGCTTACGAATATTTCCTTTCCATTATGTGCGGAATGGGACTGTTTAAGTAATGTAATGAGGCTCTACTAGCTCGTTGAGGCATGGTGCTACTTCATCCAAAAGAGGAGTTCCCGTGTCTTACCAGTACAGCTTCGAAGATCTGCTGGCGCTTTTGCACGGGCACGCTCCAGCGAAGGTTGACGCGGTCGCACTTCATCGTCGGCGCGTTGAGCACGGCTATCTGTCAGTGGGACTTAAAATCCACTGTCTGGGCGACGGGGGTCAGTTCTCTACTTTGGTGGAAGGTCTTGGAGGAGCGCAAAAAATTCTCAATGTCAACTACTACAAACACTCGCACGCCTCGCTGTGCCTTGTGCTGCCCCCGGTGGGCAGTGCCCGTTCGGCGATACTCCTTCTTGAGTGTATCGAGCACTTTATTGGATCTGCGCTTTTCAGTAACCCGCAAATCCAGATCCAGGTGTGCTCTCCTGGGAGACTTAGCGCTCGTCGTTCGGCGTTGTTGGCGATAGGGTTCTACTTGGGGTCGGACACGCTACGGCGCTACACTCTGGGAGACCTCGCGACGTCCTTTGCGCAACGGCAACCCTACCCGCGCGGGAGACGTTTGGTGCTCTACGATGCGGAGGGAGACTTTGACCGAAATTTTGATTGGTGGAAGGGATCTGGCAAGCATCGTCTTGTGGAGCCCCGACTGCCCTTTGAAAACGGCCGCAGCGATCTGCTCACAGGCAGCGGCAGCAGGTTGGACATCGAGAACATCAACTTGCTTACTACCCTTCTCGTCCATGCTCAGTACCAGGGTTACTGGTATCAGCTCGGCATGCAGTTCCAGGAGGAGATGGAGGCATTGTTAGAGCGGCATCTACTCAACGGTCTCGTCGATGCTCCGTGGGTCCGGACGGATGATCCAGAGAGCGACGACGATGACGGCTTCTTTGCCGCTCTCCAAGAGCTTGTTGCATACGCTTTTGAAGAGAGTGTCCGTATCAAAAAGCAAGGGCGTCGCCTCTTTCCTGGCTGGCACGAGATACCAGTCAGGTCATCTCATGGAATTCTGCAGGAAGTGCAGTCTTTGCTTCAGAAGTACCGCAGTGAGTTGGTCAGGCAATCCCGCCTGCTCGATCCAG
>VAZM01000308.1:0-7929 GCA_005883135.1 Alphaproteobacteria bacterium
GACCTCGCGCGCGACGCGCGTCACCTCCGAGGTGAATACGTTGAGCTGCTTGATCATGGTGTTGACGATATTGGCCGCGCGCAGGAATTCGCCCTGCAGCGGCCGCCCGTCGACATCGAGCGGCACGGTTTGCAGCAAATCGCCCTTGGCGACCGCGGAGATGGCGCGAGTCACTTCCGTCGTCGGCCAGAGCAGATCGTCAATGAGAGTATTGACCGAGGTTTCCATCTCGGCCCAGGCGCCGTGCGATAGGCCGAACTTCACCCGCTGGCGCGTCTTTCCTTCCCGGCCCACCACCTGGCCGACGCGCTCGAGCTGCTGCGCCATCCGCTCATTGGCGGCGACGATGTCGTTGAAGGTGTCGGCGATCTTGCCCAAGAGGCCGACCTGACCGCCGGCCAAGCGAACCGAGAAGTCGCCGACGCGCATCGACTGCAGCGCATTGAGAAGGTCGTAAAGCTCGGGGGAGGTGCTGCCGTCGACGCGGCGGTCGGGCGTTTCCGCGGCTACGCCGCCGGGAGACGGGCCATTGGTCTTGGTTTCGCCGACCGGCTCGGGGTTGGCTCGCATGGTTTCCTCCAGGCGCGGATCAAACGGCGGAGTATCGCGCGCGCAGCGGCGCTATCATAGCGATGCGGCGAGGACGCCGCGATTTTGGACGGGTCAGTCGCCCGCCGATCGAACGTGCTGGACGGAACTCGCCGCGAGTGCGCGCGGGCCGGCCTCGTGCCACGCGCACGCCACGTCCCGCGCCGCAAGCTTTTGGCGCAAATCCACAGATCCTTTGCGGACGAATGCCCTCCGACCGGCTGGATCCGGCCATGTGCTTTATACCCCTCGGCGCTTCGAGGTCGAAGCACCACCTGACGCCGCAAACGCGAGAACGATGCAATGGTTCCCCCGGCGATCAAAAATATTTTACCAGAAAATTATCTCCATGATTTCAATGGCTTAATCCCCATAGCTCCGAGCAGAGCTTGATCGGCCAACCGCAGGCGGGGCGCCCGTCGCCGGATAGCCGCGCCGCCAGTCTTTAAATAGAGTAAAGCTCCCGGCGAGCAGCGCCCGCCACACGCCATCCACCGACCTCGATCTGAGTCGACTAACGAACAAAGTGCGTGTCGGCATTGGGGCAAGGCGCCGATCGAGCATAAGCGCCTGCTCCACGTCGACTGCTGTCGACGAGCGCTCGCCTCCGCAGCATCTGGGCGCATGATTGGGCAACCGCACGCACGGGCGCAATTGTTCGAGACGAGGCCGGCCGCTGCTCTCCGCGACGATGGCCGCCAGCCGCGGCGCTAGGGATGGCCGCCGAATAACCTCACCCCGACGAACCGCAGCGCAAGGCTCGTCGGCGGAGAGTCGCGAGAGAAAAAATAAGCGCGCCGCATGAGCCAGGCGCCGCTTCATGCAGCGCCTGTGCGCGCAAGCACGCATCGATCCACTTTGGCGGTCGTGGGCGCGGGCTTTGCCGCGCCCGCGGGATTTGGCTAGCTTGCCGGAGTCGCGGAAGGCCGGGGAACGGCTGCGGGCCATGGTGCAGGCGCAAATCGTCGTCGATGGCGTGAGCCATTGCTATCGCCCGCCGACTGGCCGGCCGGTGCTCGCGCTCGAGGACGTCTCGCTCGATGTGCGCGCGCGTGAATTCGTTGCGCTGCTCGGACCTTCCGGCTGCGGCAAGTCGACGCTGCTCTATCTCATCGGCGGCTTTCTCCCCACGGAGACCGGCAAGATCCTCATCGAGGGTAAGCCGATCGGCGCCCCAGGGCCCGATCGCGGGATCGTGTTTCAGCACTTCGCGCTGTTTCCGTGGAAGACGGTCCGCGCCAATGTCCTCTACGGCTTGGAGCGGATGCGCCTTGCGCGCGAGGAACGCGAGAGACGGGCGCAATCCTTCATCGATCTCGTCGGACTCAACGGCTTCGAGGACAGCTATCCGTCACAGCTTTCGGGTGGAATGCGCCAACGTACTGCCATCGCGCGCACGCTGGCATTCGATCCGAAAATCCTGCTGATGGACGAGCCGTTCGGCGCGCTCGACGCCCAGACCCGCGGCCTCATGCAGTCCGAACTGCTGAGCATCTGGCAGCGCACGCCGAAAACCGTGATCTTCGTGACCCACGACGTGCAGGAGGCGGTCTATCTTGCCGACCGCGTGGCGGTGATGTCGGCGCGGCCCGGTCGCATCAAGGCCTTTGTCGACACCAAATTCGATAAGAGCGATTCTGCCATCTTCAAGAACCAGGGCTTCATCGACAAGGTTGACGAGATCTGGAACCTGGTGCGCATTGAAGCGATCAAGGCGCAGGGCGGGCGGCGTGACTGAGCCGATGATGCGCGGCCATCCCAAGCCTCTTCCCGGGGAAAGTCGAGCTCACGCGAGATCGGCGCGTCTGCGAACTCGCGCAAGGGCGACCTCGGCTGTGGCAAGCGAGCCGAACGAGAGCGTGCCATGACGGCGGCGCTGCTGCGTTACGTTCCGCTGCTCCTGCTCGCTCTGGCGTGGGAGGTCGGCGCGCGCAGCGGCCTGATCTCCACGCTCGCGTTGCCACCGCTGAGCAGTGTGCTGGCTGCGTGGGTCGAGCTTCTCAAGGACGGGGAGCTTATCAGCAACGGCGCAGCGTCACTGTGGCGCGCCGGCGCCGGGCTCGCTCTCGCCGTCGTGATCGGGGCTGCGCTCGGCATCTTCATGGCCTGGTGGCGGGTGGTGAACGTGCTGCTCAGTCCTTTGGTGGAGATGTTCTACCCGATGCCGAAATCCGCGCTGATCCCGGTGACCGTGCTGTGGCTCGGATTCGGCAACGGCTCGAAAATCCTGCTGATCTTTCTCGGCTGCATGCTTCCGGTCACGATCGGCGCCTTCAACGGCGCGCGTTCCAGCGAGCAGGCGCTGGTCTGGTCGGCCCGCAGCATGGGAGCAAATCGACTGCGCATGTTGTGGGACGTGGTCGTGCCGAGCGCGATGCCCGAGCTGCTCAACGGCATCCGCACCGCGCTCGCGCTGTCCTTCATCCTCCTGGTGAGCTCCGAGCTCATCGCGGCGCGCGAAGGCCTGGGCTACCTGATCGGCTTTCTCGGCGCGAGCGGCACCTACGATGCGATGTTCGCGGTCGTCCTCACAGTGGCGTTGCTCGGGTTCGTGGCCGACCGGATTTACCTCGTCGTCATGCAACGGATGCTGCGATGGCAGAGCTAGAGCACACCGGCGGATCGTTCGCTGAGACGGCGCGCTATCGTTGGGTGCAGCGCGCCGCTTGGGGCTTCGCGCGGGTGTTTTCCATCCTTGCGCTTGCGCTGGCTTGGGAGGTCGCGGCGCGCTCGGGCGCGTTCACGCCATATATGCTGCCGGCGCTGAGCGCGGTCCTGGAGCGGATCTGGAACGACCTCTTCACCGGCGACCTCCTGACCAACACCGCCGTGACGCTTTACCGCGCGCTCAGCGGCTTTCTGATCGGAGCTGTCGCCGGCGTCGCGCTGGGCATGGGGATTTCCCGCAATCGGCTGACCAGTTGGTTCTTCGATCCCATTATCTCGGTCGGTTTCCCGATGCCGAAGATCGCCTTTCTGCCCGTGGTCATCCTGTGGCTCGGCGTCTACGACGTGTCGAAAATCACCATGATCGCCGTGGAGGCGGTCTTCCCGGTCGTTACCGCGACGGTCGTCGGCATCCGCGGGGTCGAACGCGAGCTGTTGTGGTCGGCGCGCAATATGGGCGCGGGAGAGCGCGAGCTGCTGTGGCAGATCGCTCTACCGGCGGCGCTGCCGCAAATCATGACCGGGCTGCAGGTGGCGCTGCCGATCGCGCTCATCGTCGCAATCGTGACCGAGATGTTTATGGGCGGCTATGGCCTGGGCGGCGCGATGAACACCGCGGCGCGCTTTGCCGATTCCCGCGGGGTGTTCGCGGGAATCGTGGAGATCGCGGTGATCGGCTATGCGCTGGTCAAGGGCATGACGCTGATGCGGCGGCGCTTCTTGCTGTGGCATCAGGAGGCGGTGGCGCCGAGCACGGTGTGAGCCGTCCGTTCAAGTCGATTGCGCTGCCCCGCTGCGAACCTTCAACTCGGCGGCGACCTTTTCCAAAGTTCGGCGCACGCGCTCGGCGGAGGATGCGTCGATCGCGTTCGTATCGATGAAGAGGTCGAGCCCGGTATCGTGCTCGCTGATGACCTGCGCGGCTCGGCGCGCGCCGTCGATGCGCCCTTCCACGACATAGGGTACCACCGGATGGGCGATGCCCTTCAAGGTGATCGGCTCCAGCGGGCGCGCCCGCACCATGTCCCGCACGAGCATGAACGTCTCGTAGCTCAGCACGATCTCGCCCGGCTGCGCGATCGACTGCAGCCGCGCGGCGAGATTGGTTTCGGCGCCGATGATCGTGTAGTCCATGCGGTCATCGCTGCCGAAATTCCCGACGTTGCAGAAGCCGGTGTTGATGCCCATACGCGCGCGGAACGGCTCGGCGATCCCGCGCTTTCGCCACTCAACGTTGAGCTCGGCGAGGCGGCGCTGCATCTCGAGCGCCATGGTTAGGCATGCCTTGGCGTCTTCCACCGCCCCGCGCGATTCCGGGTCGCCGAAGAACACGAGAATCGCGTCGCCGATGAATTTGTTCACCGTGCCGCCGTGCGCCGTAGCGATCATCGACATTTCGGTCAGGTATTCGTTGAGCAAGGCGGTGAATTCTTCCGGCTGCATCCGCTCCGCTGTCGACGTGAAGTCGACCACGTCGGAGAAGAACACCGTCAGCTTCTTGCGCTCAGTGGCGATCTGCACGTCCTTGCCGGCGAAGATGCCGCGGTAGAGCTGCGGCGGCAGGTACTTCGCAATTTTCTTCGCCAGATCGGAGAGAAATTCGTTGGCCTTTCCCAGCTCGCGATTGAAGCGCGCGATTACGCCGGACTGATGGTGCTGCAGGGCGATGAAGGCGAGGCCGGTTACGGCGACAAAGGCGAAATAGAGGAGGAGATATTTGAAGGCAAAGATGTGGGCAGCGATCGGTTGGGTGATGATGAATTCCTCGATGCCGCGCACGTCGCCCACCTTCCAATCGTGTTTCGGGCTGTCGGGATGACTGTTGTGGCAGCTCACGCAGGCGGCTGTCATGATGATCGGAGTCGCCAGGCGGACGCGGCGGTCGAAAATCGACCCGGAAACTCCGTACACGCGCGAATGCGGATTTTCCCGCAACTTCTCGAGTGCGTCTTGCTCGAAGGCGTCGAACGCGTGCGGCGGCCGGTTTTTGAAGGGGTAATCAGAGAAAAACCGGAATTGCGTATTGCCGTTGTTGCGGTTGATCAAGTCGCCCAGCTCGAGTGAGAGCGTGGCCGGGATCGGAATGGCGCCGGGGGTGTCCGGGTAGTTGGGCAGCACCTGCGTCCCTCCGCCGTGAGCAAGGACGCGCCCGACCACGTTGCTGGCGTAGTAGTTTCTTATCGTGTCGATGGTCGACGATAGCTCGTCGGCTTGCTCCGTCAGCGCACGCTCCGACAGGTTGCGCAGGTCGAGCCATACCGCGATCGGCAGTCCGGCCAACACGAGCAGCACGAGCAGGATGGTGATGAAAAGCCTGCTTGCGACGTATTCGCTGATGCGCTCGCTCAACGCCTTCGATCGAGCGGGCAGCGCCGGCTCCTCGTAGGGCGGTTCCGCGGAAAACGGCGCGCTTGCGGCCATGCCGACCTCGCTTTCGACGTGTTCAGTATCGCCATCGTCCCCGGCCCGACCGCGGGGGGAGCCCTTGCGGCCGAGCCCGCGTGCGGACTTCACGACCTCAGGACTGCGTGGCTGACGGAACTTACGACTTCATGCCGCGACGCGCCATGCTGCAAAGCCGGCGCCGACGAGCGTTTGCGGGCTCGGAAAATAGTCGATCAACTCGAATCCCTTGCTGCCGGCCGCGGCATGGGCGACCACCCAGTCGCGGATTTCGTGCGCGCCGTTGCCGGTGCGCGGAAGCGCCTCGGTGAGAAACGCGGCGAGCCGTGCGTCCTCGCCATCGGCGAAGTGCCGGATGCAGGCGTGATCGAACTCCTCGTCGATCCATCCCATCGTCGGCTCGCCGATCGAGTGGCTCAAGCCGCCAGTGCCGAGCACCGCGATCCGCAATGGCTCGCGGTAGCTCTCGATCGCTTGCCGCAGCAGCCGGCCCCAGGCGAGGCAGCGGCGGATGCTCGGCATCGGCTCCTCCAGATCGTTGATGAGAAGCGGCACGATGGGCAGCTCGGCATCGACCGCCATGCGCCAGAGCGGGATGCAGGTGCCGTGGTCGAGCTTGAGGCGATGCGATAGCGCCGGCTCGAAATCGCCATCAAGCGCGGTCTGCAGCAGGTGCCGACCGAACGCGGCGTGGCCTTTGAGCCGCTCGCGCGCAAACACCTTCCGCATGAACGGCTCCGGCGGGCCGTCGTGCTCCTCGCCGATACCGATACAGACCGCAGGCAGGTTGCTGATGAAAAAGTTGACCCAATGATCGGGCGAGATGACGACGAGCAGGTTCGGCCGGCAGGCCTTGAGCCGGCGCCCGAGCTCGTCAAAGCCGGCGGCCAGCCGCTCGCGGTGGTCGGTGGCCATCGTGTCCCAATCGCGCGCGATGATCGGCCCGTGACTCGCCGCGAATGCGCCCACGAGATCAGCCATGCGCCTTTCCTTTCTCTGCCTTGAGCGCGTGCAGCCGGGCGATGAACTCGTCTTGCGGCATGCCGCGGATCTGGAAATAGAAGCGCAGTAGATAGGCGTTGACGAGCGGCGCGATCTTGCCCACATCGTCTTCGAGCAATGCCTGGCGGACGTCCGGCTTGATCTCGTAGCGCGCGAGCACGCCAGGCATGTCGGCGCGATATTCCGCGGCGAGCTTCGCGTCCTGCTGTAGATCGAAGAAGAGCTTGCTCACCCAGTAATCGGTCATTGCCGCTCCAGCGCCGCCCACGAGTTCGCACCGATGCACCGTTCGGCAATCTTAGCCTGCGTCGAATGCAAGGGGAAATGGCCTCGGAGCGCCGCGGCTCGAAGGCCAACCAGTTCGCGCAATGCTCATCGCGCCCGCGGGCCTGGCCTTACGAACGATTTGCACGCGCCAGCCGCGCGGCCTGACAGGATGTGGGGCCGCACCTTGGCGTATTCGCCGTTCCCGCGCCTATTGCAAGCGCTTCGCCGCCTCTTCGACGATGCTCAGGTCGGCGTGCTTTTTGACGTCCGGCGCCGTTCTTACGAACCCGAGATCGTGCGTCATGTCGACGTTCTTCTGCAGCGCCGCCAGATCGGGCAGCATCTTGGGATCGTGGTAGGCGTCGCGCGCAGTAAAGAGCCAATCGAAGCGTTCCGCGGGTTGCTTGGTGAACAGCCAGCCGAAGCGCTCGGGCGGCTGCTTGGTCACGCGCGACGCGATCTGCACGGCTTCATCGTGGTTCTTGGGATCGATGAACCAGCGCACGATGCGCAGCGTGTCCTCCATGAAGTCGACCATGGCGGCGCGGTTCTTGTCGAGGAACGGCTTGCGCGCGGTCCACACGATCATGTCGGTCACGCCGATCGCATCGCGCTGGATGAACAGCGTGCGGCCGATCTTGCGCAGCTCGGGATCGTAGGAGAACGGAAGGACCGCCGGGACCATGTCCACCTTCTTCTCCGACAACATCGCGCGCATGGTCGGAAAGGCGGATTCGACCATCGTGTAGTCGCGCTTGTCCTCCATGCTGAACTTGCGCAGCATCGCGCGCATGGCGACGTCAACCGCGCTGCCGGCCGCGTTGGTCATCACCACTTTGCCCTTGAGATCGTCGACTTGTTTGATCGGTCCGTCGGTGAGCACCATGTATTCCTGCGAGGAATAGCCTGGGACCCCGTCACGGAATTCGTCGGCGATGATGCGCAGGTCATCCATCCCGGCGTTCTGGATCGCAATCGCGAGCGTGGAATAGGCGCGGTTGG
>VAZM01000308.1:8036-8529 GCA_005883135.1 Alphaproteobacteria bacterium
GATCGAGGCCCAGTTGGTGACCGGGGCGACCCAGGACAGGCGGATCTTTACGGGATCGTCGGCTTGCGCGGAGGTCGCGCCGAAAAGCGCGGCGGCAGCAATGCTCGCCAGCATCAACCTCGATAATCGCATGGGGTTCCTCCTGCTGCGGATTTTCCGGCCTTGGGCCGATATTGATGCCACGTTGCAGAGCGGCGGCGGGCTTGGCAAGCGCCGAATTGGCGCACCAGGGAATGGTTTCCTTCCTGCCGAGCTATGCTCTCCGACATACGCCGGAGGCTTTCGGCTGCGTCGACCGGCAGGCGCTATCCGCGCGGCAATTTCAGAACCCTCGCCGCGGTCTCGGAGCAGATGGCTTGTCGCACCTCTTCCTCGAGCGGCACGTTGTCAATGAAATGTCCCGCTTCCTCGACCGATTCGAACGGGTAGTCGGCGGCGAACATCACCCGATCGTAGCCGAGCGCATTGATCGTGCAGTTCAGCGGCTCGGCGG
>VAZM01000308.1:8561-9796 GCA_005883135.1 Alphaproteobacteria bacterium
CACGTATTGCGAGGGGCGTTTGGCGAGCTTGACCGCATAGAAATCGGGTCCGGTGCGGCTGTCGAACCGCCAGAGCAGGAACGGGATGGTTTCGCCTAAATGGCCGAGGGCGAGACGCGCGCGCGGAAAGCGATCGAACACGCCCCCGAATACGATGCGTAAAGCGTGCGAGCCGGTCTCGAACGTCCATTCCCAGGTGGCCCGCCGCAACCCTTTGTGTCCGTCCAAGACGGGCGCGGGGGTGACCGGGTCGGCCGGATGCAAATAGATCAGCGCATCCAGGGCCTGCGCGCGCTCCCAGAACGGGTCGAAGGCGCGATCATCAAGGTACTTTCCATGCGTGTGCCCGTTGATCATGGCGCCGCAGAATTTGAGCTCGCGCATGCAGCGTTCGAGCTCGTCCGCGGCGGCCGCGGCGTCCTGCATGGCAAGATGCGCGAAGCCGGCATAGCGCTTCGGGCGCTTCTCGATTTCACGCGCCAGCAAATCGTTGGCCTCGCGCGCCTTGTCGCAGGCGGTCTTGGTGTCGTGTTCGGCTTGCACGCCCGGCCCCGCCACGGAGAGCACGCAACGTTCGATGCCGGCTTTGTCCATGGCCTCGAGCCGCATCTCGCCGAAATCGGTAAGCCGCCCGAGAAACGCCTGGCGTTTGCTCGCCGGGAGATCTGTTACCGTCGGTCCCCAATAGTCCTGCAAGCCGGGAAACAAACAGTGCTCCTCGATCGCAATCTTCTTGACCATTGTTCCTGCCCGCTGCTTTCGCTACCGTATTCTCGTTGAAGCGCATCAAGAGGCAAAGTTCAATCGTGCTGCTGCTCGAGCGAGGTCGTGCGGGTGGAGAGGAGGAGGTGCCGTGGCGAAAAAGATTCGCGGTGTGACGTTCGAGGAGAACCTGTCCAACAGCATGGGCCTCGAGTTCTACAATCTGTCGCATCGTTTCGGCTACCAGTCCCCGAACTGGCCTTATTTCGAAGACGTCAAGATCGAGCGCATCCATTATCACGCCAAGTCCGGCGTGCTGTCGCAGCGCATCACCACCAGCATGCACAATACGACGCATATCGATGCGCCGGCGCACGTGGTGCAGGGCACGCCCTTCATCGACGAGGTACCGCTCCCGCATTTCTTCGGCTCGGGCATCGTCGTCTCGATCGCGAAAAAGAAATGGGAATCGATCACCTACGACGATCTGGAAAAAGCCGCGGGCGCGGCGGTGCGCCCGCGCGACGTCGTCA
>VAZM01000309.1:0-7972 GCA_005883135.1 Alphaproteobacteria bacterium
GGCCGATATGGGAACGGTGACCCAGGCGCGGTGCTGGTGCACATGGCGCGGGTGGCGCGGTTATTGCCGGCGCTGGCGCTGTTGGTAAGGGGCTCTCTATCGACCTAAGCGCGCACGCGGTCCTCGCGTGCAGCGCCCAGCGTCAGACGACAACGCGCCGGAGGGATCCGGCGCGTTTTTGTTTTGAGAACTCCTGCGGGATGAGGATCGGTGGCTCAGTTCAGCGCGTTTGCGGCGCGGCCAAATTGATCGGCGGGCGCACCACCGTGAGCTGATGGCCGACGGCGCGCGACCCTCTGCTTGAGGCGGGCCAGTTGCCGCGCCAACCGCCATATGCCGGCCGGCTACGCGCGGGCGATTTCTTGGCCGCAACCTTGGGCTTCTCCGGCTCGCCCAACCGGAACACGCGCACGTTTCGGAAATTGTGCGCGCCCGCGATCGGCAAGAGATGAGATTCCGACGGCACTGCATAGTCGGCCGGGCTCGGCCACGCCGGCGCCTCGGGCTGCCGGTCGAAGCTTTGTGCCATGGCAACCTTGCTCGTCCGACCGACAGTTTCGATGCCGAAGCTCGCAGGGCTGGGCGCGGCGAGGACCGGTTCGGGGCTCTCTATGCCAACAGCCAAGGTGCGCGGCCAGACCTTCGGCTCGGGCGCATGGCGCGCCGCGGCCCACAGCTCGGGCTCGGTCACGGTCTTGGGCCGATCAGGCGTGGCCGGGACCACGTGCACGATCTTGTAGCCGCGTGCCTTGAGCTCCTGGAGAATCTCCGGAAGCGCGAGCGCGGTGCGAGCTTGGATGTCGTGCAGCAGCAATATACCTTTGCCGCGCGCCTCGAGCCGACTGATGGCGCGGCGCGCGACGTCGCGGTTGTTGATGTGCGTCCAGTCGTCGGCGGCGAGGTCCACGCTCCAGGTCATGTCGCCGTGGTCGACGAGGTATTGCTCGACCGCGGTCTGCCGCAACAGGCCGGGGAAGCGGAAGAACGGAGCGACCGCCTTCGGGTCGCCGAGCGCGGTGCGCAACGAGGAAAAGCCGCCCTCGATTTCGCGCGAAGCCTGGTCCACCGACATCTTGTGGAAGGTGAAGGGGTGGGTCTGGCTGTGGTTGGCGATCGTATGGCCCTCGTTGTAGACGCGCCGCACGGCGGCGGGATAAGCCTGCACCATGCGGCCGACCATGAAGAACGTGGCCTTCACGCATTCGGCGGCGAGCAGATCGAGGACGCGATCGGTATAGGGCGGCAGCGGACCGTCGTCGAAGGTCAGCACCACCTCGTGGTCGTTGAGCGGCAGCGATTCCCCATACTGCCAGCTGCCAACGCGCGGGTGTTCGTTCACGTCGACCACGAGAGTGCGGCTGACCCCGAGCGCGTCGGCAGGGCATTCGGCAGCGCCCGCCGTCCCGATGCCGAGCAACGAGGCGAGCAGAATGGATGCGGCAATGGTGCGGCGCATGGCCCCGCTTTTACTCCGGTTGGACCAAATCCGGAAAGGACGCCCGGCCCCGTGGTGAGTCTCGCCCCTCACTTTAGCGAAACAGTAGGGGGAGGCAATTTAATGACCCCTTAAAGGCGGGGATTGGGGACGATTTAGGGCAGCTGTGCGGGCAACGTGGAACTCGCGCCCTGCCGTCGGGGGAGCGGCCCGATGCCGTCATCACGGCAATCGCTTTCCCACCCGAATGAGGCTCGCCGGCAGCGGTCCGGCGTTCCTCCATTCGCCTTGGCGATAGCCATTGGCGAGGTAGAAGGCGAGCGAGGTCGGGTGAGCATTGATGATGATTTCTGGTCTGCCGAGAAGGCGCGCGGCCTCTTCCGCAAGCTTAAGCAGGACGCGGCCATGGCCTTGCCGCTGGAGATCGCTCCGGATGCCCACCAGGCGAAGGCCTGCTCGGCTTGGCCCAATGAGATCGATGCGCACCACGCCGACGATTTCCCCGTCGTGCAGCAGCACGTGCGGAAAGTTGCCAGGCGCGACCTCGTCGGGATCGGTTTCATCGTAGGCTTGGCCGGGCAGAAGGGCAGCGAAAATCGCCTGCCGTCGAATCGCATGATAGGCCGCCCATTCTTGCGGCGATCGCACGGGCCGGAGCGCATAGCGTTTGGGACCGGCGGTCATTTGCGCGTGCCGAGGTCGTTCGCGATTGCCAGTTTAGGACACCGAGCGTAGAAGCCCAACGCGTTCCTTTGCGCCGGGGCACGACATGCTCGAGGAAAAAGATGCGGCCGCGCCCGCGCCGGTGGACGCGATGCGCGAGGAAGAGGGCGCGTTGCGCCCGGAGTTTGTCGAGCACGTCGCACAAGCAATCGCCGATGATGATCCCGCGGCGCTGCACGGCTTGGTGGGCGATCTGCACGCGGCCGACCTCGGCGATGTGATCGAGGGGTTAGAGCCGGAGCTGCGACCGCGCTTGGTGAAGCTGCTGGGGCGCGACTTCGATTTCTTGGCGCTGACCGAGGTCGATGCCACCGTCCGCGAGGCGATTGTCGAAGAGCTGGGCGCGGCCGCGGTGGCCGAGGGCGTGCGCGAGCTCGAGTCGGATGACGCGGTGGCGATCCTCGCCGATCTGCCGCAGGACGAGCAGACCGAGATTCTCGAGCAGCTTCCCGCACGCGAGCGCGTCATGCTGGCGCGCATCCTGCTCTATCCCGAAAATTCTGCCGGCCGGCGCATGCAGACGGAATTCATCGCCGTGCCGCCGACATGGACGGTGGGGCGGACCATCGATCACTTGCGCGAAACCCCCGACGTGCCCGATCGGTTTTGGGAGCTCTATTGCGTCGATGCCGCGGATCGGCTGCAGGGGACGGTGGCGCTCGACCGGCTCCTGCGGACCAAGCGCCCGGTGCCGATCGGCGAATTGCTCGACGAGGAAGCGCACCCGGTCCGGGTCAGCGATGACCAGGAGGACGTGGCGCGATTATTCGAGCATTACGATCTTGTTTCCACGCCCGTGGTCGACGCGAGCGATCGGTTGGTCGGCGTGATCACGTTCGATGACATCGTCGACGTCATCGAAGAGGCAGCCGAAGAGGACATCCGGGCGCTGGGCGGCGTCGGGCGCGAGGAGGAGCTCTCGGATCCTGTCTTGCACGTGGCGCGCGGGCGGTTCAATTGGCTGCTGGTCAATCTTGCCACCGCGTTTCTGGCCTCATCGGTGCTCGGCTTGTTCGAGGGCGAGCTGCAGAAGATGGTGGCGCTGGCGGTCTTGGCGCCGATCGTCGCCAGCCAGGGGGGAAATGCGGCGACGCAGACCATGACGGTGGCGGTGCGCGCGCTGGCGAGGCGCGAATTGTCGAGTCTCAACGCCGCGCGCCTCGTTCTGCGCGAAGTGCTCGTGGGGTTGGTCAATGGCTTGGCGTTCGCCGTGATCACCGGTGTCGCCGCGGGGGCTTGGTTCAGGTTGCCAGATCTCGGACTGGTGATCGGCCTGGCGATGATCTGTAACCTCGTGGCAGGGGCACTGGGCGGAATCCTGGTGCCCCTCGCCCTGCAGCATTTCCGCGCCGACCCGGCGATCTCGTCGGGAGTATTCGTCACGACGGTGACCGATGTCGTCGGCTTCTTTTCGTTTCTTGGGATCGCCACGCTGTGGTTCGGGCTCAAATGAGGGCGGGCATCTCCCCACGCGAGGGGACGCCCGTGCGGTCGCTCCACCGAGCTAGGTCATTGACCCGGCATGCAGTGGCCGAGTAGGCCGTAAGCTTATCCGCGAACGCTCCCGAGCCGCGCCTAAGCACTTGGCCGAATCAGAGGGAATCACGTAGGCCTGTGGCCGCATGCTGCGGGTCAGACTGAAAGCCGACGGCCGGATCGTCGAGATACTTGCGGATGGAAGCGAGCGGGCGCTTCCGAGCCCGCTTGCGGAAATTGCGGAGCAAATGCGCTATGGCCGGCCGGCGGGCGGCTGGGTTGCGGCGGCACGGGCGGCGCGAGGGGCAGCCGCGGATGCCGCCTATGTGCGCGGCGTGCGTGCGCGTACCAAGCTCACCCAGGCGCAGTTCGCCGCACGCATCGGAGTGCCGATCGAAACGGTGCGCAACTGGGAACAAGGCAAGCGCTCGCCACGCGGGCCTGCGCGCGCGTTGCTCAAGGTGATCGACGCGGCTCCCGACGTTGCATTCGCCGTTCTCAGCACGAGCAAGCCGCCGCAGTGAGCCGGCCTTATCGATCGTCCATCGGGCCTGTGCCGCGTAACTGCGCTACACCGCGCGGGCATGCGCCGTGCGCGCGGGCGTCGCCAGCCGTGTGAGCGCCGCCATGGCCGCAAGCGTCGCCAGATACGCGATGAGCTGCAGCTCGGTCGGCCGATCAGTATAGCCGATCAGCGCGTGCAGCACGCGGCCGACGATGCCGTCCTGCGGCAGCCACGGCGAGGTGTCCCACAATTGGCGGCTCAGCCCGTTGATGACTCCCGCGGCGTCAAGATACTGCGCCGCCTGCGCGGCCATGCCCGCCGCCAGCAACGCGATGAGCACGGTCGTGACGGTGAAAATGTGCCGTGCGGGAATGCTGACCAGCCCGTAATAGGTGAGGGCCGTAAACGCCGCCCCGGCGGCTAGTCCCAACGCGCCGCCGAGGAGCAGCGAGCCGCTCGACGTACCGGCGGCGAGAATGCCGTAAAGGAACAGCACGACTTCGGCGCCCTCGCGCAGTACGGCAAGCGCCACGACGACGGCGAGCGCCGTCATCGGCCGCTTGCCCGCGGTTACCGCCGCGCCGACCGCGGCCAGCTCCACCGCCATCTCGCGGCCATGGCGCGACATCCAGGCGGCGTGCCACATCAGCATCGCGACGGCGGCGCTGAGCACGCCGGCATTGAACAGTTCCTGCCCGGCGCCTTCGAACGCATTGGCGATCGCTTCCGCGAACAGGGCGACGATGCCGGCACCGAGCGCGCCCGCCAATACCCCGGCCGAGACCCAACGGCCGCGCCCGCTTACACCGCGCGTCGCGGCGAGCACGATGCCGATGATCAGCCCGGCCTCGATCACTTCGCGGAAGACGATGATGAGCGCGCCGAACATTCGTTATTCCGCGATGACCACACCCTTGGCAGTGTTCGGATGGAACTCGCCAAAGAACTCGTAACGGCCGGGCGCAAGCGGTCCCACGCGCACCAGCCCTTTCGATTTGCCCGGAATGACCTTCTCGACCTTGAGCGCGGGGCTCTCAAATTCCTCGGCGCTCGCATCCTCGTTGCTGACATAGATCGAGACGCGTTTACCCGCAGGCACCCGGATTTCCTGCGGCTCGAAGGCGTTGTTGCGGATGACGATGTTGAACTCCTGGGCGATGGCGTGCGCGCTGGCCACGCTCAGTGCCGCCACCACCACGGCCAATATCGATCCGCGCATCATGCGAGTGCCGTCCCACCAAAACGCACGAACGATATGAAAGAGTTCGCGGGCCGCCGCGCAAGTGCTGTATTATTGAATCGTTCTAATCTTCTGTGCTGCCGATGCTAGATTTCCGCCGCATGAGTAGCGAGGGCAAGCACCCCGCGGCGCCCGCGCGGCCGGCCGATGCTGACGCCGGTCGTTCGTGGCGGCGGCCATTGCATTGCGCAGCAGCCGCGCGGCTTGCAGTGAGGAGTCCATGACGATGTCCGTCGCAGCCCACGTCGTCGAAGCGCACGGCGCGCGCATCCCGGTGATCGGACTCGGCACCTGGGAACTGCGCGGGCGCACCTGTACGCGCGTCGTCGAGCAGGCGCTGCAGCTCGGCTACCGGCACGTCGACACCGCCGAGCTTTACGATAACGAAGGCGAGGTGGGGGAGGGGCTGCGCGCCGCAGGCATCGCGCGCGAGGACGTCTTTGTCACCACGAAGATATGGCCGTCGCACTTTGCCCCCCGCGATCTCGAGCGCTCGGCGCAAGCAGGTCTGGAGCGATTGCGGCTCTCGCACGTCGACTTGCTTCTGTTGCATTGGCCCAACCCGCAGATCCCGCTGCGCGACACGCTCGGCGCCCTCTGCAAGGTCAAGCGCGCGGGACTTGCCAGCCACATCGGCGTATCGAACTTCACCGTCGCGCTGATCGAACAGGCCGTGAAGCTTGCGAACGAGCCGCTGGTCTGCAATCAGATCGAGGTGCATCCGTTCATCGATCAGTCGAAGGTGATCGCGTCCTGCCGCCGGCACGGGATGGCGACCGTGGCCTATAGTCCCGTGGCGCGCGGCGGCGTGAGTAGGCACCCGCTGCTCGCGCGCATCGCGCAGGCGCATGGGAAAACCCCTGCGCAAGTGAGCCTGCGCTTCCTGGCGCAGCGGGGCATCGCGGTCATTCCGCGCACCAGCCGTCGCGAACGGTTGTCGGAGAATCTCGCGATTTTCGACTTCGAGCTTTCCGAGGCGGAGATGGGGGAGATCGCGCGCCTTGCGCGCCGCGATGGTCGGATCGTCGATTACGCCTATTCCGGATCGCCGCAATGGGATTGATGTCGATGCGTCTTCGGCGCGTGACATGGCTGGCGACGCTGGCGGCCGCCTCGCTCGCGCTGCCCATGGGAGTTTGCGCGGCGATGAGTTCGGCGCGGGCCGAGCCGACACGTGCCGCCGGTTCGCGGCCTTCGGCGCCGGCGCAGTTCGCCCTGCCGCGTCCGCGGCCGCACTCCGAGCCCGTCCCGCAAGCCGAAAGCGGCGCCGACGACCTCGCGCATGCGGCCGAGCTTCCCGAGAACTTTCGCACGCTCGCGAGAGAACCCGGCGAGCCGCAGATTCCGGGGCTCACCATCGTCTACCTGCATCCGCTCGGGTTGCCGGCCGATGCGGTCAAGTGGCGAAACATCATCGTGCACCAGACCGAAGGGCCGGCCGGCTCGGCGAGGAGCATGGCGCTGGGGCAGGCGAAAAATCCGACCAAGCGCGGCGTCACCGTGTGGGTCGAGACCGACGGTACGGTCTATTGGTCCACCGCCGAGAACGTGATCCCGACCCATGGCGACGGCGCCAATCGAAACGACAACAAATACATCGACAATTCCAAAACCTATCGTAGCGTGATCAAGACCAATTCGATCGGGGTGGAATTCGTCGGCAACTACCCCGACGTCGCCAAGCCGGCGACGCGCGAGCAAAGGGAAGCTTGGCTGATATTGGTGCGCTTCTTGCAGGAGCGCTACGACATTCCGGCCGAGAACATCTATGCGCACAATTGGATCGACTTCAAAGATCGCCGTTATTGCGAGGGCTGCGAGCTGGCGACGCTTGCGCGCAAGCTCGGCTACGCGCCGGCGCGGCGAGCGAGCAGCGGCGAGCAGCGAATGTGAGAACGGAGAGCGCGTGGCGAGTTCGAGGGATTATGCGCTGCCCACCATTCGCTGTTTACCCGTGTGATCGATCGTGAGCTCAATCGATCCCGAGGCCGCGCTCGTCCTGTTTTCCGGCGGGCAGGATTCGACGGTGTGCTTGGCGTGGGCGCTCAAACGCTTCGCTCGCGTCGAGACGCTGGGCTTCGACTACGCGCAACGCCACCGCGTCGAGCTCGAGGCGCGCAAGCGCGTGCGTGAACGCATCACGGCGCTCGACCCGGCCTGGGCCGAAAAGCTCGGCGAGGATCACCTGCTTCACCTCGGGGCGTTGGCTGCCATTTCCGATACCGCGCTCACGCGCGAGGTCGCCATCGAGGTCGGCGCGAGCGGACTGCCGACGACGTTCGTTCCCGGCCGCAATCTCGTTTTCCTCGCTTTCGCCGGCGCGCTCGGATATCGGCGCGGCGTCAAACATCTCGTCGCCGGCATGTGCGAGACCGACTTCTCCGGTTATCCCGATTGTCGCGACGACACCATCAAAAGCATGCAGCTTGCCCTCAACCTCGGGATGGACCGCCGTTTCGTGATCCATACGCCGTTGATGTGGATCGACAAGGCCGCGACTTTCGCGCTGGCGCACGAGCTCGGCGGCGATGCATTGGTCGACCTCCTGGTCGAGGACACCCACACCTGCTATCTCGGCGACCGCTCGCGGCGT
>VAZM01000309.1:8074-12432 GCA_005883135.1 Alphaproteobacteria bacterium
GACGGCGGCACGAGGGCCTAGCGTTTCTCACGCTGTTCGCGCTCACCATTCCGGCGGCAAACTGGTTGATCGGGCACGTCGGCACGGTGTGCCAGCCGGCGGGCGCTTGCCTCATTCCGGTCGCACCGGGACTAATGGCGCCCTCGGGCGTGATCATGGCAGGTGCCGCACTCGTGTTGCGCGACCTCGTGCAGCGCCGGCTCGGCGTGGCGGCATCCTCGCTTGCCATCCTCGCCGGTGCCGTGCTTTCGGCGCTGCTCGCGCCGCCTGCGCTTGTCATAGCCTCGGCCGCCGCGTTCCTGCTCTCGGAATTCGCGGATCTCGCGGTCTATACCCCGCTCGCGCGGCGCGGACTGATTATTGCCGTGGTGGCCTCGGGCGTGGTCGGTCTCGTCGTCGACTCGGTCGTGTTTCTGTGGCTCGCCTTCGGCTCGCTCGAATTCCTGCCCGGCCAGATCGTCGGCAAGGCGTGGATGGTGCTCTTCTCGGTTCCGTGCGTGGGCTGGTTGCGCCGGCGCGACGCGCGGCTCGGCATCGCGACGGTTTGAGGTCGGCTCCCGACGTCTTCGCAAGAGGTGTGCGCATGAGTGCGGCTCTTTACGACACGCTGCGGGCGATCACCACCGCGACGATCACCACCATGCTGTTGAAGAAGGGCATCCGGCGCTGCTGGATGAACGGTCCGCGGCCGCTCGTCTCCGGCGGCGGGCGCATGGTGGGTCCTGCTTTCACGCTGCGCTTCGTGCCGGTGCGCGAAGATCTCGCGACTCCGGAAAGCTGGGCCAAGCCGGTTTCCACCCGCGGCGCGATCGAAGAAATGCCGGCAGGTTGCATCGCGGTTGCCGACGCGATGGGCGTCACCTCGGCCGGCATCTTCGGCGATATCCTCACCCTGCGCATGATGAAGCGCAACGTCGCGGCGCTCGTGACCGACGGCGTGGTGCGCGACAAGGAGGGCGTGCTTGCCTCCAAGCTGCCGGTCTGGTGTGCGGGTACCGCCGCGCCGGCCTCCGTCAATGGCCTTACCTTCGTCGCCTGGCAGCAGCCGATCGGCTGCGGCGGCTGCGCGATCTTCCCCGGCGACGTCATCGTCTGCGACGACGACGGAGCCGTGGTAATTCCGCAGGACCTTCTCGCCTTCGTCGCCGAGGAGGGCGCCGAGCACGAGCGCATGGAGGGGTTTATCGTCTCCGAGGTCGAGCGTGGGGCGAAGCTTCCCGGCCTCTATCCCATGAACGAGGAGACCAAAGCGCGCTACGCCGCGTGGAAGAAGAGGTGATCCGGTCGTTGCGCACGAGGGCGATCGTGCAGCGGCACAAGAGCCGGGCCTGCCGTCAGCTCGATGTGGTGTAACGCGCCCGCTGCGATGTTCTTCCCCCTCTCAAAGATCCTCGGCTTCTTCGCCATCCCTTCCAACCTGGTGATTTCCATCGGCCTTCTCGGGCTGTTGCTGTTGCCGACGCGCTTTGCCCGCGCCGGGCGGGCGCTTGCCTTCGCCAGCCTGATCGTGCTCGCGATCCTCGGCCTCTCGCCCGTGGGCAATGCGTTGATGATTCCACTCGAGGACCGTTTCCCCCGCTGGGACGCGACGCGCGGGGCTCCCGACGGCATTATCGTGCTGGGCGGCGCACTCTCGCCCGACGTGTCCGCCGCGCGCGACGAGGTGGCGCTCAACGAGGCGGCCGAACGGCTCACCGTAGCGGCCGAGTTGGCGCGGCGCTATCCGGCCGCCCGCATCGTGTTTTCGGGTGGCAGTGGCGCGCTGATCTATGACGAGGGGACGGAGGCGCCGTTCGCGCTGCGTCTGCTGGAAGATCTAGGCATCCCTCGCGCACGGATCCTGCTGGAGGATCGCTCTCGCAATACGGTGGAGAATGCGATTTTCTCCAAGGCCCTCATCCAACCCAAGCCCGGCGAGCGCTGGCTGCTGGTGACGTCGGCCCATCATCTGCCGCGGGCGATCGGCGTTTTTCGCAAGATGGGGTTTGCGGTCGAAGCCTATCCGGTCGATTGGCGCACGCGTGGAGCTGCCGACGCACTGCGTCCGTTTGCGACCTTGGGCGATGGGCTGCGACGAAGCGACACCGCGGTGCGCGAATGGGTCGGGCTTGCGGTCTACTGGCTGACCGGGCGCAGTTCGGCGTTGTTTCCGAGTCCGACACCAGAAGGCCGATGAGAATCGCCGCTGCCGCGGCCCGCGACCCGTTTACGCCCCGTTCACCGGTCGCGGGCAAGATGCGCGCGTGGCCTGACACGACTTTGTTACTGCGTCATTGCGCAACTGCTTCCGCTGGCCACCGGTTTGAGTCGCGTGCTGTTTGAGCCGTGGCGCGGATGTTTCTGGGCCCAAGGGCCCTGGGTAGGAGCATCGACGATGCGCATCGAGCCAGCAATTCCCTGGACTTTTCCGCGCGCGGCCCCGCGTGACCGGGCGCTGCGGTGGTTTGCCGCCGCCGTGACGCTCATCGTGGCGACGGCCGCCGTTCTGGGCGCGGCCATGACCGCCGTGATGCTGGGGATCACCTGATCCGCCGTCTGCCGCAAACAAGAGCGAGTGCTGAGGTCGCCGGACGGCGCCTCCCTTATCGCCCGTGGGATCGCCTGCGCGTTTGCGCCGCAGAGGCGAAAACCAATTCGTGCTGCCGCCCGGCGCTACCGCCCGTGCGGTCGGCGCGGCGTGCTGCCGCTTGACCGCCGCGGCCGGCTCCCCCCACCATCGCCCCGATGCCCCAAAACAACGGTGCGAGGCCCGGCGCATGGCACTCAAGCTCATCATCGGCAACAAGAACTATTCCTCATGGTCGTTTCGACCATGGATCGCCATGAAGGTCGCGGGGATTCCCTTCGAGGAAGAGGTGATCTCGCTCGAGGCCGCGGATTTCAAGGCGCGGGTGAGCAAGGTTTCGGGCACCGGCAAGGTACCGGCGCTCACCGACGCAAACGTGCAACTCTGGGAGTCCTTGGCGATCCTCGAATATCTCGCCGAGAAATATCCCCATGCGCGCCTCTGGCCCGCCGATCCGGCGGCGCGCGCGCTTGCCCGCGCGATCGCGGCGGAAATGCACGCGGGGTTTGTTCCACTGCGCCGGCATTTGCCCATGAACATGTGGCGGCCGGTGATGCCGCGGCAAATTACCCCGGAGGTCGAAGCGAACGTGCGCCGCATCGGGGCGATATGGACCGATTGCCGCACGCGCTATGGCGCCGAGGGCGCGTTTCTGTTCGGCGGCTTCGGCGCCGCGGACGCGATGTACGCACCCGTCGTCTCCCGCTTCCACACCTATGCCGTGCAGGTCGGCGGCGCGGCGCGCGCGTATATGGACGCGGTGATGGCGCTGCCGGCATGGGGCGAATGGCGCGCTGCCGCGCTTGCGGAACCCTGGGTGCTGCCGGAAGACGAGGTGGACTGGCCGAAGGTCGTTCGGGTATGACCGGCGGTCCTCGCGCCTGCGACATCGCGCCAAAAAAATGTCGAGGAAACGTATTGATTCCGGGGCGGGGACGACAGAAAACCACGCCGATCCTGTAGCACCCTGCCTTGGTGCCGCCCGGAGAAGTCATCTCAACAGCGGGACGACCTGCCTTACCGCCTGGAGTTGCGATCATGCGATATCGTCTTATCGCTCTATTTTCGGCTGTCCTTTCGGCCGCTTTCTGCACGGCAGTCATGGCCGAAGAAGCCAAGAGCGACGTCAAAGGGATTTTCCTTCTCACCGACTACCCTGCCATCACGCTGCGGCCGGGGACGACGTCCTCGGTCAATCTCAAGCTGCAGAACTACGGCTTGGCGCCCGAGCGGCTGGCGCTTTCGGTTGCCGGCGTGCCGTCGGGATGGACGGCGACGCTGATCGGCGGCGGCCAGCCCGTGGCGGCGGCGCTCGCCGCGACCAATTCCAGCGTGCCGCTCGAGCTGCGCCTCGACGTGCCCAAGGACGCGCCCGTGGGCACCACCAACCTGACGGTGAGCGCGCGCGGCGCGACGAACAATGCCAGCTTGCCCATCGAGGTGAAGCTCGCGACCGATCTCCCCGCGAAACTCACCCTCAACCCGCAGCTCCCCGAGCTGCGCGGTACCTCGAAATCGAGCTTCGAGTTCCAGCTCGCGATCAAGAACGACAGCCCCAAGAAAGTGCTGGTGAGCTTGTCCGCGCAGGCGCCGCAGAACTTCGACGCCACCTTTACCGAGCAATACGGCAGCCAGGAGCTCAATGCGCTTCCGCTCGACCCCGGTCAGTCGAAGGACGTAAAGCTCAAGGTGCGCCCACCGAACACAGTCGCGGCCGGCAAATACAAGGTGGCGGCGAAAGTATCGGCGGATGACGCGACCGCGACTTCCGACCTCGCGCTCGACATTACCG
>VAZM01000309.1:12490-21756 GCA_005883135.1 Alphaproteobacteria bacterium
CCGGCCGCGAAGGTGTCCTTAGCGCCAAGGCCTCCGCCGGCCAGGAAGCATCGATCCCGGTGATCCTGGCCAATTCCGGGACGGCTGCGGCCGAACAGATCGAGCTATCCGGCAGCGCTCCGAGCGGATGGAAGGTCAGTTTCGAGCCGAAGACCGTCGATCGCATCGCCCCCAACGAAACCAAGGAGGTGCAGGCGCTCGTCACGCCGGCCACGAAGGCGGTGGCCGGCGACTATGTCACCACGATACGCGCCAATGCGCGCGGTGAATCGGCCGCGCAAACCTTCCGCATTGCGGTCACGACCTCCACGATTTGGGGCATCGTCGGGATTGCGCTCATCGGCGGGGCGTTGCTCGTCATGATCGGCGCCGTGGTATGGTTCGGACGGCGATGAGCGGCAACGTCATCGAGGTAAAAAACCTCACCAAGCGCTACAACGGAGTGACCGCCGTCAACGGCATTTCGTTTTCGGTGGCGCGCGGCGAGATCTTCGGGCTGCTCGGTCCCAACGGCGCCGGCAAGACCACCACGATCTTGATGTTGCTCGGCCTGAGCGACATCTCCGACGGGCAGGCGCGCGTGCTCGATCACGATCCCGCGCGCGAGCCCTTGGCAGTGAAACGCCAGGTGGGTTATTTGCCCGACCAGGTGGGCTTCTACGACAATCTCACCGCGGCGGAAAATCTCATATCCTCGCTCGGCCATGTCGGACTCGCCGACGTGGCCGACAACCGGGTCGCCACCTTCTCGCGCGGCATGCGCCAGCGGCTCGGGCTTGCCGAAATCCTGATGAAAGAGGCGCAGATCGCCATCCTTGATGAGCCGACCTCCGGCCTCGATCCGCAGGCGACCGCCGACTTGCTCAACATTATCCGCGATCTCAAGAACCGCGGCGTGAGCGTGTTGTTGTCCTCGCACCTGCTCGAACGGGTGCAAAGCGTGTGTGATCGCGTCGCCCTGTTCAGTCAGGGCAACATCGCCCTCATCGGCACGGTGGCGGAGCTGGGCCGGCAGGTGCTGGGCGGCGGCTTCCGCGTTGAGGTCGAAGCCGAAGGGCAGGGGCTGGCGGAGCGAATCGCCGCGATCCCCGGCGTGCAGCGCGTCGAGCGTGGCGGCGCCAATCGGCTTCTGCTGTTGGCCGACCACGATGTGCGCCCGGAGGCCGCGGCGGCGGTGGTGTCAGCCGGCGGGCGGCTGCTGCGGCTCTCGGTCGACGAGCCGAGCCTCGAAGCGATCTACACCCGCTACTTCCAGACCCACGAAGGAGAGCTCCATGCGGCGTGAAGGATCGGCCTTGCACGGCTTCGGGGTCGTGACGCTGAAGGAGATCGCCGATCGTTTCACCAGCATCCTGGTCGTGGTGCTGATCGTGCTGGTGGTGGCGACCGCGATCGCCGTCGTGCGTGGCGGCATCGATCAGATCAAGGAGATCACGGCCGAAGACCCCTACCTCTTCCTGCGGCTTTTCACCCGCAGCAGCCCGCTCCCCCTCGTTGCTTTGCTGTCCTTCCTGGTGCCGCTGATCGCGATCGGCCTCGGCTTTGATTCCGTCAACGGCGAGCACAACCGGCGCACGCTGTCGCGCATCCTGGCGCAGCCGATCTATCGCGACGCGCTCCTGTTCGGGAAATTCGCGGCCGGACTATTCACCCTCGCGGTGTGTCTCATCGTGCTCTGGCTGCTGGTTATCGGGCTCGGCCTGCTTGGGCTCGGCGTTCCGCCGAATGCCGAGGAGATGGCGCGGGCGCTGGTCTTGCTGGCAGTCACTATCGTCTATGCGGGCTTCTGGTTCGCGCTCGCGCTGCTGTGCTCGGTGGTCTTCCGCTCGGCCGCGACCGCGGCGTTGGTGGCGCTGGGGCTGTGGCTGTTCGTGACCATTCTCTGGCCGCTCTTTTCGCCGGCTGTGGCGGACGCAGTCACGACCGCAGGAGATATCCTGGGGGTGCTCGATACGCGTCAGGCCTTCGCGCGACTCTCCCCCAGCGTGCTTTTCAACGAGATCGTCGCGGTCGTGCTCGATCCCTCGGTCCGTTCGACCCAGCAATCGATGCTGGCCGCGCTCGGATTGGCTTTGATCGAGCGCGGCGCCGTTCCCGATGCGCCCATTCCACTGTTGCAAAGCGTGCTGATCGTGTGGCCGCAGATCGTCGGGCTGGCGGCCGGCACGATCCTGCTGTTTGTTGCCGCCTATGTCGTCTTCCAGCGGCAGGAAGTGCGGGCCTAAGGCGGTTCGGCAAGACCCGAAGGCGCATCCCTTGGATCGCTCGGCGCGGCGCTGGCAGCGGCGTCGCTCAAGGAGCGGCTGGTTCAGCCGACGATCTTTTTCCAACCTTCGCGGGCACGGGTCGTAACGCTATCGAAATTTTTCGCCACCACGTCCCAGTTGACCATGACCGGCTGGGCGGCGGCGGCCGAAAACCGATCGGCCACATAGGCGCCGCCAATGGTCAGCACGCAACCGATGATGATGCCCAGGATGAAGCGCATGTGAGTCCCCCCTGCGCGGCTTCGCGAGGGCTAGGGCAGGAAGGCGGCGCCATTGTGTTTGGTCGCGCGTGTGCCACGCTTCTGCTCAGGGAATGCGCGTCCAGCAGTCGGGGCGGATCGCGCTTCCTCTCCTAAGGTGAGCCCAAAGGGATTCTCCTCCTGGCGCTCAATCTTGCTGCCCTGCGGCAGCATGCCCGTTATGACAGCCGGGCCAGCCCTGCGAATTGTATTTAACTACATTTGGCAACTAGCTGATATTGTTTGTATTCTTGATGTCGCTATGGACGAAAGCGATCCCGGCCAAATAACGGAATTTTTGAGGCAATGGACAATTTCGCTGCTATATTGGCAGCGATCGGGGGGAAACACCGCTCCAACAGAGCAAGTCCGTGTCGTTCGAGGTTTAGGAGAACTGCGTTGCAAGAAACGTCGCGTCCGATTGGCCACATGGCCGCCAACAGTACCTATCAGGTCGTAAGGCGGCTTCCCTCCGACGGCGCCGATTACCAGTACCGGATCAAGAACCCGAATGAGGCGTTCGAGCGCGTGGCGAGGGAAAGTCAGCTCGAATTCTCTCGCTGAATTGGCTCGGCGTCCTTAAGCGGACGCATTCAGCACAAATACTCTCTTGCGGCACGCCGTCCAGGCGCGCCCGCCGGTAAGCTTTGTTTCTCTGCGATTCGCGCCCCGGCGTGTGCAAAACGCGTCGGGCCGCCATCGCGAGGGCTGCCCGGGCGGGGTGGCATGCGCTATTCCCGTGCGCCATACTGTCCTGAATCGGTAGCTTCATGCTCGATCGAATCGCGCATTGGGCGGCAACCCTCGACTTGACCGGCGTTGTGGAACTGCCGGTCTGGGCAGTTGCCGCAGCTCTCACGGTTGCCGTGGTCGTCGCGGTGCTCGCACTCCTGCGCGCCGGAGCCGACGGTCGGAGCCTGCCGGCGGCTCTCCTCGTGCTAATCGCCATCGTGGGCGCATGCTGGTGGGTGGGGGACTATCTTGCCGGCCGCGATCGTGCCGCCGATGAGCGTGCGCTCAACGCGCGGGTATTCGAACTCGCGACTCGCGCCTTCATGCCCGGCTCGGCGCTGGGATGCCTCGATCCGATCGTCGACGAGACGATGGAGGCGGCGTGCGAAAAAACGATTTTCGCCAGCCCGGAAGCAACCGCGGCGGCCATGTCCTATGTTGCCGCGCAGCTCGCAGTGTTGGCTTCGGCCCGTGAAGTCGGGGATCACGCGGCAGAGCCCGGCATTCTCGCGCTGCGCCGCGCGCTCGAGGCCGACCGCTTCGGCCTCGTGGCGCATGTCCTCGCAGCGCGCGACGGCTGTACGGCGGATGAGTGCAGCGCTTTCGCCTGGTTGGGAGACACCAGTCGGATCAAGGTCCACCTTGCGGAACGGCCGTTCGAGTCTCGTCTCAAGACCTACTCGGCAAGCTGGCCCTCGGCGGGCAGCCGCGCTGTGGCGACCAGCGCGCCACCTTCCACACCCGGGACGGCGGCGCGAGTGCCGAACAATCTCTACTTCCCGTCGGCGTCCTCAATTCCGCCGGTGAATATCATGACTGCCGAACCGCCCGGCGCGCAGCGCCAGCCCCAGGACACCACCGGTGCCGCCGCAACCGCCCAGCCGACGCCGCCGCGGCGGCCGCCGCAAGCGGCCGCGCCGCCGCGTCAGTCGCCGAGCGCCGCTCCGGCTCCCATGGCGGTTAACCCCGCGCAGTGAATTCAGCCCGTTTGCGTGCTGGATGGGATCGGAACGCAGCCCTGCGCGAGTTCCCTGAATCGACCTGCATGGCAAGCGGCCCAGAGATCATCCATCTTCTGAGGATAAGCTCGCCGCGCGCGTGGCAAGGCATGCCCGGCTCGCTATGATCTCGTCACAGTTGGTTCGACGATATCCGCCGTGGCCCTTCATCTCATCAAGCTTTGCGTCGGTTGCGACTCCGTCAAGGACCTCGAGGACTGGATCCGCGAGAAGCTCACGGCGCGCAAGCGGCGCGGCCTTTCGGGCGAACACATGCATAGAACGCGCATGGTGCCCAAGCGCGCCGACGAGTTGCGCGACGGCGGCTCGCTCTACTGGGTGATCCGCGGTGAGATCATGTGCCGCCAGCGCATCCGCGACGTGCGTCCGTTCGTCGATAAGGAGGGCGTGGGCCGCTGCCATCTCGTGCTGGAGCCGACGCTCGTGCTGGTCGAGCCGCGCCCTTGGCGCGCGTTCCAGGGCTGGCGCTATCTTGCCACCAAGGACGCGCCCGGCGACCTCGACCGTGTCGCGCCGGGCGCCAAACGCATGCCGGAGGCGCTGCGTCGCGAGCTGCGAGAGCTTGGTCTGCTCTGAGAGAGCCTCACCTGCTCTGAGCGCCGCCGGACGGCCGTCGTCGCTCGGGCAACCCTGTGCTAGATAACAAGGCGCACAACAAGCCTCACAGGCGGGAGGGAAACATGCAACGCGGGCTCATCACCATCGCGGCCGCCGCCGCGCTCACGCTCGTCGCCGGACCTGCGCCGGCGCAAGACGTGGTCAAAATCGGCATGAGCTTTGCCATGACCGGGGCCGGCTTCGCTGCGGCGGGCCGGCAGGCCTGGGCCGGCGCACGGCTCTACATGCAGCACCATGGCAACATGGTCGCCGGCAAGAAGATCGAAGTCATCATGCGCGACGATGGCGGTGTGGCCGACAACGCCCGCCGGCTGGTCCAGGAGATGATCGTCAACGACAAGGTCCACATCATCGGTGGCGGGATCACGCCGACCGTGCTTGCGTACGGCCAGCTCGTCAGCCAGGCGAAGATCGCGACCGTCGTGATGATCTCCGGCGCCTCGGTCACGACCAATGGATCGCCTTATTTCGTGCGCACCAGCTTCATTCTCGCCCAATCCTCTTGGATCATGGGCGAGTGGGCGGCCAAGAACGGCAGCAAACGGGTCGTTACCCTGGTCAACGAATGGGCGCCCGGCACCGAGGCGGAGACTGCCTTCAAGCAGCGTTTCACCGAGCTTGGCGGCCAGATCGTCGAGTCCATCCGTATCCCGCTCGCCAATCCGGACTTTGCGCCGTTTCTGCAACGCATCCGCGACATCAATCCCGACACGGCTTTCATCTATTTCCCGGGCACGCAAGCCGGCATCTTCGCCAAGCAATTCGCCGAACGGGGTCTCGCCAGTTCCGGGATCAGGATCATCGGGCCAGGCGATCTCACCGACGATGACGAGCTCAACACCATGGGCGATCAAATGCTGGGCATGGTGACCGCCCATGATTATTCGGCCTCACACGACTCCGCGCTCAACAAGAAATACGTCGAGGACTTCAAGAAAGCGAACAGCTTCCGTCCGAACTTCGTATCCGTCGGCGGCTATGACGGCATGCACCTCATCTACGAGGCGCTGAAGAAGACCGGTGGCAAGACCGACGGCGACAGTCTGCTCGCCGCGATGAAAGGCATGCGATGGGAGAGCCCGCGCGGAATGATGGCGATCGATCCGGATACGCGCGACATCGTGCAGCCGATCTACATTCGCAAGGTCGAGAAAATAAACGGCGAGCTGTGGAACACGGAGTTCGCCAAATTCGACGACGTCAAAGATCCGCTGAAGGTGAAGAAGTAGGGCGCGTCGGAGGCTTCGATCGTCGCATAGCGAACGGTGACCTCCGCGCGGGGGAGGGCGATCCGTGCCAACGCCCGTTAGAAAGGCGAGATGCCGGGCGCGCTCCTGGTGAGCCTATCCTCCTGTGACGCGTGCTGTGTCAGGAGAATTGATAGGCCGCGCGCACGAGGATTGAAATGCTGACCAGCAACAGGAGATAGCGCAGGAGACGAATGACGGTTTGCCTTGGCACGTCTTGCGTCACTTGGTGCGTGCAGAGCATTCCGAACAGCTGGGAAGGAAGCGCAACACAAATGAGCGCAACCAACTGTGCGTTTGCATAGATACCATCGTAGAAAAAGATCAGCGCGCGCGTCGCCGCCGCTATGCCGATCAGCGTACCGAGCGAGTAGGATACTTTTTCCGCGTCGAGCCGGCTGCTTATGTACAGCGCGTACACGGGGCCGCCGATGCCGAAGGCTCCGCTCAACACGCCTCCGCCGAGACCGGCGACTATGGCGAGCAACCAGGAGGGTCTCGGCTTGGTCTTGGCCCGCAAACTGCGCAGGGTGGTCGTGAAGACGAAAATGCCGAAAGCCAGCAGGACGTACCGAGACGGCAGAGTGTTCAGAATGACTGTGCCGACGTAGGTTCCAACGATCATGGTCGGAGTCAGGATCTTGAGAACTTGAAAATCCACCCTCGCTTTCAGTTCGGCGCGGCCGCCGCGCGCCAAAAGGTTCGCCAGATTTATTGTAGCGCCGACGAGATCCAGTACGGCGAGCAACGGCACCACCATGCGCACCGGGAGGCGCAGGACAAGGAAGGGGGTGGCTAGCGGTCCGCCGCCGAATCCGATGAGTGCGAAGGCCGCATAGGAACATGCGACGGTCGCGCCGACGATAGCGGCGGTGATCCAATCGCCCTGGATCTCGTTCCACAAGACTTGAACCGTGGCCATTGGAGCGAAATCCCGATGTCCCGCATGAAGGGTGCCGGACGCACAAAGCGGCATCCGCGTCAGTTCATGCCGCCACCCCGACTTGCGCCTGGCGCAGCAAGCATCGCACCTGAGCGGTGAAGGTTTATTTCGGCGAGACTCGCAGGCCTAACTTGTCGATGATTGCACGGTAGGTCTCGTCCTGCTTCGCAAGATAGGCCTTGGCTTCGGTGCCGCGCAAAAATGCGATGCCGGCGCCGGCATTGTCCATCCCGGCGTGAAGCTCCTTGGACCCCATCGTCTTGGCGAGCGCATCGGCGAGTTTGTCGATCACCGCCTGCGGGGTTCCCTTGGGGACATAGACGCCGTGAAAGGCGCCGATCACCAAATCGACGCCGTTCTCTTTGAAGGTGGGGAGGTTTCCGTAGAGCGGCGAGCGGGCGCTGTCGGCCACCGCCAGCATCCGCACTTTCTTTGCCGCCTCGAGGGTCTTATAGGACACCGGTACCGCCACGTGAATGTCGATGTGGCCGCCGGCCAAGGCAATCGCGCCATCGGAGTCGCCCTTGAAAGGCACCTGGATCGTCTCGATGCCCGCTGCATTCTCGAGACCGGCGGCAAAAATCTGCGCCGATGCACCGGGAATCATTCCGAGCCGCAGCTTTCCCGGCTGCTTACGTGCGTCCTCGACCAGATCCTTCAGCGTCTTCCAAGGCGCGCCATACTGGACCGCCACCGCGGCCGGATCGGTGTTGACGATGGCGACGAGCTGGAAGTCGGACAGGGGAATCGGCGTCGGTACGGTGTACTGCGCCGTCACCGCCGAGGTCGAAAAGAATCCGAGCGTGTAGCCGTCCGGCGGAGATTCGGCCACTTCGCGCGCGCCGAGCACGCTGCTCGCGCCGGGCTTGTTGACGACTGCTACCGGGCGGCCGATTTGCTTGGTCAATTCCTGCGCGACAATGCGGCCGACGAGATCGGTTCTGCCGCCCGCCGGGAAAGGGACGATCATCGTCAGCGGCTTGTTCGGGTAGTCCGCTTGCGCGGCCGCGGGCAACTGTGCCGCGAGCGAGGCGAGGGTGCCGAGAATGCCTGCGAAGACGTGAACTGCCTTCATCCGCTTTCTCCGTGTGGACTTCGACGAAGCTTCATTGTGTTTTGTCGCCACCTCACATGATCGAATTGGCGCGCCGCATGCTGGCGATCATCGACGATTTCATGACTACTTCTTTGGCGAGAGCAGGAACTTCGGAGGCGCGTCGCAACTCGTCCAGCCTTTGCTTGCGGATGGCGGGGTCGACTTCTTCGAGCGTACGTTTGTTGCGAATCGACGATTCCTGCACATACTCGACGTTGGCAGTACGACGCTGGCGCACGTAGCGGTCGAGCAGCGAGTCGTCGGCTTCGGCGCGCCAGACGGCAACAAGCTTGTCTGTGAGATTGATGGCATCCTGCAGCGCGCTGTTGAGCCCGAAACCTCCGAGCGGATTGTTGAGATGCGCGGCATCGCCGGCCAGCAGCATGCGGCCGGCGCGGAACGTCGTGGCGACGCGCTGATGGACGCGGTAGATCGTCCGGTGAACGGTTTCATACCGTCCTGCCTTCGGTACCACCATCTGCAAGCGCTCTTCTATGCGATCGTCCCCGAGCGCCGCTTCATCGGTCTCATCGGCCCGGCAACCGTACAGGAACCGCCACAAGCCGGGCGGACCGTTGTGCGGCAGGCGAAAGACCGCGCACCACTCGACCGGGTGCGAAATGTATGCGGTGTCGGTAAAGCCGCGCTGACCGAGATCGTAGGGGGTGCTGATCAGCGCGAATTTTTCCGGATAGGTGAAACCCTCGAAGGCGATGTTGGCGGATTTGCGCACGACGCTGCCGCCGCCGTCCGCGCCGATCACCCAAAGTCCGGTGAAAGTCTCGATGCCATCGGGCGTTTCCGCCTTCACGGTTACGCTGTCGGCGTCCTGCGCGACGTCGGTAACGCGGGAGGAAAACCGGACCTCTGCATGCGGCAGCCGCTTGAGCATGTCGTAGACGAGGGGCGTCAGCTTGTGCTGCTCGCAATGCAGGCGAAATGGATAGGGGGTTTCCTCCTTGAGCAATGAGGCGAGCTCGAAAACCGCGATCACTCCCTCGGTGCGGTCGCGCAGCTGCCAGGCGGGAACGACGATGCCGATCTCCAGCAACTTCTTGGTGACGCCGCTGGCCTGCAGCACTTCAAGAGTCGGCGGATGAAACGA
>VAZM01000310.1 GCA_005883135.1 Alphaproteobacteria bacterium
AATGGTGCGCCGCGCGTAATTGGGCAAACAGCCACTAGCGAGCGAGCACCGACTGTATTCGCCTCCGTCCGCCATTTGCCTCGGGAACGTCATGCCATGTTGAAAACCATTGCTGCCTTCGACCGCATCGGGGAGGAGAATGCGTTTGCGGTGCTGGCGCACGCCAATACGCTCGCCGCGCAGGGGCGCGACATCATCAATCTCGGCATCGGCCAGCCTGATTTCCGCACTCCTGATTTCATCGTCGAGGCCGCGATCAAGGCGCTGCGCGACGGCCACCATGGCTATACGCCGGCGGTCGGCATCCCCCCCTTGCGCGAGGCGGTGGCCGCGGACCTCGAGCGGCGGTTCAAGGTGAGCGTATCGCCCGGCGAGGTGATGATCCTGCCGGGCGGCAAGCCCACCATGTTCATGTCGATCCTGATGTTCGGTGAGGCGGGCGCCGACATCCTTTATCCCGATCCCGGTTTTCCGATCTACCGTTCCATGATCGAATATACCGGCGCGCGGCCGATCCCTGTGCCGATCCGCGAGGAAAACAATTTCGCGTTCTCCGCCGAGGAGACGCTCAAGCTGATCACGCCGCAAACGCGGCTCCTCATCCTCAACTCGCCGGCCAACCCGACCGGCGGCGTGACGGGAAAGCGCGAGGTCGACAAGCTGGTCGCGGGGCTCGAGAGATTTCCCGATTTCGCCGTCATGTCCGACGAGATCTACGACCACATGGTCTACGACCGCGAGACCCACGTCTGCCTACTCTCTTATCCCTCGATTCGCGACCGGCTGATCCTGCTCAACGGCTGGTCGAAGACCTACGCCATGACCGGCTGGCGGCTGGGCTATGCGATCTGGCCGGGCAAGCTCTACGACTATGCGCGCAAGCTCGCGGTCAACCTGCACTCCTGCGTGAACACGGCGGCGCAATACGCGGGGCTGGCGGCGCTCAAAGGGCCGCAGGACGACGTGGCGAAGATGGTGGCGGAGTTCGACCGGCGCCGGAAGGTCGTGGTCGACGGATTGAACCGCTTGCCGGGCGTCTCCTGCGCCACGCCCAAAGGCGCGTTCTACGCCTTTCCCAATATCAAGCGCACCGGCTGGAAGGCGAAGGCGCTCGCCACCGCCTTATTGGAAGACGCCGGTGTCGCTATCATCGGCGGCCCCGATTTCGGCGTTCTAGGCGAGGGCTACGTGCGGCTTTCCTACGCCAACTCGACGGAGAACATCCTGCGCGCGCTCGAGCGCATGGGCAAATTCTTGACCAGCCGCAAGGCGGCCTAATCCACCATCGGACCGATCATCATGCTCGATATCACCCCAAGCCGCGGCCTCTCCGAGGAACAGCGCCTGATGCGCCAGAGCTGCCGCGATTTCGTCGACGAGGTCGTCACGCCGTTCATTCGCTCCAATTGGCAGCGGGAATGGGACATGAATCCGCAGGCGCGCCTGCCGCCGGAGATTCTCGAGCGCGCCGAGGAGATCGGCGTCCGCACGCTCGGCGTGCCCGAGGAGTTCGGCGGCGTCGAGCTCGACCCCAAAAGCGAGGTGCGCACCTTCGCGCTGATCTCCGAGGAGATCGCACGCGGGGACTCTGGCCTTGCCGACAAGCTGGTGCAGAACTGGAAGGTCTCGGTGCTGTTGCGCAACCTCGCCCCGCGCCACCTGCAGGAGAAATGGTTCGCACGGCTGGTCGGGGAGCCCCAGTTCCTGCTGGCGCATTGCTTGACGGAGCCGCGCGGCGCCTCCGACCGCTGGCTCCCTTACAACGTGCCGGAGGCCGCGATGCAGACGCGAGCGGTAAAGAAAAACGGCGAATGGGTCATCAACGGCCGCAAGCAGTTCATCTCCAACGGCTACGACGCCAGCCTCTACGTCGTCTACGCCAACACCAACCCGAAAGCCGGCATGCTGCAGGGCACATCCTCGTTTCTGGTGCCGCGCGATACGCCGGGGCTCACGGTCGCGCGCTGCAACGAGACCATGGGATGCCGGTTCATGAACAACGGCGAACTGGTGTTCGAGGACATGCGCCTGCCGGAAGATCATCTGCTGACCGAGAACGACGCGCTGGGCAAGGCCGGCGTCTACTTCCGGCCGGGCAAGATCATTCAGGCGGCCAAGAATCTCGGCGTCGGCGTGCATGCCTTCGAGGCCGCCGCCGAATACGTGCAGAACTACGTGCAGGGCGGGCGCGTTCTCATCAAGCATCAGGCGGTGGCGTTGCGTCTTGCCGAAATGGCGACGCGGATCGAGGCGGTGCGCGCGCTGCTCGAGCGCGCCGCGCAGGCCGTCGACGACAATGCGCCCGACGCGGAAACGCTCTGCAACATGGTCAAGTTGTTCGCTTCCGAGGAGATATTGAAGGTCGCCCAGCATTGCCTCGAGCTGCACGGCGGCAACGGGGTGATGCTCGACTTCGGCGTGGAGAAAATCTTCCGCGACGCCGCCATCTTCCTGCACATGGACGCGACGGTCGACATCTCGAAGCTCAAGATCGTCAAGTCGATGTTCCCGGCGACGGCGGGGACCTACGCCGGACCGGAGTGAAGCCGTTCGTCAGCCTGACGTATCAAAACGGCACGACGATCCCGTCGAGCGGCGCGTCGCAATTGAGCAGGTTAACGCGCTTGGACGCGATCAGGATGAGGCCGTCGGCCTGCACCAGGCGATGGAAAGCCGTGCCGGCGAACAGCCGCTGCCCGCCGCGGCGATACTCGACCATGAGGAGCTTCGAACGTACGGTGCAGGCATTGTTGTCGCCATCCTCGATCGACACGTTGCTCACGATCCGGCTGGTGCGCGAGCGCGGCTCCTGCGAATAGATCCTCGGGCTCGCCAGGCGCCGCACGCGCGTCTCGAGCAGGCGCCGGTCGTCGTAGATCAGCGAGACCGTATCATGCGGGTTGTCCTGATCCGGTTCGCTCGGCACCCAGTAGCTGCCATCGGGCGTGAACAGCGCCAGCCAGTCGTCGAACTTGCCATCATCGAGCAGCCGCGCCTCGTGCTGCAGGAAGCGCTCGCAGCGATTGAGGTCGAGGGTCTCGCTGACGCGGAGGGCGGCGCGGTGGCGCGCGACCAGCACCGGCCGCCGGCTAGGGGCTCGAGGCTTGGGCTTCGGCCTGCGTCGTTTCGCCATCGTCGGCGTCAGGAGGCGGCGCGCACCGGCGCCGCATGCCCTTTGGTCATCAGCCCGAGCCAAGCGTCCAGCATGTTGCGGATATAGACCTCGCTGGTCGAGTTCTTGCCGCGGCGGCCGCCGTGCGCGTCGCCGACGTCGCTCTGGTAGCCGCGCCCGATCTGCAGCCACTCGGAACCTTCGCTCGACATACCCATCTCGAGGCGGTTGTAGATTTCGAGGTCATCGGTGAGGACGAGCGAGCCCGTGCCGTTGACAATGTTGGCGAAACTGATCGTGTTGCGAAACATCTGATCCGGCGCGCCCTTGAGGCGAAAGCTGTAGGAGTGCACGACGGTGCGGTTCACGGCGATCGGGTGCACCACGCGCAGTTGTTGGAATTGACTCATCAGCGAGACGTTCGGGTAGATGTTGGAGTTCCAGCGGCGTACCTCGAGAACACGTTTCGCCTCGGCCTTGCCTTTCTTGCGTTCCAACGCGGCGATGTACTCGCGGAAGACGGGATCTTTAAGCGCGGCGACGAGCTTGGCGTCGTCGTGGTAGTCGCCGAGGTAGCTGTGGCCGTTCGGATAGGTCCAGATCCCGACCTGCGATTCCCAGAAGCTGTAGGGCGCGCCGTTCTGACGCATCTGGCGAATGGCGATCTCGCCGGCGCCGTCGCTATGCACGTCATCGGATTGTTGCTGCGCGGCGTCGATCGAGGAACGGTGCGTGAACAGCGGATGCGCCGCGTCGCACAGGTTTTCGAAATAGACCTTCCAGTTGCCGTCATACGCGTGCTTGAACACGCCGCCGGCGATCTCGATCTCGCCCTCCGGCGCGCGATCGATCATGTCGTCGAGCGATGTCGTCATGTGGCCGAGCCATTCCTCGAGACCTGGTCCGTCGCTCGCGTCGCTCGCGAACACAAAGCCGCGATAGCTCTTCACCCGCGGCACCGGCAGCATGGCCATTTTCGGATTTTTGGTATCGAAGCCTTGCGGGTAGCCATGATTGAGCGGCACTGCCTTGATGCGGCCGTCGAGATGGTAAGTCCAGCCGTGATAGCAGCAGATGAATTCCGCCGCCTTGCCTTGGTCGGTGGCCACGACCATCGCGCCCCGGTGGGCGCACTGGTTGTGGATCACCCGCACCGCGCCCTGCTCGTCGCGCACCAGAACGACGGGCTTGCGGCCCATGCGCGTGGCAAAATAGTCGCCCGGCTTCTTAATCTGACTCTCGTGCCCCACATAAATCCACGCAGCGCCGAAGATGCGGTCCATTTCCAGCTCGAAGATGGCGGGATCGGTGTAGATGCGGCGGTGCACGCGTCCGGGCGCGATCAACCGATCAAGCTCGGCATCGATATTGCTCATCGTGTCTTTCCATCGTCCTGACGCGGTTCTCGATGATAGCGCATCGCGGCGCCGGCCGCGACGCTGGCGCAAGGCATATGTGAGCAAGAAACGCCTTTATGGCGCCGTCCCCGTCGGCCAGTGCAATGCCGTCTTGGTGCGCTGGCGCACGAGCCATTTCGAACGCCCGGCCCAACCAAGCGCAAATGTCCGCAGCAGCGGCGGCCAGGTGGTGGGAAGGCCGAGCAGGTAGGACATCCGTTGCGTGTGCTCTGTGATTGGCCGCTCGTTCTTTTCCCACGCGGCGAGCGCGGCGGGAACCTCGGCATAACGTTCGAGATGCACCGCAAGCGACAGCGCGTTCATCATGGCGCATCCGCCGCCCTGTCCGATGTTCGGCGGCTGCGCGTGCGCGGCATCACCGACGAGCGCCACGCGGCCCGCCGACCAGCGGCGCAGCTTGATCAGGTCGAAGCGATCGTAGCGGCCCTGCTCGCCGAAGCGGTCGATCAGCGGCTCGAGGTGGGGAAACCAGCGTTCCCACGCATCCTTTCGCACCGGCGTCGCCTTGGCGATCTCGTCGCGATCGAGCATCGTCAGCGCGACGTAAATATCGTTCTCGCTGCACGGCGTGTAGAGCACGCGCCGGGTGCCGGACCAGTATTCGACCGTGGTGCCGGCATCCGCCGCCGCGCGCTCCTGCTCGGTCTTCGCGATCAGCAGCCGCGTCGCGCCATCGACCAGAAACTTGCGTTTCCACAACAGCCCGACCGCCTCGCGCACGGCCGAGTTGCTGCCGTCGGCGCCGACGATCAAGTCGGCCTTGAGCTTGCGCCCGTCCGCGAGCACGAGCTCGCCGTCAGCGCTGGCGGCGGTCGCAACCGAGCCGGTGACGATCTCGGCCCCGGCGCGCTCCGCCGCCGCCGCCAGCGCGTTGATGACGGTCTGGCGCACGATGCTGAACACGCGGCTTCCTTTCCAGCGGTGCACCGAAATCACACGGTTGCGATCGTCGCGGACCTCGCGGGTATGGGCGAAGGGCGCGCCCTCGACCGCCGCTGCATAGGCGCCGACTGCCGCGAGCACGCGCAGCCCGTTTTCGTAGATGTAGATGCCCGCGCCTGTGGTGCGCAGGCGCTGGCCGCGCTCGTGCACGCGCACGCTCCAGCCGCGCTGAGCCAGCGCGCAAGCCGCGGTCAAGCCGGCGAAGCCCGCGCCGGCGATTTCGGCGTGCCGCTTCATGGCGCCATCCTATGGCATCGCGCCATCGAGGGTAGCCTGCGGCAAGCGGCTGGCGCTATGATGGCGGGCAATTCCGAGAGGAGACGCGTGCGGAGGAGAGCCATGGCACGTCTGCGCCATTTTGCAGTCTGCGTGAAAGACCTCGATCAGGCGGCGGAGTTCTACGCCAAGGTCTTCGATCTCAAGCGCGTCGGCCGCGAGGATCTGGAGATCGGCTCGGCGATCTACATGACCGACGGCGTGATCAACCTCGCGCTGCTCAATTTCACCGGCGCGGCCGGCAGCAAGGCCTCTGACATCAAGGAGGGCGCGAGCTTCGTTGGCGCGCATCATTTCGGCTTCCAGGTCGACGACCTCGCCGAAACACAGAAGCGCATCGAGGCGCATGGCGGCAAGTTTTTCTTCGATCTCGGCGACGAGCGCCACGGCAATTTCGAGCGCAAGTTCAAGGACCCGGACGGGGTGATCTTCGATATTTCAAAACACGGTTGGCAGGGAACGGACGGCTACAAGAAATAATCCCGTCAGCAGCGTGTCCCGGGCGCAGCGCAGCGTGGAGGGATAGGCGCGTTTACGCGCCTATCCCGCAACGGTGCGCTGCAGACCCGGGACCGTCACAGTCTGTGGCGGTCCCGGATCAGCGGTGCACCGCTACGCTTTAGCTCCGCGCTGCACCGCATCCGGGACACAGGGCCCGAGCGGGAGAATCCTCAGCGCGATTGGAGCCTACTTGATGAATGCGTTGCTGTAGAGTTCGTCGACCGGCGTCGCCTTCTGGATGAAGCCTTTGGCCACGTAGAACTCCTGCAGCTTGGCGAGCCGCTCCGCGTTGACCTCGCCCAGCTCCTTTTGCCCCGGATAGACCAGCTTCGCGTACATGTTGAGCGCGAAGCGGACCGCGCCTTCCTTTCCCTTCCACTCCGGCACGAAGCGCACGAAGTCGTCCGTCGCCTTGTCCGGATCGTCCATGATGTCCTTCATGCCCCGCAGCGCCGCGTGCACGAACTTGCGCACCATCTCCGGCTTGTCCTTGATGATCTGATCGGAAGCCGCGATGCCTTGCGCCATGTGCGGGAAGTATTCGTCGCTCGGGATCACCTTGACCTTCACGCCCGCCGCCTGGACCGGCGGTATCCAGTCCGGCACGCCCGCCATTCCTACCGACTTTCCAGTGGCCACGAATTCCCACACGCCGGTAGGACCGGCCGACTGGATGTCCACGTCGTTCTGCGTCAGCCCCGCGCTCGCGAGCAGCCCGAGCAGTGCGTAGAACGTCGTATCCTGATACGACATCACCGTGATGGTCTTGCCCTTGAGGTCGGCCGGTTTCTCGATGCCGGAATCCTCGCGCACCACCAGCTGCATGAATCCCTTGCCGCCGAACACCGCGACGATCTTCACCGGCACGCCGTTGCCGCGGACCATGATCGGCCCGTCCGCGACGATGCCGCCGAGCGGCGCGTTGCCGGCGCCAACTTGCTTGGCCACGTCGACGCCGCCGCGACCAACCGCGAAGCTCACGTCGAGGCCGGCGGCGGTGAAATAGCCCTTGCCCTGGGCAAGCTGGATCGGCCCAAAGGCCGGCAGAATCGGGGGCGCCGGGAAGAGATACGTGATCTTTTCGGGGGTCTGCGACGACGCCGGCGCGCTCAGCAGCCCCCAACCGAACGCGCTGCCGCCGGCGAGGAGCCAGCGGCGGGATATTTTCGCATCACGTGCGGACATCTCATCCTCTCCAGTCGGCGTATTCTCGCGGACTCGCCGCCCATAGCGGCGGTCTGTCTGCCACTATACGCCATGGTATCGTTCTGCAATACGACGGCACGGGCAAGACGCGGGTACGGTGATCGAGTTTCAGGCAATGTCGGACGTGGTACGGCTCGAATACCGCAACGTGACGATGCGCTTCGTCGCCGCGTCCGGAAAAGCCCTTACGGCGGTCGAGCGCGTGAGCTTAGCCGTCCGCGATGGCGAGGTGGTCTCCCTCATCGGCCCCAGCGGCTGCGGCAAATCAACTCTGCTCAATATCGGCTCGGGTCTTTACACGCCGAGCGAAGGCGAGGCCTTCGTCG
>VAZM01000597.1 GCA_005883135.1 Alphaproteobacteria bacterium
CTTTTGGTGTCCCCCTTGTCATGTGAATAGTGGGTGGTCGTGCCGCCCGTCTGGAGGCTGAAATGCAACCACGGCGACGTCTGGCAGACCTGCTGGTCCTTGGAATCCTCATCGCCGCTGGACATGCGACACCCACGTCCGGACAGGCGGGTTCCGAGTCCGCTGCACCACCGGCACAGGCATCATCGGGACGGGCGCGTCCCGCCGATCTCCATCCCGAAACGGGCAACCGTTTTCCGCCGATCAGGCGCGATGCGTTGAACGAGGCCGAGAAGAAGCTGTACGATATGCGCGGCGTCACAGACGGGTTCGGACCGGCAGCACTGCGGCTCTACAGTCCGCCCGTGGCTGAGAGCATGACAGCCGTGAACGACTACCTCCGGCGCAAGTCCGGTCTCGAACCTCGCCTCGTCGAGTTGGCGATTCTGGTGACGGCGCGGGAGATGGACGCCGAATACGTCTGGACCTCCCACGAACCGGCCGCGCGAAAGGCAGGCCTGGAGCAGCCGATCATCGACACGGTGAAGTTCCGCCGGGACGCGAGCGCGCTGGGAGAAAAGGAGAGGGTCATCGTCCAGCTCGGACGCGATGCAATCCGCAAACACAAAGTCGATTCGGAAACCTTCGCCAGCGCCGTGAAGCTGTTTGGGCATCAGGGCGTCGTCAACATCGCGTCGCTGATCGGTGACTACGCGGCGACCGCGATTCTCCTGAACGTGGCCGACCAGCACGTACGGGACGTCTCGCTGCTGCCCGTGCCCTGAGCGCGTTGAGACCCGCCTTCCTGCGCGTTTACGAGTACACACCTTTAGTCTTTGAGCAATTCCGTGAGGACGTCGCGTCCGGTGATGATCTCGACGCGACCCCGTAAAAGGCCGCAAGGCCACATCAAAGCGGCCCCGCGCACTGGGGACCAACGACAGGAGGTGACAATGCGAATGATTGTTGTGGCGGCTATGGCGACCATCGCAATCGGCTTAGCGGGTGCGTCACCCACATCCGCCGCGCCGGTAAATGCAGGCGTGATCAACAACGCAGCGACCGCCACCTCGCCCGTCACCAAAGTGCCGTGCCGATGGCGCTCGACTTGCGGACCGCGCGGATGCGTAAAGACCCGACGCTGCTGGTGAATCCAATCAAAAAAGAGAGTTGGAAGAAGGGGCTTCCGCCCCTTTTTCTTTTGTCGCTGCACGCTCTAGTCCCCCAGACGCGAACCACCTCGAGCTGGCCACCGCAGCTCCCAGGCTGGATTGTGACCTCAATTGACGACATCTAACGCATCGCAGCGGAGGCTGCGCGACGAGACGAGCAGACAGGAGGGCGTTCCGGTGTCGTACTCCGGACCGGGAAATTGGGTGCAACTGGGTCCAAGTAGCAAATTGCTGCTAAGATGTTCTCAGCTTGGCATTGGTAACTATCATTGACGGGGAAGGGTGGCCGAGTGGCGGGGCACCGGTCGGAGGAAGCCCAGCCGTGGCGGCGGGGCTTCGCTTTTGGCGCGCTCGCCGGGGCTTTCTATTCCCGCAGGTCGGCTAATTCGCTACTTCGACTCCATATCGGCGAATTGTCTTGAGTGCCTTGGCGCGCTCCGGGCCGAGATCGGTCCAGGCCTTCGACTTGAAAAAGGTCTCCGCCTTTTCGAGGCTGTCCCATTCCGTGATCGCCACGCGCTTGGGTGGGGGCGGCCCTTCCATGCCAACAACCTTTCCGCCACCCGTGCGGAAGTTACGACCTCCAGCCTCCGTTTGTGCAACCCAGATACGCTTTGCAATGTCAGCGGCAGCCTGAGCATCGACGGTTTCGAGTTCGGTGATGGTGTAAGCTTTCGGCTTGGCTTGAGCGTGGAGGCCCTGAATAGCTGTGCCACCAACAGCAGCACCTGCAATCATTGATAATACGACTGTGTACCGAGTTTTCATCCCGACGAACACCAACGTGCCAGGCGCCCCAGAAGCTTGCTCCGTTCGCGTGGGATGCGCAATCGCTCGTCGGCAATCGGCAAAGAAAGCCCCGGGCCAGTGTGCCGGGGCTTCAAGTTAGTTAGTGTCATGAAGCGCGCCCCAGAGGGATGTCTAGGGCCAGCCCACGATATTCAATCCCGTGAATCGCGCAACCAAAAAGCATTGAGACGCGCGGCTATAGGCTTTAGTTATCGGCGCTATGTTGCAGCATGCTCTGCCGGGCGGATTCATCGCGCCGTGTCTTCCCAGCCCAGCCCCGCAAGAGCCATCGAGGTACTTAAAGTGGGTGGCGCGACCTGAGCTAATCAGGCCCGTTCGGCTGCACTAGCTTGCTAGTTACGTAGGCGCACTTGGGACACTCATAGGCGACCAGGCCGGGGTCACCCAAGCTCGGTCCGATGTTGGCCACTTCGTCCATAGTAGTTCCACATCTGGGGCAGCGCGCATCGCGCTCAGTTTTTTTTGCTCGGTCCGACACGATCTGCCCCTTGCGTTAGGGCGGCATGTTCGCGCTCCATATTATAATGCCGCTAGCAACTAATCGGTTTCGATGGAACGTCGGGCCGAAGGAAAGTTTCTCGATTCCCTTCGCATGACCGTATTGCTTCTCAAACGCGCTTCCGCCTCCCGGCCGTCCGGGGAATGGAATGAGAACGACTTCGACGTGCTGGCCGATGGCGCTGTTGTCGGATCTGGTCTCAGCTAATGGACCGATCCTCGGAACAACAAGGCAAGCCAACGCTTTCTGTCATGACAGTCAGGCAGGCCAACGCTGTCTGTCATGACGTTCAACTCAATACATGGAAGGAGTTCCGAAGTGTCGCGAGCAAGAATTTTGGCGCTTTCCTTAGTGGCGGCAATCACATTGGGTTCCGGTGCGTTGGCGCAGGCGGGGGGAGGCGGCGGCGGTGCCGGCGGTGGAGCGAGCGGCGCAGGTGGCGCTGCTGGAGGGAGCGGCGCAGGTAGCGCTGTTGGGGCGAGTGGCGCACACGGCGCTGCTGGAGCGAGCGGCACGCCCGGAACAGGCAACCCGAACAGCCCTGTTGGTGTTCAGCCCCCCGGCAGCACAGGCCAAAACGCTATCAACTCCCCGGGTACGGGCGCTGGCCCGGGCCCCAATCCAGGCCCCCTCAACAAATAAGTTCAGCTCCGAAGCTAGCGCGTCGTCATCATGCGCAGCCGCGGCATATCTGGGATCGGTCGCGCGCCTAATCGCGAGAGGGCCGAAGCGGTGGCCGTCAAGCTGTTCGACCTGGACCGGGATCAGCGCAGCCGGCTCCTGATCCGGGAGCGGCTATAGTCGGGGCTGCGCTATGGCCTGGCCTGATTCTCAAACGTAGGGCGGTTGCCCTAATTCGGAACATTTCCTGTTCCAACAATCTGCCACGGAGATTGAAATGAGAGTCTTCGCCGTAGCTGCGATAATCACGTCCTTGGCGGTGCCCGCATTCGCTGCAGAGGACCCCGCTAAGGCTGAGGCAAACAAAGCTGAGGAGCAGAAGAAAAAAGAGAACGAACAGATCGAAAGGGCGTACAAAGACACGCTCAAGAAGACAACTCGCGAACAGCCCGTCAAAAAAGCAGACCCATGGGGAGGTGCGCGCTAGTCAGGGCCGCCCCCTAACCCGCGCCCGGGCGCTGAAAAGCCCGCGCTGAGATGGGGACGCTGATCCTGAAACGCGCGGCGGCTTCCCGGCCATCCGGGGAGTGGAATGACGACGATTTCGACGTACTGGCGGATCGCGCCGTCGTCGGCCGCATCTTCAAGGCCAACGCTTCGCCGATCGGGGCCTCCTGGATGTGGACATTGGCCTTCGGGCATCACGAGGACCGGACGCCAACGCACGGCTATGCTGAGAGTCGCGAGGCGGCGATGACGGCCTTCGCGAAGAGTTGGCGGCGGGAGTGAGGCCCTCACGCGTGCGGGGTCGTCAGAACCAGCTGCTGTGACGTTTCGGCACTGCCAAGGCCGGCATTCAATCCATCGGCCGCAGCGCCGCTGCCACCGTCGAAGCCCGCCATCGCCTGTACGAGCTGAGAGGTTGAAGCGTCGGAGCCGCCCATGGAGCCGGTCGGCGGATCGGCGGCGAATCCACCGAGCTGCCAGTCCAAGCCCACCCGCCCTAGGCTGGCGGCGCCGATGAGTTGATTGCCGGCGATGTCATAGACCTCGAAGGCGCCGGTTTTGATGTTGCGCAACACGAGATCGGACGCGCCGGGTGCATGAAT
>VAZM01000598.1:0-1783 GCA_005883135.1 Alphaproteobacteria bacterium
CGCCTTCTGCTCGGCCGCCTCGAGCACTTCGAGGACGAGGTCGCGCGGAATGAAACACACGCCGGTGTCGTCGGCGATCACGAGGTCGCCAGCCGCAACGCGCACGCCGCCGATCTCAATCGGGCCGTTGATCTCCACGGTTTCAAGCCGCCACTTGCCCGTGGCCGGGGTGATGTCGCTCGCCCATATGGGATAGCCGATCGCGCGCGAATGGCCGACGTCGCGCACGCCACCCTCGACGATCGCTCCGATCTCTCCCTGGCGCTTGCCGGTCTGCGCGGAGATGCCGCCCATGTTCGATACGTTCGCGACCCCCTGGATCACCAGCACGTCGCCCTGCTGGGCGAGATTGTGCGCTTCGAACTCCGCCATCCGGTTGACGTGCTGGCGCGCGCCCTCGATCGGGTTGATACGCTGGAGGATGTTGCGCACGGTCAGCGCCGGCCCGACGATGGTCCTGCCAGCCATGGTCGGCTTGAGCACCGATGCGCCGATGACGCCGCAGGGAATGCCGAGCTCGTCCATCGTGTCGGAGATGAGCCCGGTGCAATCGCCGAGCGCGGCGAGGCGCTCGACCGCGCCCTGGGGCGGGCGCGGGACGGCCATCAGCTTGATGTTTTCGGCCGCGATGCGGCCGGTCAATCGCTTCGGCCCTGTCACTTCCGTCGGCGCTCCCGCTGCCACCACTGGGCGGCAGCGCGCACTCTATATCCATCGCAGGGGATGAAAAAGCCGGGCGCAGGATCGGCAAATCGCCCACGCTTGCCCCGGCGATCGTCGCTCGCTACCGTTGCCGATCTCCGCATAGCCAAAGGCCAGTCCCATGATCGATCTTTACGCGCTCACCAGCCCGAACGTGCAGAAAATCTACATTATGCTCGAAGAATGCGGCCTGCCCTACAAGGAGCACTTCGTCGATGTCTGGAAAGGCGAGCAGTACAAGCCGGAATTCACGAAGATCAACCCCAACAACAAAATTCCCGCTATCGTCGATCATGATGGGCCGGGCGGCAAGCCTTACACCGTGATCGAATCCGGTGCGATCCTGCTCTATCTCGCCGAAAAGACCGGAAAGTTCCTGCCCAAGGACATGGGCAAGAAATACGAAGTGCTGCAGTGGCTGATGATCCAGGTGACCGGGGTCGGGCCCATGTTCGGGCAGTGGACGCATTTCAAGCTGTTCGCCCCCAAAGGCGGCAACGACTATTCGATGGCGCGCTACACGTCGGAAATAAAGCGGCTCTACGAGGTGCTGGAGACGCGGCTCGGCAAGGTGCCGTATCTCGGCGGGCAGGAATATTCCATCGCCGACATCGCGACCTTCCCATGGACGCGCAACCACGACGCCCAGGGTGCGAAATGGGAGGACAATCCCAATCTCGCGCGCTGGTTCAACGCCATCAATGAGCGGCCGGCGGTGAAGGCCGCGCTCGCCAAGGTCGGCGCCATCAAGTCGAACCGCGAGACTGCCTCGGACGACGACAAGGACCGCTTCTTCAACCGCGGTCGCTACGCCCGAGCCTGATTCACGAGCGACAAACTGTCGAGCGTGTCCCGGATGCGGTGCAGCGTGGAGCGCACGCACAAACGTCTGCGCAGTGACACCCGCGCCAACATTGCCTACGCTAAGCACGACGGCGTGACGCTGCTCGGCGACCTTTATCTGCCGGCCGCTGGCGGGACGTTTCCCGCGCTCGTTGCCGCCCACGGCGGCGGCTGGCAGGCGGGCGCGCGCAGCGCCTTTCAGTACTGGGGCCCCTATCTCGCCGCGCGCGGCTATGTC
>VAZM01000598.1:1828-4222 GCA_005883135.1 Alphaproteobacteria bacterium
GTTTCCGCAGGCGGTCACCGACCTAATGGCGGCGGTGCAATTCGTGCGCGGCAGCGCGGCCCAGATCAAAGTCGATCCCGAGCGCATCGCCCTGTTCGGCGCTTCCGCGGGCGCGCATCTTACCGCGCTCGCGGCGCTCGGTGCGGACAGCGCGCCGTTCAAGAATGCCTATTCCGATGACCCCCACGCCGCGCACAGCAGCAAGGTGAAGGCCTTCATCGGCGTCTACGGCGTTTACGATGTCGTCGAGATGTGGCAACGCTACCAGCTGCAGAGTCCGCGCGAGAACAACATCGAGAATTTCATGGGCTGCGCGCCGATGGACGATCCGCGGCGCTATTTCGAGGCGTCGCCCTTGAACTACGCGACCTTCGCCAACAATCAGATCGGCGTGTTCCTGAGCGTGGGGACCGAAGACGATCTCGTCAACCGGCGGGCGCAGACGGACGCGTTCCTGCTCAAGCTCAAACAGGCCAATTTCTTCGTACGCACCTGTATCGTGCATGGCGCGCCGCATTACTGGCTCAACGATCCGATCGAGGAGCCGGGCAGCTATCCGGGTTTCATGGCGCCGCGCCTGCTGCGCTTCTTACAGGAGCGGCTGTGAGGCCGAGCGACGTAAACACGTCGTTCCGCCGAGCTTTGCATCAGTCCAGGCGCTGATCCAGGAGGACAGGCGCTAGCTGACCGCGCCTTTCCCGAGGAACGCTTCGAGAGCTGAAACCTCGTTCCGCTCGTCCTCAAAATCGCGGGCGATCTGCTCGTAGAAATGCGCCGCGCCGAGATAAAGCTCGTGCCCCGCAGGATCCTCTCCGACGAAATCGGCGATCTCGTGCATTTCCGCCACCCAGCGGTAAGCCTTCTGCGGCATCAATGCCAAACTGCGCTTGAGCCAGGCCAGCATCTGCGGCTGGCTTGCTTGCAACTCGGCGAAGAGCGCATCCGCCGTCCCACCGCGCGTCGCCGCCAGCATCATGACCGCGCCCAAGGCCTGCGTGCCCTTGGTGATGCCGGCATAGGACATTTTCAGCGCCGAAGCCGCGCTCAGCGGACCGGCCAGGACGCGGACGTCGAGCCCGAAATCTTTCAGCGCGACAAAGCGCGGCGCTTCGGGGCCCGAGGCGTAGAAGCGCGGGCCGGCGTCGTTTCCTTTCGGGGGTTGGCCGATAATGCCGGCATCGACGAAAGGTGAACCCGTCGGCGCAATCGCGGCGGCGATGTGCTCGGCGCTACGCGGGCTCACCGCGTTGCAGTCGACGTAGACAGGCTTGCTGTTGCTGGCGCTGAGCGCCGGCGCAAAGCGCTGCGCGAGCGCGATCGCGTCACCCGGCGGCAAGATCGACAGGATGAAATCAGACGCGGCGATTTCCTCGTCGTTCGCCGCGATCATCCCCGCAGCCTTGGCCCGCTCGCTCGTCTCGGCGCTGCGGCCCTTGAGCGAGGTCAGCACCTTGAGGCCGTGATCGACGAGCCGCTTGCCGACGGCAGCGCCCATCATGCCGGGCGCGATGACGGCGACGACAGGATTCATGGGGTTCTCTCCACTGTGGCCCGGCGATGGACGGAGTCTGCGGATATCTCTGTTCCTTGGCAAGGCGTCCGGGCGGGGGCCTGCCGCGCCGAACGCGCAGGACACGTGCGGCTTGGCAATTGAAACCATTTCGGCTTTGCTCGCGGCCCGCCCGCAACATGTCATCAATCGTAGGAAACGTCCCGTGTCCGATGCTTTGTCCGAGATCCGCTACCAAGTCGCGCTCGCCAACCGCATGCTGGCGAACGAAGGCGTGCTCGACGCCTTCGGCCACGTCAGCCTGCGCCATCCCACCGACCCCGGGCGTTACCTGCTCTCGCGCTCCCGCTCACCGGGATTGATCGAGGCGGCCGACATTCTGGAGTTCACGCTCGATTCCGACCCGGTCGCGCCGCCCACGGTCAAGCTCTATGCCGAGCGGGTGATCCACGGCTGTATTTATCAGGCACGGCCGGACGTGATGGCGATCTGCCATCACCATGCCCCGGCGGTGATGCCGTTCTGCATCGCGGGCGTGCCAATCGTGCCGGTGTTTCACCTCGGCGCCGCGGCGGGAGAGACGTTGCCGTTCTGGAACCAGCGCGATGAATTCGGTGACACCAACCTGCTGGTGGTCAAGCCCGAAGAGGGCCGCTCGCTCGCGCGTGCGCTCGGGTCGCATGGGGCCGTGCTGATGAACCACCACGGCGCCACCGTGGTCGGGCGCGACCTGCGCGAGCTAGTCTCGCGCGCGATCTTCATGTGCCACAACGCCGAATTTCAGCTGCGTGCCCAGCTCTTGGGACGAGTCGCGACGCTCACCCCGGGCGAGACCAGGCTCGCCGGCTCGATCAATGCCATGCCGAACGTGACCGACCGGACCT
>VAZM01000581.1 GCA_005883135.1 Alphaproteobacteria bacterium
GCCGCGCCATAGCGTGTCCATGACGCGCGTGAACGCGCTTGAGGCGCGGCTCCTCAGCATGAGGGCAGGAGAGGGCAGTGCGCCCGGCGAAGCGAGCCAACGAGTCGTGGCGGGCGGAGAAGCAACCTGCGAGTGTAAAAAATCGTCGCGATCGCCGATCCATTGTTTCCGATTGTTTTTAACAATGGAAAAAGCAACTCGAGCGTGTGAGCCGCTAGCTGTGCGCAGGTTCGCGCCGCGCATTCGGTCTTTACCCTCCCCCTTGCGGGGAGGGTCGGCCGCCGAAGCGCAGCGAAGGCGGGCGGGGTGGGGGTGGTGCAGCGATGCTTCGACTCTCGCCCCGCCACCAACTACGACCCCCACCCCTAACCCCTCCCCACCGCAAGTCGGGCCTGCCCGACTTGCGCAATATGGTGCCGAACCCGGGCAAGCCCGGGTTCGGTGGGGAGGGGAGCAGACCGAGTTCGCCGCCCGCACTGATTTCAACAGCGCAACCAAGGACGGAGATGCACCCGCATCACCCCGCCTTCAGCGCCGTGAGCAGATCCTCCACCAGATCATCCGGATGCTCCAGCCCGCAGGAGAGCCGCAGCAAGCCGTCGGTGATGCCGAGCTCGGCGCGCGCCGCCGGCGTGAGGCGCTGGTGCGTCGTGGTCGCGGGGTGCGTGATCAGGCTCTTGGCGTCGCCGAGATTGTTGCTGATGCGGATGAGCTTGAGCGCGTCCTGCACGCGGAACGCCGCGGCCTTGCCGCCCTTGACCTCGAAGGCGACGAGGGTCGAGCCGCCGTGCATCTGCCGGTGCACGATGTCGGCCTGCGGATGGTCGGGCCGGCCGGGATAGATGAGGCGCGAGACCTTCGCATGCTCGGCAAGCGCCACCGCCACCGCCGCCGCGGTGTCGGTCTGCCGGCGCACCCGCACGGCGAGCGTCTCCAGCCCCTTGAGCAGCACCCAGGCGTTGAACGGCGAGAGCGACGGGCCGGTCTGGCGGATCAACGCCGCGACATTGTCCTGGATGAATTTCTCCGAGCCGAGCACGACCCCGCCGAGGCAGCGCCCTTGCCCGTCGATGTGCTTGGTCGCGGAATAAACGACGCAGTCGGCGCCGAGCGCGAGCGGGTGTTGGAAGAGCGGCGTCGAGAACACGTTGTCGACGACCAGCGTCGCGCCGGCGGCGTGGGCGATCTCGGCGATCGCCTTGATGTCGAGCACCTCGAGCGCGGGATTGGTCGGCGTCTCGAGGAAGAAGGTTTTCGTGTTCGGCCGCACCGCCTTGCGCCATTGCTCGAGGTCGCGGCCGTCCACCAGCGTGGAGGCAACGCCGTACCGAGGAAGATGCTCCTCGACCACGTAGAGGCAAGAGCCGAACACCGCCTTCGAGGAGACGATGTGATCGCCGGCCTTGACCTGGCCCATCAGCGCGGTGGTGACCGCGGCCATGCCGGTTGCGGTCGCGCGCGCCGCCTGCGCGCCCTCGAGCGCGGCCATGCGCGCCTCGAACATGCTCACGGTGGGATTGGCGAAGCGCGAATACTGGTAGCCCGGCTCTTCGTTCTTGAAGCGCTTCTCCGCGCTCACCGAGCTCTCGTAGACGTAGCCCTGGGTGAGAAACAGCGCCTCCGACGTCTCGCCGAACTGCGAGCGCAGGATGCCGGCATGCACGAGCTCGGTCTCGGGGCGGTAGCTTCGCTTGGCAGACGCGGACATCAGGCTCTCCTTTGCCCAACAAAAAACCCGGCCGGAAAAAGCTTCCGCCGGGTCCTACGCGTCCCCGGCCTTTTAGCGAGTTGTTTTACGTGGCTGCAAGCCGGCCGGCTCAAATGACCACGGGATAACGCTCCTCTAGCGCGGGCGATGTCTTTCCGTCAAGCGGGTCATTCGGTAGAGCATCTGCGTTCGGAACGTCAGCGCAACCCGCAAACTCGGTCCTACCCTCCCCCTTGTGGGGAGGGTGGCGAGCGAAGCGAGCCGGGTGGGGGTCGAAGTTAGTGGAGGCATCTCGCGCGCCAACTTCGACCCCCACCCCCAGCCCCTCCCCACAAGGGGGAGGGGAGCAGACCGAGCGCGCGGCGCTGCATGCTTCCACAAATGAACGCGCGCTAGTATTTCGATCACCGCGCTCGGGCCTCATCGGGAACTCTGCGCCGTGTCGCTTACCCTAGCCGCAGATCAGAAAGGCATCCTGCCCGACCACATGATCGCGACGCTCGTGCGCGAGGGCGCGATCGTCGCCGGCCGCGAGCTCGACGCCGATCAGATCCAGCCGGCGAGCCTCGACCTGCGCCTCGGCAAGATCGCCTACCGCGTGCGCGCGAGCTTTCTTCCCGGGCCGGACACGACGGTCGCGCAGCGCATGGACGAGTTGAAGCTGCACGAGATCGCGCTCACCGGCGGCGCCGTGCTCGAGACCGGTTGCGTCTACATCGTGCCGCTGATCGAAGGTCTTGCGTTGCCCACCGGCATTGCCGCCGCCGCCAATCCGAAAAGCTCGACCGGGCGGCTCGACGTCTTCACCCGCGTGATCGCCGACGAGACGCGCGGCTTCGACCATATCTCGGCCGGCTACCGCGGCCCGCTCTACGCCGAGATCAGCCCGCGCACGTTTCCCGTGCTGGTGCGCGAGGGCTCGCGGCTCTCGCAGATCCGCTTCCGCCGCGGCGACGCGCTC
>VAZM01000582.1 GCA_005883135.1 Alphaproteobacteria bacterium
ACCAGTTCTCGACGCGCGAAATGTTCGTCATCGAGTGAACCAGGCGGCACTTCGCGGTGCACCTGCTCAACGCGGGCGAGATGAAGAAGGGGGCCGCTCATGCCGGCGCTTGATGAGAACAAGAGGCTTTATCTGCGGCTTGCCGAAGAAGTCCTTACCAACAAGAACTTGGCGCTCGCTGACGACTTGATCGCCACTGATTTTAGGGAACACGTCGGCGATGAAGCTAAGCGTGTCGGCATCGAAGGTTTTAAGGCGGTTCGGTTACGGCGCAACACGGCCTTTCCGGATTGGAAAGTCACCGTCGACGATATCATCGCCGAAGGCGACAAGGTCGTGGCGCGCGCCACCGGCCAGGGGACGCATCTCGGCGAATACATGGGTATTCCGCCGACGGGCAGGCGCATCAAAGTCAGCTGGATCGCGATTTACCGGATCGCAGAGGGAAAATTGGCCGAGCATTGGCAACAAATCGACGAACTCGGACTGCGCCAGCAACTCGGCGCCACCTTGACGCTGCCTGCGAGCTGACAGCGCGGACTTTGCACCTTTTGCTCCGACCACCCCGATCGAGTGGGACAGCTCGGGCGCCGATCCGTTACGGCTTGATCGGGACCTCGGGGAGATAGCCGGCGCGATAGATCTGCTCGGCGGTGAGCTTTTCGCCCGGCACCTCGATGTTCTTGTTGATGAAGTCGACTGTGTTCTTCATGCGCTCGGGTGAAATATAGCCGAAGCCGTGCGCCTCCACGTCCGGCGTGACGGCGATGCGCTTGAGGATCTGAATTTCCTCGATCACGATCTGCGGATCGAGCGCCTTCACGTATTGGGTTTCGATGCGCGACGCCTCCTCGGGATCGGCGAGCGCGTCCTTCCAGCCCTTGAGCGCCGCGCGCACGAATTTCTTCACGACGTCGGGATTCTTGCCGAGAAAATCCTCCGCGACGCCGATCGAGTTGGCGTAGATTTCGAGGCCGTAATCGCCGGCGAACAGACAGACCGGCTTGGCGTTGGTGACCGCGCGGCGGATGGCCGGCTCGCTCATCAGGAACTGATCGATCGATTGCACCTTGCCGGCGGCGAGCATGGGCACGCGCGAGGCCGCGTCGATATTCACGACCTTCAGCGTCTTGCTGTCCACCTTGTTCATTTCCATGAATGCCGCCCAGATCTTCGGCAGGAAGGATGCCGTGCTCGAGCCGAGCTCGAGGCCGGCCATTTGCTTCGGTTCGGTGACATTGGCGCCGGGATTCAAGGTGAAGATGCAGTAGGGCGGCTTCTGATAATTGGCGGCGACGATCTTGACCGTGCCGCCGGCGCTCCCCGAGGCGACCAGGCTCGGGATGTCGATGAAGCCGATCTCCGCGCCTCCGGTTGCGACGGTGCGGATCGCATCCGCCGTGCCCTTCGAGGGCATGATGGTGACGTTCAAGCCTTCCTCTTTGAAATAGCCTTTGCCGAGTGCGACGTACCACGGCGCGTGGCGCCCGAGGCTGATGAAATCAAGCACGAATTTGAGGTCGCGCTCCTGCGCTTGCGCGGCCGCGGACTGCAGGCACGCGGCGATGGCGGTGGCGGCCAGCACGCGTGCGATCAACGCTTGAGACATCCGTCCCTCCCTCATTTGTGAGCCGTCCGCGCGCAATCGAGTGGCGGGTGCGGCCGTCGCAGCGGCATTTGACGCCCGAAACACCATAAGATATTTCACGTGATACTCAAGACGCCGCTCGCTGCGGTCGCCGCGATCGAGCTCCGCGTGCTTCGTTCAGCGCATGCTTCGTCAGGCCCGTGCGGGCCGGTGGTTAGCGAGCTCTTTGATGGCGTTCGGGGTCATCAAGAACGTGCGCAAGGTGTTCCAGCTCGACGAGATCGGCTGGACCGCGCTTGAGCCCGTCGTCGCCCTGGACGACGCCACGTTCGAGTTCGAGGAAGGCGAGCTCGTCGCGCTTTTGGGGCCAAGCGGTTGCGGCAAAACCACGCTGCTGCGCATCGTCGGCGGGCTGATCGCGAAGTCCGCCGGCTCGGTCGCAATCGCCGGCCGCGAGGTCACCAAGCCGATGGGCGACTACGGCTTCGTGTTCCAGGCGCCGAGCCTGATGCCGTGGCGCAATGTGCTCGACAATGTGTTGTTTCCGATGGAGATCCTGAGGAAGAACGATGCCGCGGCGCGCCGCCACGCCCACGAGCTTCTGGAGCTGGTGGGGCTGAGCGGCTTTCTCTCGGCGCGGCCGCATCAGCTCTCCGGGGGAATGCAGCAGCGCGTCGCGCTGTGTCGCGCGCTGGTGCACCGCCCGCGGCTCTTGCTCATGGACGAGCCGTTCGGCGCGCTCGACGAGCTCACCAGGATGGAGATGAACGATCTTCTGCTTCGCATCCGCCATGAAACCAAGGCGATCTCGGAAGCGGTCTACCTCTCCGACAAAGTCGTCATTTTCAGCAAGCGCCCGGCGCGGGTGGTGAAGGAGATGGCGATCCCGCTCGCTTACCCGCGCAGCCAGAAGGTTCGCTTCACGCCGGCCTTCACTGCCGCCGAGCGGATCGCGAGCGAGGCGCTCGGCGTCGTCGCGCCGACGGCGGACGAGGCGCCGGCGCATGCGGCGCAAGGGGCAGGGCGCCAATGAGACTGCGCATCTTTTCCCAGGTCCTCTATCCGCTCGCCGGCGTCCTCCTGATCATCGCCGCCTGGGTCCTTGCCTGCTGGCTCCTCAACATTCCCACCGTCGTGCTGCCCTCGCCGGACAAGGTGCTGCGCGCCCTGGTCGTCCGCAGCGATCTGTTGCTCAGCGAAGGCTGGGTCACGCTCAGGGAAACGCTCTACGGATTCGTGCTGGCGATGCTCGTCGGGCTTCCGCTCGCGGTCGCGGTCGCGAACTCGCGGCCGCTCAATCTGATGTTCTATCCGCTGCTGATCGCGCTGCAATCCGTGCCGAAAGTGGCGCTGGCGCCGATGCTCCTGGTTTGGCTCGGCACCGGTCTCGAATCCAAGCTCGCCCTCGTCTGGCTGGTCGCGTTTTTTCCCATCATCGTCGATACGGCAGCGGGATTGCGGGCGACGCCGAAGGAGCTGTTGGAGCTCGCGCAGAGCTTGAACGCCTCGCCGCTGCAAATCTTCCTCAAGGTGCAGCTTCCGGCGGCGCTTCCGTTCGTGGTCACCGGCGCCAAGGTCGCCATTACGCTCGCCGTCATCGGGGCGGTGATCGGCGAATTCGTGGGCTCGAGCGAGGGGCTCGGCTTTCTGTTGCAGAGCGCCACCTCGCAGCTCGACACGCCGCTCGCGTTCGCCGCCCTGTTCGCCTTGTCCGTGCTCGGGATATTCGTCTATGCGCTGGTCGGCCTGGGCGAGCGGTTAATGTCGTCGTGGCTGCCGCCGGCGCCCGCGCACCAATGAGCACTCGCGCCGGCTTGGTTCGCATCCAAGGAGCCTAGTGAGTAGATTATTCGTTCGGATCTATCGTGAGACCTTAACCCCTCACCCCACCCCTCTCCCTATGGGAGAGGGGGAGCAGACCGAACTCGCTGCTCGAGTATGCGCTGGTCGGCATCGAGCGTGGACGGGAGAGGGGAGTGCACCGAGTGCGAACTGCAAGGAACAACGTGCCGCATCAAGGAGTGGAGATCACAATGAGCAAGCAAAACACGGTGCCGCCGATGCCCACGGGGATGCCGAGCGTCGAGGAGGTGCTGCTGCAAAGCAATGACATTCCCTGGCGAGCGAAGTCGCTGGCCGGCATTTCGGAGAAAATGCTCTGGCGGGATGAAAAGGGCGGGTCGTCGATCGCGCTGATCAAGTTCGACGCGGGCGCGGGCATTCCCAAGCCGCATCTGCACGCGGCGAATCAATTCATGTTCTGCCTCAAGGGACGCTACGAGTACACCAAGACAGGTGTGACGTTGACGGCGGGATCGTTCTACTGGAATCCGAAAGGCAACGTGCACGGGCCGACGCGGGCGCACGAAGAAACGATCGTGCTCGAAATCTACGATGGCCCGCATTATCCCGTGCGGCCGTCCTGGTACAGCAACGACGAGGACGCGCGCTGATGCCGGCCGAGGCGGCCGGCTCCGTCGCGGTCGACGCGCAACGGCTGATCTCGGCCGTCGGCGATATCCTCACGGCTGTGGGCATCGCCGCCGCGGACGCGCGGCTGGTCGCGGCGGATCTGGTCGCCGCCGATCTCGAAGGCATTCCGTCGCACGGCGTGATGCTCCTGCCCATGTACGTCGAGCGTATCGACAAGGGATCGGTCTCGCGCGCGAGCGCCGGCGCGGTCGTCAGCGATCGCGGCGCCGCGCTCGTCATCGATGCCGGCAACGCGCTCGGACAATTGACGTCGCGGCAGGCGCTCAAGCTCGCGGTCGAGCGGGCGCGGCAGATCGGGCTCGCGGCGGTCGCCGTGCGCAACGGCTTTCACTTCGGCACCGCCGGACGCTACGCGCGCATGATGGCGGAGCAGAACTGCGTGGGGATCGTGCTTTCGAACACGCGTCCATTGATGCCGCCGCCGGGAGGCGCCGAGGCCATGGTCGGCAACAATCCCATTGCCATCGCGCTGCCCTCCGCCGGCGCGTTTCCGGTGGAAGCGGACATGGCGTTGAGTGCGACCGCCATGGGCAAAATCCGGCTGGCCGCGAGCGCGCATTCCCGAGGATTGGGCGGTCGACTCCCAAGGACGGCCGACGACCGATCCCGCGGCGGCCATCAAGGGCATGCTGTTGCCCGCGGCGGGGCCGAAGGGATTCGGGCTTGCCTTCGTCATCGATCTCTTGTGCGGCGGCTTATCGGACGGCGCGGTCGGCGCCGAGGTGCGCCCGCTCTACGGAGATCCCGCCGAGCCCTACCGCTGCGCGCACTTCTTTCTGGCGATCGATGCCGGTCACTTCCCCGCGGGCGAGCGCTTTGCCGAACGGGTGCGGGGTCAAGCGACGCGCGTGAGCGCCTCGAAACGCGGTCCCGGGGTGGAGCGCGTCTATGCGCCGGGGGAGCTCGTCTGGGCGACCCGCCAGGCGAGCGAGGGCGTCTGCCGTCTCGACGCCGCGACGGTGCGCAGCCTGCTTGAGACCGCCGCGCGCGTCGGAGTTGCCGATTTGGAAGCGTCGCTGTTGCGAGCAGGAGGGGCTTAAAACCATGCGGGCACGCTTCGAGGGCGAGGGCGACGTGATCGTGGTGACCGGTGGCGCGGGCGGCATCGGCCGCGCGTTGGCCTGCGCCGCAGCGCAAGCAGGCGCGCGCGTCGTCGTTTGTGACGTCGACGAGGCGGCCATGGCGACGCTCTCCGAGGTGTCCGGGATTTCGACCCGGCGCCTCGACGTCGCGAACCGCGCCGAAGTCTTCGCCGCTCTCGGCGAGGTGGAACGCCGGTTCGGCAAGATCGACGGCCTCGTTTGCGCGGCGGCGATTCAGCCGCGCTCGCCCGTGCATGCGATGGAGGCGGCGGCCTGGGACCGCGTCTTGCGAACCAATCTCGACGGCGTCGTGTGGTGCTATCAGGCGGTGGTCGCCGGCATGATCGCGCGGCGCTCGGGATCGATCGTTGCGTTCACCTCGGGGCTTGCGCACCAGGGCTGGCCCGGCGCGTCGGCCTACGCCGCCAGCAAGGCGGCGCTGGTCGCATTCGCCAAAAGCGCGGCCAAGGAGATCGCGCAGCATCGCGTGCGTTTCAATCTCATCGCGCCAGGCGTGATCGATACGCCGCAATATCGCGCCGCCAACGCCGGCGCGGACGACGCGCATTGGCGGTCGTCGGTCGGAGTCGGACGGCCCGAGGACGCGGTCGGCCCGCTCCTCTTCCTGCTGTCCGATCAGGCGACGATGACCGCCTCGATCCTCAGCCGGGACATCGCCTACGCGGCGCAGGAGCGTTGAGCGATGCGCGCCATCGCGCCCATCATCGTGGTCGGCGCCGGCCCGGTCGGCCTGACGACGGCGCTGGGGCTCGATTTCTACGGGCTGCCGTTCGCGTTGTTCGAGGAGGACGCGGAGCTCTCGCTCGATACCAAGGCCGGAACGGTCCTGACGCGGACGCTCGAG
>VAZM01000311.1:0-2211 GCA_005883135.1 Alphaproteobacteria bacterium
CGGCGGTGAGGTCCATTCCCTCCTGCGCCATTGCCAGGCTGATCAGCTCGGCGATGCCGGTTGCGGCGGAGCCTGCGCCCAGGAAAAGGAAACGCTGCTCGGAAAGCTTCTGCCCGGTGATGCGCAAGGCGCCATAGATGCCGGCGAGCGCCACGCCGGCAGTGCCCTGGATGTCGTCGTTGAACGTGCAGATCTTGTCGCGATATCGCGCGAGGATCGGGACCGCGTTGAAATTGGCGAAATCCTCCCATTGGATGCTGCATTTCGGATAGAGCTGCTCGACCGCCGCCACGAACTCGTCGACAAAAGCGATATACTTTTCGCCGCGCACGCGATGCTGCCGCAAGCCTTGGTAGAGCGGGTCGTCGAGCAGGACCTGGTTGTTGGTGCCGACGTCGAGGACGATGGGCAGACAGTATTGCGGCGGCACGCCGGCGCAGGCGGTGTAGAGCGATAGCTTACCGATAGGGATGCCCATCCCGCCGGCACCGAGATCGCCGAGGCCGAGAATGCGCTCGCCATCGGTGACGACGATGAAGCGTACGTCGTTTTCCGGCCAATTGGAGAGCAACTGCTTGAGGCGGCCGCGCGCGCTGATCGGCAGATACATGCCGCGCGGCGCACGAAAGATATGACCGAATTTTTGGCATGCCTCGCCGACCGTCGGAGTATAGACGAGCGGCATGTAAGTCGCTGGGTCCGACATCAGGACCGCGTAGTAGAGCGTCTCGTTGCGCGCCTGTAGATCCGACAGCACGAGATACTTCTGGAGATCGTCTTGAAGCGCGGCGATCTCGGTGTGCCGGCGCGCCACCTGTAATGCCAGCGTTGTCACCGCCGGCGGCAGCAAGCCTTCGAGCCCCCACGCGCTGCGCTGCGCCTCGGTAAAGGCCGTTCCTTTGTTGTGGCGCGGATTGCGCAGCAAATCGTAACCGGTCGGATGGGTCGGTCCCGGCATCTGAATTACTCCATCTGCCGCGATCTGACCTGCCCGACTCTTATTGCCAATGCCACCGGTGTGACCGCTCTGAGCCTTGCGGTTCACGGACCAGCAACGGAACTCATGCTTCGCGGCGCGCGGTCGGACGGCGCCGCTGTTGGCCGCAGCGCCACAGTCCATGAGCATCCGGCGGGGGACTGTACATCATCGTTGCATCTGCATCATTTGAGGCATCGACATCATGTTTTGGTTGAGGTTATCCATGATCCACAGCGATCCGGCGATCAGCAATGCGACGATCAGGACGCCGAACGCCAGCGCGAGCACGTTATTGGTGTTATCCGGGGCCGTCGTGATGTGCAGAAAGAAGACCAGATGCACCCCCATCTGCGCGATCGCGAGGACCACGAGTGCCACCGGGATCCCCGGACCCCAGATCAGGGAGGTACTGAGGACGTAGAACGAGGCCGCGGTCAGAGCGGACGCGAGCACAAATCCCATGACATAGCGCGTGATGCCCTCGCGAACCGTAACTTCCGCCGCATCCATGAAGCCGGGCCCCAAGTCGCCCGGGTCTCGCGTGTCGGTCTCGTGACTCATCGGCCTAATCCAATCAGGTAGACGACTGTGAACAGGGCAAGGAGAATGTCGGGACGGAAGCCCTTGACGAAAACTTGCGCCATCATCGTGCCCAGCCACAGGAGGCCCGCGCTGACGTGGAGTCCGTGCAAGCCGACGACGGCGAACAACGATGAGAGGAACGCGCTGCGGTCGGGGCCGGCGCCTTGCATCACCATATTGGCAAAATCCCGCCCCTCGAGCACCAGGAACGCCAGTCCGAACAATCCCGTCACCAAAAGCGCGACCTGTGTCCACAGGTGATGTCGTGCCTCGGTGGCTACGGCCGACAACCCGCAGGTGAAGCTCGAGACCAGCAAAAATGCCGTCTGCGCCACAATGCTCCACCAGTTGAACAGCTCGCGTCCGGAAGGACCGCCCGCCGTGGCAGTCTGCAACACCGCGTGCGCGGCGAAGAAGGCCGAGAACATTACGATGTCGCTGAGCAGAAAGATCCAGAAGCCGTAGCCGACGATCACGCGCTTCGACGCCGGACCGCCTTCGCCGTGACCCGTGGCGTGCACGTATCCCCGGCCAGCGCCGGTGCTGACCCAGTCACGGGTACGCCCGACCAGGTACGGATCGCCCGCGCGCTCGAAGGGGGTATCGCTCGCGCTCATGCCGGCTGCCCAGCGTGTTGCGCCAGCCATTGC
>VAZM01000311.1:2216-8712 GCA_005883135.1 Alphaproteobacteria bacterium
CCGATCGTAGCGGGCGACCTCCTCCGCCGGGATGGAGTACTCCACGGTATCGCGCCACGCGAACCACACAAAGACCGCGTAGGCGGCGGCGATCCCCAGCGCCACCATCCACCAGATGTGCCAAATCAGCGCGAAGCCGGTCATGGTGGAGAAGAACGCCGTGATGAATCCGGTGGGACTGTTGCGTGGGACCTCGATCGGTTCATACTTGGGCTCTGTCGACAGTTGCTGCGTCTCGATCGCGCGCCGCTTGATTTCCCAATACGGCTCAGTGCCCTCCACGTTCGGGAGCACCGCGAAATTGAATGGCGGCGGCGGCGACGCGGTCGCCCATTCGAGCGAGCGGCCATTCCAGGGATCGCCCGTCTCATCGCGCAATTGCTCACGACGTCGGATGCTCACCACGAATTGGGCCACCTGGCAGGCCGCCGCGGCAATCATGATGAGAATGCCGATCCCCGCGACGAGCACCCACGGGCGCCACGCTGCGACCTCGTAATGCTGCAAACGCCGCGTCATGCCCAGAAGACCGGCGACGTAAAGCGGTATGAACACGACATAGAAACCGAGGAGCGAGAGCCAGAACGCGGCCTTGCCCCAGCCTTCGTCCAGTTTGAACCCGAAGGCCTTCGGGAACCAGTAGGTGATGCCGGCAAAGGCAGCAAAGACGACCCCGCCGATGATCACGTTGTGGAAGTGCGCGACCAGAAACAGGCTGTTGTGCAGCAAGAAGTCGGCCGGCGGGACGGCGAGGAGCACGCCGGTCATGCCGCCGATCGTGAACGTCACGAGAAATCCCATCGACCATAGCATCGGAGTCGCGAAACGGATGCGGCCTCTGTACATCGTGAATAGCCAGTTGTAGATCTTCACGCCAGTACCGACCGCAATGATGCTGGTGGAGATGCCGAAGAAGGCATTGACGTCGGCCCCGGCCCCCATCGTGAAGAAATGATGCAACCAGACCATGTAGGACACGATGCAGATGAAGAGCGTCGCTGCGACCATCGAGCGATAGTTGAACAAGGGCTTGCTGGAGAACGTGGAGATCACCTCGGAGAAGATGCCGAACGCGGGCAGGACCAGGATGTAGACTTCGGGATGACCCCAGGCCCAGATGAGGTTGATGAACATCATCATGTTGCCGCCGGCGTCATTGGTGAAGAAGTGGAAGCCGAGATAGCGGTCGAGCGCGAGCATGCCCAACGTGGCGGTGAGGATCGGAAAGGCGGCGATGATGAGCAGATTGGCGGAGAGCGCGGTCCAACAGAAAATCGTCATGCGCAAATAGCTCATGCCGGGCGCGCGGATCTTGAGAATGGTCGTCACGAAGTTGATGCCGGTCATCAGCGTGCCGACCCCTGAGATCAGCAGCGCCCACAAGTAGTAATCGACTCCGACGCCGGGAGAATAGGCAAGCCCGGACAAGGGCGGATAAACCAGCCAGCCTGTGCGTGCGAACTCGCCAATGACGAGCGAAATGTTGACCAACAGCGCGCCGGTCGCAGTGAGCCAGAAGCTTGTCGAGTTCAGCGTCGGGAAGGCGACATCGCGGACGCCGAGCTGCAGCGGCACCACGAAGTTCATGAGGCCGATCATGATCGGCATGGCAGCGAAGAAAATCATGATCGTGCCATGCGCGGAAAAGATCTGGTCGTAGTGCTCGGGCGGGAGATAACCGGCAGCGTGGAACGCGACGGCCTGCTGTGAGCGCATCATGATCGCGTCGATGAATCCGCGCAGCAGCATGACGACGCCGAGCAGGACGTACATCACCCCGATCCGCTTGTGGTCCACGCTGGTGATCCACTCGCGCCAAAGGTAGGGTAGATACCCCTTGAGCACGACCCAAGCGATGATCGCGAGGACGATCAGCACCACCACCGAGCCTGCAACCAGCGGGATCGGCTGGCTCCATGGAATTGCATCCCAGGTAAGTTTGCCGAACATGTCACCGCTCCGACTGCGGACGGACGGTGGCGCCCGCGCGTTCGGTATTTGGCCCGGGACAGGGCGGAAGCTCTTGGTTTACGACGGCATTGAATAGGGACGCTTCGACCGTGCCGTAAGTGAACGGACGAACATTGGTGCTCTGCTGGCAAAGCGCGAGGTAACTCGTGCGGTCCAACGCCGATCCAGTCTGGCGCGTCCCGGCGACCCATTGCGCGAATGCGTCTTGCGGGACGGCACGCACCATGAAATTCATGTCGGAAAACCCGTCGCCGCTGAATTGCGCGGATTGGCCATAGAACTCCCCGGGTTTGTCTGCCGCGAGGTGGAGCTGCGTGACCATTCCGTTCATGGTGGCGATCATGCTGCCGAGCTGCGGGACAAAGAACATGTTCATCACCGAAGCCGAAGTCAGCGAGAAATGCACTGGGATTCCGGCGGGAACGACAAGCTCGTTGACGCTTGCAACGCCCTCAGCGGGGTAGATGAACAGCCATTTCCAATCGAGCGAGACAACCTGTACCTGCGTAGGCTTATGCGGCGAGGCGATCGGCTTGAAGGGATCGAGCTCGTGCGAGCCGAGCCAGATCACGCCGCCGAGAAACATGATGACCAGGATCGGGATGCCCCAGACGACCATTTCAATACCGCCGGAATAAACAAAATCGGGACGGTATCGCGCCCGCGGATTGGATGCCCGAAACCACCAGGCGAAGATCAGGATCGCGATAATCGTGGGCACTACGATCATCAACATGATGCCCAACGCGTTGAGCAGGATTTTTACATTGGCGGCGCCGATCGGCCCCTGCGGATCCAGCACGCCGCCCGAACAGCCCGCCATCAACAGGAGGACGATCAGCGCAGCCGGCAGACGCCAGAGCCGGCGCAGCCGGCCCTGCGGTGGAATGTGCCGGCCGGCGCGCGCGCCTGCGCGCGGTCCATCGCCGCCAGCATATAGAGGGTCAAGCATCGGCCTGCCCTTTGTTTGCGCAAATCACTTCGGTCGGGATGACCGTCTTCACATTGTGATGAGAGCCCCAGCGCCTAGCAGGCTGCGTCCGATGATCGTGCCAGTATAGGTCCGCCGTCCCTCCGCCCGCAACGGGGTTGGATAGCGGCGCTACTGGAGCGGAATCTTATGCTGCTCGGTGGCCCTGCGAATGACGACCGCACGTCAACTCTGCAAGCGCGGTATTGATGTCGATGCGCGGGAAGACTCGATGAATGCTGTGCGGGCACACGTTGAATATGGGCGGAATTTGAATCCCTAAATTCGCCTCCAGACTACGGAGAGCGGCGCCCATGATTCGATCGGCATTGATGGCGTCGATGCGCAGCCGGCGATTGTGCTCTTCCAGCCGGCCTGGCAAGGCTCTGAACGAAATCATATCGGATCTGTTCAGGAACGCCTGCGGCTCGGCATCGACGTCATAATCGTCGTAGTAAAAATATGGCCGCTTGCTGAAGCTTGGGTTTGAGCCGCCATCGGCCCCGAACAAGAAAATCCGTCGGGGTCGAGCAAACAGCAAGAGCGGAATTAGAAGAGAGAGACTGCTTCCGTTTTCGAAGTGTAGAGGCCTGGAGGGAAGCGGCGGGCCGCCGTCAGAGTGTACCAGGAGCAACCGTTCGTCGTGACGGGCGATAAACTCACTTTCGCTCACTCCGAATTCGGAAAAACCGTACAGGGCGTATCGGTTTGTCACGACCACGTTGGCAGCGGGCCGGGCAAGAAATTCCGTAAGCTCCGAATGCCACGAGCGAACGCTCCCCGGCTGAGCGAAAAGCAACACATCCGCCTGGCGACCGATGCGCCGCAGCTCCTGTTCGACCGGCGGGAAGGAATTGAGGGTTGCGACAGCAAATTCGAAGTCGGCAAACTCTTCGAGACGCGCGGCAAACGCTGCAAATGACGGCCCCTGCAACATCACGAAAACATCCCGGGAGCCTACGATCTCTGCGAGCCGCTGCAACCGCTCCGGAGTCCCAGGCAGATATTCCGACCGCTCGTAGCACGGACTCGAAACCGCGATACGGTTGATTGATTGCAACGTTTGATCCGAATCTTCCGAGCGGCCTGCTTCGTGAAGCAGAAGTGCTTCCTCCAATTTAAGCAGCTCCAGTCCCTCTCCGGCCGCGCGTTTCGCGGCGCGTCGGCAACTCTCCAATGCGGCCACGATGAGATCGGCTGCCTCATCCGTGCGTCCCATTTCCCTCAGGCTCGTTGCATAGTGCCGGCAGATCACAAAATTTTCGCGCATGCCGGGAACAGCATTGAGCAGACGCTCGTAAAATTTGGCGGCTTTCCGGTAATGCAGATCGTACAGGAACTGTTGAGCGACACCTGCCAGCAGCGCGCCGTCGTTCCCCGCCAGATCGCCGGCGCGCTCGAAGGCGCGATCGGCCTGGCCGAGCCGGTAAAATGAATTCCGCAAGACTTTCCCGTATTCGAACCATGCCCAAGCATGTCCCGGTGTGATCGCAAGCAAGGCCTCGATCGTCCGTGCGGCATCTTCGAAGCGCCGCAGTTGAAATTGGATCCGCGCCAAAGCCAAGCGCAGCTCTGGACTGGATGGGCAACACTGGACTGCCGCGGCCGCAACGGCCTCGGCCTCCACGTATCTTCGGCTCGCGAGCAAGCAGTCAGCAAGCGCAAGACGGGGCGCGGCGAGATGCGGTTCTGCCACGATCGCCTCTCGCAGCAGGTCCTCAGCCTCCACCTGATGTACCGGTGCGTTGGATCTTTCTGAAACCGGCTGGGTTTCAAGGTACCGAACCATTTCCTGCAGACAACTGGCAAGAGCAATTCGGGGAGCCGCAAGGTGTGGTGATTCCGCCATCGATTTTCGCAACAGAGATTCCCGCTCCAGCCATTGGCCCACCGATGCGCTGGCGCCGGCGGCTCGGAGTTCTTCTTCAAGCAAGCAAGCGAGTGCCAGGCGGGGAGCAGCAAACTGTGGCGCCATCGCTATGGCCTTTCGCAGCACGTCCTTGGCTTCGACGCGCTGTCCCCACGCGCAGATTGCCGCCGCGATTTTCGTCATCTGTCGGGCGGTGCGATCGGGCTGCGCGAGTTGTCCAACAACGGTCGCGCTCAGCCTGGCGACGGCTTCGTAGGCTTGCCGAGGACGCCTCAACTTCATGCAGACGTAGGCCGCACCCAATAACAGGTCGGGATCAGACGGCACGGCGATCAGCAATGCCGCACAGGTGATGTCGATCGCCGCACTGAGTACTGCACGGCACCTCTGCCAAGCGGCACCACGATCGCCAGGCCGCGGCATGGATCCCCCCTAGCGTAAGCGTACCTCGCCCCGCCTGAACGATGATCATTCGCTCTGCTACTGCCGCTTGATCGAGACACGGTCCAGGTTGTCGAGGGAGCAGCGTTCGGCCTTCGCCGAATCGCTCAGCCCCCGATTCTGCGAATGCTAGGTGGTCAGACCTTTCCGGGAGATGGCCGCAGCATTACGGCTGGCATAAACGATGCGTAAAACCAGCTCCATAAAGGACGCGTAAAACGGTGTGCCTATTTGACGGGCATCCGCGCTGGCAGCGCAGGCAGGCAGGACAATGGTAGCGTATTGGGCGCACGCCGACTCGCGGCGAGCAAACGACTTCAGCTGCGGCGCGCAGCTGCAGCAAGCACTCGCCTTCCACCCGGCAGTTGGACGATCGTCACCGCGAATTGTCCGCTTCTTTGGCCGGCGCAAGCGATCCGGTCTCCGGATCGAATCCTATTGTGCGGCGTCCGAGCGGCGCCGTCGCAGGTGAAATGTCGCATTTGAGGAAGCAGCCGTTGCCGGCGGCACCGACGAACTCACCCTCCTGGGCGACGACTTCTCCGCGCAGAAGCGTGGTGACGGGCCACCCTTTGATCGTCGTGCCTTCGTAAGGCGTGTAGTCCATCGCGTCGTGAAGCGTCGATTGCTTGATGGTCACTTCCTTGTCTGCATCCCAGATCGCGAGATCAGCATCACTGCCGACCGCGATGGTGCCCTTGCGCGGATAAAGCCCGTAAAGCTTGGCGGCGTTGGTGGCGGTCAGTGCCACGAATTTCGGGAGGTCGATGCGCCCCTTGCCCACGCCTTCCGAAAAAAGCAACGCGGTGCGTACTTCCAGCCCGGGAACGCCGTTCGCTACCTTCTTGAACGGCGCATTTCGGCCGTGCTTCATCTTCCCTTCCGGATCGTTGTAGCGGTAGCCGGCGTGATCGGACGAGAAGACATCGAACACGTCGGTCACAAGCCCTTGCCAGATCACCTCCTGGTTCGCCTTGTCGCGAGGTGGGGGGCTGCACATGTATTTTGCACCCTCAAAGCCGGGCCGGTCGAGATCACCCGCGGTCAGGAAGAGATATTGTGGACAGGTCTCGCCGTAGACCTTGAGCCCGCGCGCCTTGGCCAAACGGATCTGTTCCATCGCCTCGCGTGCGGAGACGTGAACGATCAGGATCGGCACATCGACCAGTTCAGCCAAGGAGATCGCTCGCGAGGTCGCCTCGCGCTCGGCAATCGGTGCATGTGCGACGCCATGAAAGCGCGGC
>VAZM01000311.1:8745-9166 GCA_005883135.1 Alphaproteobacteria bacterium
GCCACGAGATCACGTCATGGTTCTCCGCGTGAACCATGACGAACGCGTGCTCGCGGCGCGCGGTCGACAACACCTCAAGAATCTGCCGGTCGTCGAGCCTGAGGGCGTCGTAGGTCATGTAGATCTTGAACGACGTGTAGCCGGCTCTAATCAGCGCCGGCAACTCCTGGCCGGTGACCTGCTCGGTTGGGTCGGAGATGATTAGGTGAAAGGCATAATCGACCGCGGCCTTGCGTTCCGCGCAGGCGTGGTAGTCCCGGACCACCTGTCGAAGCGACATGCCGCGGTATTGCGCGGCGAACGGGATGACGGTGGTGGTGCCGCCGCAAGCGGCCGAGCGCGTGGCGGTGAAGAAGTCATCCGCTGTCATGACTCCCATGGAGGACCGCTGCTCGATGTGGCAGTGGCTGTCGACACCGCC
>VAZM01000311.1:9330-12298 GCA_005883135.1 Alphaproteobacteria bacterium
CCTCCCGGTCGCTCGGATCGAACCGATACCACCATTTCTGCGCCACAAGCTTCCGATCGTGCAGAAAGCGCCGTTCGCAACAGAGAACAGCGCCTGTCTCCTGCTATGCCGAGCCGGCACGCCTATCAATCCGTTGGTATTACGCGACGGCGAGCCGGCGGCCGTTCGCCCTCTGTGTCAAGCGCGTCTTTAGGCGGGACAGCAACCGGTCGAGCTCGGCGACGTCGACCGGATCGAGCTTGGGACCTGGGGGGCGTACTGCCGCCGATCGAATGGCGCCGCGCCGTCGCAGAATTTCCTTGCGCACGGCGAGCCCAAACCCCGGCTGCTGCTCGTGGCGTACGAGCGGCAAGTAGAGGTCGAACAAATCCTCCGCCTCGTCGTGGCGGCCGGCCGCGAACAGCGCCGATACGGAGACCAGCATCTCCGGGTAGGCAAAGCCCGTCATGATGCCGTCTGCGCCGCGGGCGAGTTCCTGCGGCACATAGAGTCCCCCGTTGCCGACCAGAATGCTGATATATCGGCGCGTGACGCCATCGCAGGCCTTGCGTATTTGTGTGAGCTTCTTCAAGCCTGGGCAGTCCTCGTGCTTGAACATGACCACGCTCGGATGCGCGTCGACGATTTTAACAAAGGTTTGGGCCGAGATGTCGGCCTGCGTCGACTGTGGATAGTCCTGGTAGACCACCGGAACTTTCTCGCCCAACGCCGCGATCACGTCGGCGAAATAGGTGACGATCTGCGTTTCGGTCTTGAGGCCGCTGAGCGGCGCGACCATCACGCCGCAAGCGCCGGCGTCCATTGCAATCTTGCTGAGCCTGACGAGATTCGAGGTGCCTGGATTCGACAGGCCGACGATGACGGGCACGCGACCGTTGACGCGGCGCAGGAAATAACGCGTGAGCTCAGCCGACTCCTCGTCACTGAGCTTTTGCGCTTCTCCCATCATCCCTAGGATGGTCAGCCCCTGCACGCTGCACTGCAAATAAAATTCGACCAGGCTGTCGACGCTCGGCCAATCGAGGTCGCCGTCATCCGTGAACGGCGTCGCCGCGATCGTGAATACGCCCTTTGCCGACGCATCGAGCGGTAGGTTCATCACCTTTAATCTCCGGGACCAAACTCTCTAGGAGTGGCAACTTTTCAGTTTGTGAGAGTGGCGTTGCTCAATTTATACCTCGCGCATGCCGTGGGGCAACCGAGCCGCCATGGGATCTCGCTTGCTGGCTGCGCATTCGCCTTGTCCGCGCTTATTCGATTGCTATAGTCCAATGGCCGTTTGCCGGGCCGGCTTGAGAGGGAGCTCCATGATCCGATCCGTACTTTCGATGACCGGTGCACTGCTTTTCGCCGCGTCTGCGTCTGCCCAAGAGCTGCCGCCGCTTCGCACGGCGGTCGACGGCACGTTCGCACCGCATGCATTTCCGAACCTGTCCGGCGGCTATCAGGGCTTCAACGTCGATCTTGCCAACGAAATTGCCAGGCGGCTCAAGCGCAAGATCGTGATCGACGCCGCGCAATTCTCCGGTCTGGTGCCGGCGCTGCAGGCGGGAACCTACGATTTCCTCGCGGCTCCTACGACCGTAACCAAGGAGCGCGCCGAGAGCATGTTGTTCACAGAGGGTTATCTCAACACCGATTTTCAGTTCCTGATCAAGAAAGGATCGCCGAGAGTCGCGAAGCTCGAAGATCTCAAGGGCAAGACTATTTCCGTGAACAAGGGGTCCGCGTATGACTCCTGGGCGCGCGAGCTTGAGGGCAAGATCGGTTGGAGCGTCGAATCCTTCGGCACGCAGACCGACGCGGTGCAGGCGGTCCTTGTCGGGCGCGCCGACGCCAATGTCGCCGGCAACACGGTCATCGCCTGGGCGGTCAAGAACAACCCGCAGCTGGAGCTGTCGTATCTGCATTCGACCGGTCTCGTCTGGGGCGCGCCGCTCCGCAAGGAGTCCGGCGAGCTGCGCAAGACGCTCGACGCCGCCGTCGAATGCATGAAGCTCGATAACACGATCGCGAAGATGCATGAAAAGTGGTTCGGCGTTGCGCCCGCTGCGGGTTCCGCCGCGGTGATTGTTTTCCCGGGCTACGGCGTTCCCGACATGCCAGGCTACGATCCGACCGCGCATACGCCATCGTGCAGCTGAATAGGGTGGCGTGATGTCTTGCCGGGGGCCTCGTGGACGTGCCGACATTAGATGAGTATCGACGCCCGGCCGATCCTGGAAATCCGCGGCTTGCGCAAGCGATTCCGCGACGTGGAGGTGCTGCGCGGGATAGACCTTGTCGTGCTGCCGCAACAGCTCGTCTTTGTCATCGGGCCGTCCGGGTCAGGCAAGAGCACGTTGTTACGCTGCTGCAACCGCCTGGAAGAGGCCTCGGCAGGCTCGATTCGCGTCGATGGCGTGGACATCACGGCGCGCTCGACCGATATCAACGCTATGCGGCGTCAGATCGGCATGGTGTTCCAGTCGTTCAACCTCTACCCGCATATGACGGCGCTGCGAAATGTCACGCTCGCGCTCGCCAAGGTTCTCGGCAAGTCACGGGCCGAAGCGGAGCGAATCGGCCTGGCGGCGCTCGATCGCGTGGGACTTGCGGAGAAGGCGCGATCCTATCCGGGCGAGCTTTCGGGCGGCCAGCAGCAGCGGGTGGCGATTGCGCGCGCGCTGGCGCTTGAGCCCAAGGTCATGCTGTTCGACGAGCCCACCTCCGCCCTCGATCCGGAGCTCGTGGGCGGCGTTCTCAACGTCATGCGCGAGCTCAAGCGCGGCGGCATGACGATGCTGGTGGTGAGCCATGAGATGCGTTTCGCGCGCGATGCCGCCGATCGCGTGATCTTCATGGATCACGGTGCGATCGTGGAGGAGGGGCCGCCGCAGCTGATGTTCTCGGCGCCCAGCGAGGCGCGCACCCGTGCCTTCATCGCCGAGCTTGCGCGTTGAGAGCGCCATGGAGGCCTGGTCCCGCT
>VAZM01000311.1:12308-20231 GCA_005883135.1 Alphaproteobacteria bacterium
TGATCGAGCGTTATTTCCCCGCCATCATGAAGGGCGTGGGGGTGACGATCGAGATCGCGGCCGCGGTCGTGCTCACTGGGACCCTGCTCGGGCTCGCGCTGGCGGTCGTGCGGGCGTTTCGCCTACTCGCGCTCAATGCGGTGATCGTGATCTTCGTGGACATGTTCCGGGCGCTGCCGCCGCTCGTTCTCGTTCTTTTGGTCTATTTCGGCTTGCCAAACGTCGGGATCAATTTGCCTTCCTTTGTGGTGCTTTGGCTTGTGCTGGCGCTCGTATTAGCCGCCTTTGCCGAGGAGATTTTTTGGGCCGGCATCCTGTCGATCCCGAAAGGTCAGTGGGAGGCGGCGCATTCGACTGGATTAGGCTTTCTCGGCACGCTTGCCTATGTTGTGCTGCCGCAGGCGATCCGCCTAACTGTCCCGCCGCTCACCAACCGCACGATCGCTATCACCAAGAATACCGCGCTTGGCACCGTGATCGGGGTGGGTGAGATCCTCAATCAGGCCACCACTGCGCAATCCTTCTCCGGCAACGCGACGCCGCTCATGATGGGGGCGATTGCGTATCTGGCCCTATTCATCCCGATCGTCGTGCTCGGCCGCTTTCTCGAGACTCGGTTCGCCTGGCGACGGATCTGATGGAAGCGATCGTCCAGCAGTTCTTCAACCTAGCTATCATGGAGCGGGCCCTTCCGCTCATCCTCTCCGGCCTTAAGGAGACGATCGTGCTATGCCTCATTGTCATTCCGCTCGGGCTGGCGGGCGGCCTCGCATTCGCGATCATTTCGCTTTCGCGCTTGCGGACGGTGCGTTGGGCGGCAGTTGCAGGGATTGATTTCTTTCGTTCTATTCCGCCGCTCGTGCTTCTGATCTTTATCTATGCCGGGTTGCCGTTTGCCGGCCTGCGGCCGTCGCCGATGATGGCCGTCGCCATTGCCTTTTTCCTCAACACCTCGAGCTATTACGGCGAGATCTACCGTGCCGGCATCGAGAGCGTCGGCCAGGGTCAGTGGGATGCCGCGCACTCGACCGGTCTGAAGGGACACCAGACGCTGGCCTACGTCGTGCTGCCGCAGGCGGTGCGTAACGTGCTGCCCGATCTCGTGTCCAACACCGTCGAGGTCGTGAAGCTGACCTCGATTGCGAGCGTGGTCGCATTGCCGGAGCTGCTTTATACGGCCGACATGGCGCGCTCGGCGACTTTCAATTCGTCACCAATCGTGCTGGCGGCCGCGATCTATCTGGTTATGCTGTGGCCGGTCGTGCGCCTGATCAGCCGGCTGGAGCGGCGGATCGCTGCGTGAGAAGGAGGACGATGTGAGCCGAGTGCTTCGGATTGGCGGCGCCCAGATGGGCCCCATCCACAAGGCCGACAGCCGGCAAGCGGTTGTGCGGCGAATGCTCGATCTGCTCGAGCAGGCCAAGGCGCAAAACTGCGACTTCCTAGTCTATCCGGAGCTTGCGCTGACGACGTTCTTTCCGCGTTGGTACATGACCGAGCCGGCCGAAGTCGACGCCTGGTTCGAACGCGAGATGCCGAATGCCGCGGTGCGCCCGCTCTTCGAGCAGGCCGCGGACTACCGGATCGGGTTTTCGTTCGGTTATGCCGAGCTCACGTCCGATGGCCATCATTTCAACACCTCGATTCTAGTCGATCGGGACGGGCGAATCGTCGGCAAGTATCGCAAGGTGCATCTGCCCGGCCATTCCGAGTTCGATTCGCGACGGGCCTTCCAGCATCTGGAGAAGCGTTATTTCGAGCCCGGCGATCTCGGCTTTCCGGTCTGGCGCAGCATGGGCGGCATCATCGGGATGTGCATCTGTAACGATCGGCGCTGGCCCGAGACCTACCGCGTCATGGGACTACAAGGCGTGGAGTTGATCGTGCTCGGCTACAACACGCCTTCGCTCAATTCGGAGAAAGCAGACGAAGGGCCGCAGAAGCGCATGTTCCACCACCGCCTGACCGTCCAGGCCGGTGCCTATCAGAACTCGACCTGGGTCGTGGCGGTGGCAAAGAGCGGCACGGAGGACGGCCACCCCTTGATCGCCGGCAGCATCGTCGTCGACCCCGACGGCGAGATCGTCGCCGAGGCCGAGACCGAGGACGACGAATTGGTCGTCGCCGATTGCGACCTCGACGCCACTGCTTTCGGCAAGCAAACCATCTTCGACTTCGAGCGCCACCGCCGCGTCGAGCACTACGGCCGCATCACTAGCCAGACCGGGGTCGTCGTGCCGCCGGCAAGGTGAAATCGCGGCTGGGCCACACATGCGTGCCTGCGCAGCAATCGAACGGCCGCCTGGAGATGCGATCAGGCGCGGCTGAACTGGACTGCTCCCAACGCCATGGTGACCGCGGCTTGCGTTGGGTCAATCACCGGGATGCGAAGCTCCTCTTCGAGCGGCCGACGATGGCGCGCCATTCCCGCGCAGCCCATGACCACCGCCTCGGCGCCGTCCTGGTCCCGCAGCTGTCGTCCGACCTCGACCATGCGGCGGAGCGTCCGTTCGCCGCTCGCAGTCTCAGCGACCGACATTTCGAGCGGCCGCTCACCAGCGAGCCGGTCGTTTAGCCCCATCTGGAAGAGATATCGCGTGTGCCTGGCGATCGAGCGCTGGCTTATGGCAATAACGCCGAAGCGGCCCGCGCGCGTCAGCGCCGTGAGGACACCGCATTCGGCGATGCCGAATACCGGCCGCGTGGTGCCTTCGCGGCAGACGTGCAACCCCGGATCGCTATAGCAGGCGATGACGAAGGCGTCGGAGGAATTGTCCGCCTCGACCAGGCGCCGCAGCGGCATGACCACGCTTTCCACATCGGCTTGCGTCTCGATCCCGAACGGACCTTCGGTCAGGGTAAAACACACGATCTCCGGACCGTTTGCAAACCGCAGCGGCTCCAGTGCCGCGTCGAGGCCGCGGGTCACCTCCTCGTTGCAATTTGGATTGACGACGCGAATGCGCCGATGGGATGTGGTCATACCGGTACTCGCTGCCGGCTCCAAGGTCGTTGCAACATCATCGCGGGGTTCAAATTGCGTTGCAAGCGGCGCATTGTTCAATAAGTCGATCGACCGCCGGAGAGATCGAACACCGCGCCGGTGCTGAACGAACATTCTTCGGACGCCAGCCAGACCACGAGCGCGGCGACCTCCTGCGGCTCTCCCAATCGTCCCAGAGGGATCTTCGAAAGCATGTAGTCGATATGGGCCTGTGTCATTTGCGAGAACAGTGGCGTTCGCACGGCGGCGGGCGTGACACAATTCACGCGGACTGCCGAGTCGGCCAACTCTTTGCCGAGCGATTTTGTAAGAGCGATCACGGCAGCTTTGCTGGCACTGTATGCAGATGCGTTCGGATTGCCGTCCTTGCCCGCAACAGAAGCAATGTTGATGATCCGACCGTAGTTTCGATCGCGCATCAGCGGCGCAACTGCCCGGCAACAATAGAACGTTCCCTCCACGTTGACGGCGAAGATTCGCTTCCAGTCGTCGACCGGATATTCCCACAGCCTGGCGTTAGGACCGCTGATGCCCGCGCTATTTATGAGTACGTCGATGGCCGGGATGATCCCGAGCGTCTTCTCAACGGCACCCATCACCGAACTTAGGTCGCTGACGTCGACCGAAAGGCTCGATCCGCCCAGCTGCTTCTCGGCAGCCCGTGCCGCCTCCGCGTCGAGGTCCCAAATCACGACCTTGGCACCCGACGTAATCAGGCGCGCTGCAATGGCAAAGCCCAACCCCGACGCGCCGCCGGTCACTACGGCATTGCGGCCGTCAAGATCCAATTTGTTCATTGTCTACCCAGCCTGGGCTCGCCCCGGCGCGTGAGAGATGTACTGGTTCGTAGCGCCCGACAAGAGCCGATCTACGGCTGGGTATGGCCATGTCGCCCGCGATGCAGCAACACAGCCCGTGCGCCCGACCGAGATAATTCCTGTCCTTGCGACATCGAATCTATTCGCCAGTCCATTGCGGCTGGCGCTTGTTGAGAAAGGCATCCAGTCCTTCGCGGAAGTCGCGACTCATGTAGCACATGAGGATGAGGTCCTCGCCTTCCTCACGCGAGAGCCGGCGCTGCAACCGCGCCAGCGCCTGCTTGGTGGCGCGCAGCGTCAGCGGCGCGTTTCCGGCGATGAGTGTCGCGAGCTCTTCAACCCGCTGCTGCAGAGCCGGCAGATCCTCGACCACTTCGTTGAGCAGTCCGACCCTCGCCGCCTCCTCGGCTCCGACGAGTCGGGCAGTGAAAATGAGATCCTTCACGCGCGCCGGCCCGATCAAGGCGGCTAGCCGGCTGACGCTCGACATCGAAAGGCAATTGCCAAGCGTGCGGGCAATCGGAAAGCCGAATCTCGTCGTTTTCGTCCCCACGCGCAAATCGCAGCAGGCGGCAATGCCCGCTCCGCCACCGGTGCACGCGCCGGCAATCGCGGCGATGGTGGGCACGCGGCACTGTTCGAGCGTCGCCAGCACGCGATCGAGCCGCGATTCATATTCGATCGCGTGCTCAGGCGTTTTGAAAGCGCGGAATTGGTTGATGTCGGTGCCTGACGCGAAAGCCTTGTCGCCGGCCCCCTGAAGGACAAGCACCTTGATCGAGCGATCCTTGTCGGCCTGCTCGCAGATCTGCGCGAGCCGCTCGTACATCTCGAAGGTGAAGGCATTGCGTGCCTGCGGACGATTGAACGTGGCACGCCCGATGCCGTTCCTCATCTCGAACAGAAGGTCACTGAAGTCTGTGGACTGTTGGTCCATGCGATCCTGATCTGCGACAGCGCTCTTGTGAGGGGCTATGGCAAGTGAGGGCTGCCCAGAGAGCCATATCATACCGCTGTCTCAATTCAAAAGCGCGACGCGGGCCCAGGATGATGCACGAGAGGTGGTGGAGCAGATGCGCGGAATCGACCGGCGACGCCAGATCGTCACCGACACGGGTGTGAAACTCGGGCAACGCCGCGTTTTGAGTTCTGGTTCAGGTCGTGCCCCGACACCCTAGCCGTATCGATCGAGCACGAAACAGTCGCGCTACTGCGAATAGGCGCGCGTGCGCTTCACCCGCGGCCATTCTAGTGCTTCCGGTACGATGGAGGGAGCGGCGAGAGCGCGCTCATGCGCGGTGCGCTCGCGCTGGCGCAGCCATTCGCGGGTTTCTTCGCGGCGCCTGGCGGCCTCGCGATGGGCCCTGTACTGGGGGTCACAGTTGAGAACCAATCGGGACGACTTTGTCATGGAACATCCTTGGGGGAGGGCGGCATTCGCTTTGCGGCACAACGCGCGGCTTGCCGTCCCGTTCCATGATCTAGGTACGGCCGATCGTGAATGGGACGGCCATCACCGTTCTTTGATGATGCCGCCGGCAAGCCCGTCCGTGCGTCACGACCGCATCAAACGACAGATCCCGCTGGATGCGAAGCCGCTTACAATGTCCCGCCGCCCTTCGCCCTAAGATTGCGCCGAAGAGCGCTTCACGGCAAACTCGGTGAGTAGGTCAGGCAAGCTTGCAGGCTGATATATACGCGGCCAGCAAGATCGAAGGTCCGAGATTGTGAGAAAACTATACGGGGAGACGGCGCATGACGTTCACGGTCAGGAGCAGCAGTTTCAAGGACGGCGATTATCTACCCAATGCCCATATCCTTTCGGCCGACTTCGGCTTCGGCTGCCAAGGCAACAACCAATCCCCGCATCTCGCCTGGTCGGGCGCGCCTGCCGCCACCAAGAGCTTTGCCATCACCTGTTTCGATCCGGACGCGCCCACCGGCAGCGGCTTCTGGCACTGGCTGGTAGTGAACATCCCCGCCAACGTGACAGAGCTTGAGCTCGATGCCGGAAATCCGAAGGCAGCGAAAGTCCCGCAGGGCGCATTGCAGACCCGCACCGACTTCGGCACCCCGGGGTATGGGGGTCCGTGCCCGCCGGCGGGTGATCATCCGCACCGTTATCTGTTCACGGTATTCGCGGTGGGCACCGACCGTCTGTCGGTGACGGCGGATACCTCAGCGGCCGTCATCGGATTTCAGCTGCATTTCAATACCCTGGCCAGGGCAGCCATCATGGGCCTCTACAAGCGCTGACCGACTTTCCCCGACGCGGACGATTGGGGGTCGTTCTATCTTCGTAGCTTTTATTCGCGCATCAGCTTGTCGAGCGTGATCGGCAGGTCGCGCACGCGCTTGCCGGTTGCGTGATAGACCGCATTTGCAATCGCCGCTGCGGTGCCGACGATGCCGATTTCACCCACGCCTTTGATGCCGAGCGGGTTGATCTCATCGTCCTTTTCTTCGACGAATAGCACCTCGATCGCGTGCACATCCGCATTCACCGGCACGTGATAGTCCGCCAGATTGTGCGTTAAGAAGCGACCGAACCGGTGGTCGGTTGCGGTCTCCTCGTGCAGCACCATGCCGATACCCCCGACCACCGCGCCGAGAATCTGGCTGCCGGCGATCTTCGGATTGAGGATGCGGCCAGCCGCGACCGCATTGACCACGCGCGTCACGCGGATGACGCCAAGCTCTTCGTCGACCTTGACCTCTGCGAACACCGCCGAGTGCGCGAAATGCGAGTATTTGCCGTCCTCGTTCGGCTCGGCGCTCGCCTCTCGTTCGATTCGGTCGACCTTGCCAGCCCGCATCGCGTCTGCGACCGAGATCTCCCGGCTCTCTTCTCCTCTGTGCCGGATCTTGCCATCCGCGAAGATCACATCGTCAAGTGTCGCATTGGCAAGCGAGGATCCTGGCATCCGCTGCGCGAGAGCGAGAAGTTCCCGCTGCACCGCGCGGCACGCCGCGTGAATGGCGCAGCCGACGGAGGAGGTGGTGAACGATCCGCCCTGGACCGGCGCATCCGGCAGTGCGGAATCGCCAAGCCTTGCCGTCACGCTCTCAAGCGGCACCCCCAGCATCTCGGCGCCGAGCTGGGTCATCATCGTATAGGTTCCGGGGCCGATATCGGCGGTCGCGCTGGTGATCTCGACACTGCCATTCGCGGTCAGCACGGCTTTGGCGCTTGCCGGCATCTGCATCGCTTCCCAGATACCGGTTGCGATGCCCCAGCCGACAAGCTCGTTGCCATCGCGCATCGAGCGCGGCCGCGGATTGCGCTTGGACCAGCCGAATCGTTCCGCGCCTTGTCGATAGCATTCGCGCAGCTCTTTGCTGCTGTAGGGTCGGTCTTGGATCTGATCCTTGTCCGAATAGTTGATCAGCCGCAGCTCAAGCGGATCGATATTCGTTGCATAGGCGAGCTCATCCATCGCACATTCGATCGGGTACATCGCTTCGGCCCCGCCCGGGGCACGCATGTCGCAGGGCGTGTTCTGGTCGAGCTTGACGAGCCTCTGAGCGAGGTCGACGTTTGCGCATCGATAAAGCAGGCTCGACCAATTGCTGAGATCGCGCTGGAAATCCTCAAACTGCGAGGTCATGGCGACGGCATCGTGCCGGAACGAAACTAAACTTCCGTCGCTATTCGCGCCGAGTGCCAGCGTGTGGACGTTCGCGGCACGATAGCCAAGCGTGAACATCTGCTGGCGCGTGAGGGTGACCCGCACCGCGCGTTTGAGCGCGAGCGCCGCCAGCACGGCGAGGGGCAATTCATATTGCGGACGCAATCCGGACCCGAACGCGCCGCCGACGTACGGCGAGAGAACGCGCACCTTGTCGCGCGGCATTTTGAACACGCCGGCAACGTAGTTGCGGCAGTTCTGCGGTCCCTGGGTCTTATCGAAAACGGTGATTCGGCCGTCGCCTTCCCATATCGCCGTAGCGGCGAACGGCTCCATTGGATTGTGATGCTCGACCGGCATCCGATACTCGGCTTTGATCCGTGTCGCCGCCCTGTCAAAGGCTGCCGCGGGTTCGCCGCGCCTAACGGCGTGTGCCGGATCCCGCTTCGAAATCTCCCCGCGCGCGCGGCGG
>VAZM01000311.1:20282-20785 GCA_005883135.1 Alphaproteobacteria bacterium
CTGCTCATATTCGACGCGGACCAAAAAAGCCGCAAATCGCGCGATCTCGAATTCCTCGGCGACGACCAGGGCCACCGGCTGACCATTGAAAAGAACTTCAGCGTCATACAGCGGACGGAAGGGTGAGCCGGGAGGCGCGATGTCGTCCGTATATTTGTCATGCGAAGACGCCAAATGGGGCCGATGCTCATGGGTGAAGACGTCGAGCACTCCCTCCACCGCCAACGCATCCGCAACGTGGATCCGCTTAATACGACCTCGGGCAATGGTGGACGAAACCACGACGCCGTGCGCCAGCCCGGGCACGTTGTATTCCGCTGCATATTTCGCAACGCCGGTAACCTTCGCACGTCCGTCGACGCGGGAAGTCGGTTTGCCGAGAGAACTAGTGAGGGTCATAACTCCACCGGCTACTTGATGCGCTTGTCCGCTTGCGATTGCGGCGTCCCGCGCGCCGCCTGGCCCAGCGTACGCAGAATAGCCCGTCGCGCCAGTTCGATCTT
>VAZM01000312.1:0-7899 GCA_005883135.1 Alphaproteobacteria bacterium
GAGCCGCCGCTTCTCATTTTCGGTCGGCGTCCATCCCGGCCACTCTTGCTTGTAACCGACCGTGGCGACGCCGGACCATGCTTGGCCCTTCTCGCCGACGATGGCGCCGTAACGAACCGCCTTGCCCTGGGGAAGGACGTAGTAAACGTAGCGCGCGTCGGTATCGACCACGATCGATCCTGGCGCTTCCTTGCGGGCGAAGTCGACGATCTGACGGCGATAGGCGGGCGCGATCCACGCCTGCTGATATGGCGGGTTCGTCAGTTGCTGCCGGTCGCGCGGCGTGAAATTGGCGTCGAACGCTGGACCGGACTGCATGCAGCCGGCAAGCGCAAGTCCAGCCAAAGCGAGCAAGATGCCGCGCGCAACGAACATCGATTCCCCCAAGCCCAAATCAGGGTTGCTAAAGTCTAACTGATTTGCCGCAGCGCAGTCTGTGATGAATCAGCCACAGCCGATACAAATGTCAGGTGCGAGGGACGTTGCGCGTTACGATCGCTTTCGTTGCTCGTCGCGAGCGCGACGCGGGCGTTCGTCAAAGGAAAACCCCCAGGGCCGTGGCAGGTCCCCAGGGGCTTTCTTGTGCAGCGCCGATCACGGGTCTGGCGAAACCGTGATCCGCGAAGATGCTAACCGCAGCTCATCATCTCCGCAACATCTTGGACTCGAGATTCCGCAACTGTGACATTTCTGCACTCGCCCACGTGTGGCCGGCTGCTGCGGTTGCGTGCGATGCTTGCTTTGCTTCAATGCAAATGATGCAGATGATCGGGAGGAGCACTGAACCATGACGGAGCGCTGCCGCATGCCCTGCTGGTTGCTCGGGCTGTTGATCGTCGTCCTCGGTGGGTGCGGTCATGCGCTCGCCCAAACCTGGCCGAGCAAGCCGCTCCACGCGATCGTTCCGTTTGCCGCCGGCAGCGCCACCGACGTCGTGCCGCGCGCGGTGTTGGAGCCTTTGTCGGCGCAGTTGGGGCAACCCATCGTCGTCGAGAACCGCGGCGGCGCGGGCACGACCATCGGCGCCGCGATCGTCGCCAAGGCGGAGCCTGACGGCTATACGCTGCTTGCGACTTCTTCCGCTCATACCTTGGTGCCGACGGTCTATCCGCGCGCCCCGTATGACACCGCCGCCGATTTCGCCGCGGTGGTCTCGCTTGGAACGAGTCCGAATGTGCTGGTGGTCGCGCCGGCGAAGGGCTTCAAGACGGCGCAAGATCTGGTCGCCGCGGCCAAGGCGAAGCCCGGCACCTTCAATTTCTCCTCGGCCGGCGTGGGCAGCGCCACGCATTTGAGCGCCGAGCGGTTTCGCATGGCGGCGGGCTTCGAGGCCATGCACATTCCATTTCGCGGCGGCGCCGAGGCCATCACCGAGGTCCTGTCCGGCCGGGCGGACTTTCTTTTCACGCCGCTTGGGACTGTGCTTCCGCAGGTTCGCGCCGGCAATCTCGTCGCGCTCGCGGTCAGCAGTCCCAAACGCGCGGCGCTCTTGCCCGAGGTGCCGAGCGTGCTCGAGCTGTTTCCCAATTCGGATTACCCGTTTTGGATCGGCATCTTCATGCCGGCGAAGACGCCCAGGGACATCATCGAGACATTCCACCGCGAAGCGGTGAAGACCATGCAGTTACCCAACGTCAAGGAGCGCCTGGCGACGCTCGGCATGGAGCCGATGCCGGCGACGCCCGCGGAGTTCGACGCGCGCGTGCGGGCGGAAATCGGCACCACCGGCGTGCTCGCCAAGGCGGCGGGGCTCCAGCCGAACCAATGATCTGACTTCAAAGCAAAGCCCCGCCATCTCGGCGGGGCTTCACGTTACCCTCGGTACATCGGCGTTCGATGCGTCACCGTTCGATCTCGACGTCGACGCCCGGACGAGACCTTCTGATCTCGACGCCCGGCTCGCGCACGCGCCGGCGCTCCTCGATGATCACGTCGCGATCACGCACCCCTCTGCCGACGGTGACGTCGCGGTCGCGGTGCACGCAGTTCTTGTTGCACAGCGGTCCGATGCAATCTTCTCTGCAGATTCGATCGGCGCTCGCCGGCAGCGAAAGCGCGGCAGACGCCGCCATCGCGAGCGCGATGGCAAGAACATGAGCTGGTCGCATCCTCGGGCCTCCATTGCTGCTCCCCGCGCTTAAACGCGTAAACGAGAATGATGTTCCGCGAGTTCCGCGCGCTTTCGTTGCCGGTGCACGGCGAAACTCAGAACTGTGCGTCCGCGTTTTCAAAGGGTGGACGAGGCACTCGCACATTTATGGCCGGTCACGTCCCAGGTTCAGGGGCTGATCGATTTCGTCGGATCGCATCCGCATTTTGCGTTGATCGCGATCTTCCTGCTGGCGTTGTCGGAAGCCGTCCCCGTGGTCGGCACCGTGGTGCCGGGCTCCACGGCCATCCTCGGCATCAGCGCGCTGGCGACGACGGCGCAGCTCGATCCCTGGCTCCTGCTGATCGCGGCGACGCTCGGCGCGATCGCGGGCGACGGCTTTTCGTTCTGGCTCGGGAGGCGATACCGCGCGAAGGTCTTGCGGGGGTGGCCGCTCAATCGCTATCCGCAGCTGATCGCGCGCAGCAAGGCCTACATCGAGAGCTACGGCATCGCCAGCGTGTTCATCGCCCGCTTTACCGCGGTCGTGCGCGCCTTCGTGCCGATGCTCGCCGGCATGCTGCGAATGTCGCCGCCGCAGTTCTACGCGGCCAATGTCGCTTCCGCCCTGGTATGGGCGCCGATGCATGTCTTTCCCGGCGTGCTGCTCGCCATGGCCATTCGTTTGGCGGGCACCCGGGCCGAGCAGCTCATCCTGCTCGCTCTCGCGGTGGCAATCTTGGGCTCGGCCTTGTGGGGCTTGTTCAGAGGAAGGTCGCGCGAGAGGGCGGCCGCCGCGCCGATCAGGCCGTCACGCCTGCTGGCGCTACAGGAGCGCCGCCGACAGTCGGGCCGGTCATAACGACCGATGAAATTCAGCCGTGACGGGCTGTCCCGTCAGGCCGTTCTTGCAGGCTGAGGGGAGGCGAGAAGCCGATCAGGCTTGCTCCCTCTCGCATTTGTCCATGAAGCTCTTCTTCGCCGCGCCCTTGAGCGGCTTGCCGTCCGAGCCGATCGCCTTGGGTGCGCACGCATCGCGCTTGCATTTGGTCAGAAAGCTCGTTCTCGCCGCGCCGGCGAGCTCCTTGCCGTCTTTTCCGACCGCCTTGCTCTCGCACGTGCCAGGAGCTTGTGCCGCCGCCGAAGCGATGGAAAACGTCGTGAGCAATACCGCCAGCATCAATCGTGTCATCGTCCTCTCTCCCTCGCTGGAGACGCGCGCGCCTGCGCGAAGAGGCATGATGCGCTTTCAGGCGGGAAAAATACAGTAGCCTTGCTCCATGTTGTTGCGTCACCTCGCTCTTCTCGCTTTCCGCGCCGGAAGGCGGGAGGCATCGACGCAGTCCTCGCAAACGACGGTTGAAAAATTGGGCCCACAAGGCTCCTCGCCCCGCCCCATCCCGGGCGGGGTTCTCGTGTCGCCAGCCATTTGAGCCCCCCGTTTCTCGGGCGATCATCGCCCGGCGGACCGGACGCTTTGATCCCCCCTGGTCAGGCGGCTTCCGATCGTTTCCGCGCCGGCTCCGCCGCTGCCTCGCGCGCCGCCCTTGCGGCATCGTGGGCGCCTTGCATGATTCGTTGTCCGAGTTCTTTTGTTTGATCTCCCAGCAGCTGGGCTTGCCGGCTAACGAATTCGCTCTGGATGCGCGCGAGTTCCTGCGGCTCCTTCATCCGCATGAGCTTATGCGCGCAGTCGAAGGTATTGGAGAGCGTTTCTTCCGCAAACGTCAGCGAGTGCTCGCAAATCGCCGCCGTTTGTTGATCGACGTCGCGAACCGCGTTACGGGCGACGGTTAGCAAACCGTCGAAAGCAGCTTTGCTCTGATTCAAATTCTGCTCCACGATCGCGCGCATCCAGTCGGTTGCCTGTTCAGTGTTCTGTTGAGCGAAATCCATAGTGCTTCTTGCCATAGCATCACCTCCGTCAGTGAAGCACAGTCAGTTCGTGTGTATTTGGGTTGAGGCGGCCGCCGGTCTTGTGGAACAGAGCGCGCATTCGTCGCGCGGCTTGCGCCGACCTCTCACTGACAACGGAGTCTGCCGATGCTAGTTCCGCGAGTTCGCACAAATTGTCGGCGCCTGCCGGGTTTCACGCATCCGAGGTTTAGGCACACGCGGAGTTCCTGAGCGCGCGCGCAAGCGCCGCATGCGAGTTCCATTCGGCCGCCAAGCCGTCACATTTTTCAAGTTCATCGTGGCGGCCGACTCCGGCGAGCCAATCAAGAGGTCCACGCCGGAAATTGTGCCCGTGAACAGGAGGCGCGCATGGCGCTCAGTTTACGCGATGTCCGGTGCGACCCGATTGCCAGCCGCGCTCTCGCGGAGCTGATGCACGATTACACCGTCGCCGAAGAGGAAGGCCGGGTGGTTCTCACCAAGAAAGCGGGGACCATGCGGCTCTTCTTGCATGCGCTCGACGACCTGCATCAATGGGATTTCATCCAGCACAAAGGGATGCTGAACGAGCGCGAAGGACTGCGCGCGCGCTCGGCCACCCTCGAGCAGCAGCGCGAGAGCTGGAAGGTGCGCGCCTTGATGGCTGAGGCGCAGCTGCTCGAAGCGACCGCCAAGCCCGTCAGCGAGGTCCGCGCTCAGAACGTGAGCGACGTCAGATACGCTTCGCTCAAGCGCTTTCTGGCGAAGCGCTTCCACCCCGATTACGCCGCCGCGCAAGGCATCGAGAAGATCGTCCGCAACGAGATCTTCAAGGAAATCTGGGGCGAGGTCGAGCGTCTCGATCAGGCGGGCGCAGGCACGCGCGCGGCGGCCTCGCGATCATCCGCGGCGGCGTGATCGTCCGCGACCGCGCGGTCTTGGCGGCCCTCATGCTGAGGAGCATCGCAGCGCGAGCACCGATGTTCCACGGCTTATGGGCGCTGCGATGCGTCTCGAAGCATGAGGGCGCAACAATGGATCGTCCTCATCCTTCGAGACGCGCGCACGAAACTTCGGATTAGGCCGCGGCGTCCTTGCACCCGCGCTCCCCAGGATGAGGACGAGGGCTACGCCTGCGGCCTTTGCCTCTTCTCTTGCATGATGGCCATCAGGCGCTCGGTCACGGGATCGAGGGTAGCGGGCGCGGTTTCCCCCACGGGGCTGGCCTCGGGGGTGGCCGCGTCGACCTGTTCACTCACGCCCGCATCATCCCCCTTCGCTTCTGCCGTTCCGTCCAACGACGGCTGCTCGCGAAAGGCCGCGGACAGGTCCAGCGTGCGCGTCCGCCGGCTCTGCGGCCTGCGAAAGACCCTGAAAACCCGCACCCGGTCGCCCTCGCCGACGAAATCGATGTCGCCCTGTTCGTTGAGCCGTTCCTTCAAGGCGTCCCTGACGCAGTTCTTGGCCTGTTGCGCTTCGGCTCTCAGAACCGAAAGCTTGGTGGACTTGTCCACGTACTCATCCCAGCCCTTGAGGGTTTGGACCTTGTCTATGGGTAGGTAGCCGATGGTCTTTGTCTTGGCTTCGTTCTGCTCTGCCATGTCCTTGTCCCCTTGCCACAGGGCTCTTGTGCCAAAGCATGGTTCACGGCTGGTTAATGGCAGGAGAAAGATGCGGCGCCATGCGGCGGCGAAGATCCGCCTTCCAAGCCCCCGCGACCTCGGCGTAAGCTTTTCGTCCACGAGCTGCCGGCACGAGCAGCCGCACCGACGCCAGGGAGGAAACCATGAGCGAACTCGCCGCGCACGGCGCTGTGCCGTGGTATCGCGCGCTCGACCGCACGCAATGGAAGGCGCTGGTCGCGTCGAATCTCGGCTGGACCTTCGACGGCTTCGAGGTGTTCGCGCTCATCCTCACCGTCGGCGTGGCGCTGCATCAGCTGCTTGACCCCTCGCAATACCAGTTCATCCCCGCCTATGCCGGCGCGGTCATCGCCATCACGGTCTTCGGCTGGGGGCTCGGCGGGCTCCTTGGCGGCGTGCTCGCCGATTATCTCGGCCGCAAGCGCTCGATGACGCTGACCATTCTGGCCTATTCGCTGCTCACGGGTTTGAGCGCGTTCGCCTGGGATTGGGTCTCGTTTGCCGTGCTGAGGTTTCTTGTCGGGCTCGCGATCGGGTCGGAATGGGCGACGGGCGCCTCGATCACCGCCGAGCTCTGGCCGGCGAAGGCGCGCGGCAAGGGCGGCGCGTTCCTGCAGTCGGGATATCCGATCGGCAGCTTTCTCGCCTCGGGCGTATGGCTCGCCATCGGCAGCTCCGGCCCAGGCGCCTGGCGCTATATGTACTTGATCGGTGTGCTGCCGGCGCTCGTCGTGTTCTGGATCCGGCGCAACATTCCGGAATCCCCGCGCTGGGAGGAATCCAACAGACGCCGGCGCGCGGCCTATCATCTGCGCCGCCAAGGCGCGACCCTCGAAGGCGAGAACGCGGCGCTGGTGCGCTTCACGCTCATCGATATGTTTGCCGAGCCCGCGGTGCGCTTACGCCTCGTTCTTACCTTCATCATGTCGTTGTCGGTGACGATCGGCTATTGGGGCGTGTCGACCTTCGTACCGGCCTATGTGGGATCGGTCGCCGCCGCGGCGGCGCTACCGGCGCAGCGCTATGCGGCGCTGGTCGGGTTGATCCAGAACCTCGGCGCCTTGGCCGGGTTCGTGAGCTTCGGCTTCCTCGCCGATGCCTTCGGCCGCAAGCCGACGACGATGCTCTATTACCTGATGTGCCTCGTCCTCACGCCCGTCGTCTATCTGTGGGTCAAGGACATCAATCTGCTGCTTGCCGCCTTCGCGCTCTACGGATTTTTCATCCAGGGCTGCTTCTCTTGGACGCCAATCTGGCTGCCCGAGCTCTTTCCCACGCGCATGCGCGCGACCGCCGCGGGCTTCATCTTCAACGCCCCGCGGCTCATTTCGGCGATTGCGCCGCTGATCGCCGGGACGCTGATCGTGAGCCTCGGAGGTTACGGCAAGGCGGCGACCATCATCGGCATGTTCTATATCCTCGGGCTTCTCGCCGTGCCGTTCCTGCCAGAGACGCGGGGGCAGCCGCTGCCGGAAGGCGATACGCTGGCGCTGGCGGAGAAACCGGAAGGTGTGGCGCGCCTGGCGTAAGGGGCATGCAGCCCGGACGCGTGTCTTCGACTCTTCGACGCTGAGCGGCATTTGCGTCGCCCCTTGTTTGAGTCTCGCGCCGCTAGGCGAATGCACGCATGCCGCTGCACGGCATCCATGCTAGCCTTGCACCACGATGACAGACGCAACCCGGTTCCAGTTCAACAACCCTTCCGTCCCGAAGGCCTATGACGAGTTCTTCGTCCCCAGGCTGTTCGAGCCGTGGGCAAAGCTGTTGCTCGAGGCCGCCGATCTTCGCCGCGGCGAATCCGTCCTCGACGTCGCCACCGGACCCGGGACCGTGGCGCGGCTCGCGGCGGTGCGCGTCGGCGCCGAGGGGCGCGTCGTCGCCATCGACATCGCCCAGCCGATGCTGGATATCGCCAAAGCCAAGGCTCCGCCGCCGGGCGCGGCGCCGATCGAGTACCTCAATTCTCCCGCCGCTCCCCTTCCGGCTGCGGCCGGAGCATTCGACGCGGTTCTGTGTCAGCAGGGGCTGCAGTTCTTTCCCGACCGCGCCGCCGCCTTGCGTGAAATGCGCCGCGTATTGAAGCCCGGCGGGCGAGCCGCCATCGCGGTGTGGGCGGAGCTCGAGCGCAACCAAATCTTTGCTAGTTTCCACGCGGCGTTGCACGACGGCGCGCCCGCCGCGCTCGGAGAACTGATCGTCGCCCCCTTTAGCTGGCCAAGCGGCGCGGCGCTCAAATCCGCGGCCGAGGACGCCGGCTTCCGCGACGTTCGTCTCTCGACCCCCGCGTTGCCC
>VAZM01000312.1:7971-8388 GCA_005883135.1 Alphaproteobacteria bacterium
GAGATGGCGCAATTGTTGACGGACGGGAGGGTCGTCGGCGCGATGACCTCCAACATCATCGTCGCCCATTGCTGAACGCGCGAGCCGGTGCCTCACCCCGGGTAAGGAGTTAGCGATACGCAGGAGTCCGGCCGCAAGCGCGGCCGCGTCAATTCGTCGGCGCGATGTTGGCGTCTTTCGCGAGCTTGAGGATCGCCGCGACGTCGTCGCGATAGAACGTGCCGAACTCTTCGACGGTCATCGGCGTCGGCTCGACACCCAAGGCCGTCAGTCGCTCCTGCACCGCCGGCGCGGCGAGCGCCTTCTCGGTTTCGGCGTGCAGCCGATCGACGATGGCGCGCGGCGTCTTCGCGGGAAACCCAACGCCGCCCCAGAACAGGTACTGGGCCTCGGGATAGCCCGCCTCCGCCACTGTCG
>VAZM01000313.1:0-7735 GCA_005883135.1 Alphaproteobacteria bacterium
GAGGTCGAGATCGTCGAAGGCATGCAGTTCGACCGCGGCTATCTGTCGCCCTACTTCATCACCAATGCCGAGAAGATGGTGGCCGAGCTGGAGGACGCCTTCGTTCTCCTGCATGAGAAGAAACTCTCCGGCCTGCAGGCCATGCTGCCCGTGCTCGAGGCGATCGTTCAGGCAGGCAAGCCGCTGTTGATCGTCGCCGAGGACGTCGAGGGCGAAGCGCTCGCAACGCTCGTCGTCAACAAGCTGCGCGGCGGACTCAAGGTCGCCGCCGTCAAGGCGCCCGGCTTCGGCGACCGCCGCAAGGCGATGCTCGAGGACATCGCGATCCTCACCGGCGGTCAGCTGATTTCGGAGGACCTCGGCATCAAGCTCGAGAACGTCACTACCGCGATGCTCGGCCGCGCCAAGAAGGTCATTATCGAGAAGGAGAAGACCACGATCGTCGACGGCGCCGGCAAGAAGAAGGACATCGAGGCCCGCGTCGGTCAGATCAAGGCGCAGATCGAGGAGACCACGTCCGACTACGACCGTGAGAAGCTGCAGGAGCGGCTGGCGAAGCTCGCCGGCGGCGTCGCGGTGATCCGCGTCGGCGGCGCCACCGAGATCGAAGTGAAGGAGAAGAAGGACCGGGTCGAGGACGCGCTCAACGCCACCCGCGCCGCGGTCGAGGAAGGCATCGTGCCGGGCGGCGGCGTCGCGCTGTTGCGCGCCAAGAAAGCGGTCGGTCGCATCACCGACGGCAATCCCGACGTGCAGGCCGGAATCAACATCGTGCTCAAGGCGCTGGAATCGCCGACGCGGCAGATCGCGGAGAACGCCGGCGTCGAGGGCTCGATCGTCGTCGGCAAGATCATGGAGAACAAGTCCGAGACCTTCGGCTTCGACGCCCAGAGCGAGGACTATGTGGACCTGGTCGACAGCGGCATCGTCGATCCCGCCAAGGTCGTCCGCGCGGCGCTGCAGGACGCAGCATCCGTCGCCGGCCTATTGGTGACGACCGAGGCGATGGTGGCCGAGGCGCCGAAGAAGCACACGCCTCCCCCGCCCATGCCGGGCGGCGGCGGAATGGGCGGCATGGACTTCTAAGTTCTCCCTTCAGAGAAGGCGTCAACTACGAAGGGCGCGGCGGAAGCCGCGCCCTTTCGCATTTTGCTGCAAGCGGAATCACAGACGACGGAGCAAGCGGAGCTCCGCGAGCGCCAAATGAGCCGCCCGATGCTGCCCGCGTTGCGTTATGCCGCGCGCCGCGGCGATTCGCTCGCGCGGTGGCGCTGAGCGTCGTTGGCATCGGCCACGCCGACGCGACCGCGGTAGACCATGTCCCAGCCCTTCCACCCGGTAAATCCCAGCATGCAGACCACGATGAGCGACAGGATCAGGCCTTTGGGCACGACCGCCGCCGTTCCTTCCGTGTACCGGGCATACCAGTTGTAGAGCTGGATCAACACGACGACGACGTTGCCGCCGGCGTGCCACCACGCATCGTTGAGCCCGCGGATTTGCGCATCGCCGACAACGTCGATCAGACCGGCGATCGCGGCGAGCACCGCCATCACGATGCCGGCGCCGAGCAGCCAGATCGCCACCGTGGCCCAGATTGCGTTGGCGGTTTGCCAGTAGACGAGGTCGCAAACGAAGGTCGCAATGAAAAACGCGACCGGGAACGTAATGAGCATGGGGTGAATGGGATGACCCGCAATGCTCGCTGTGCTGCGCGGGTTAGCCATGGCGATATCTCCTTATTTACTCGCGAGGGCAACGTCCGCGTGCACACGCAGGTTCCTCGCGACCGCCGCCAGCTGCAGGGCCGGCCGCGAGCGATGAGTCGGAAACTCGACACAAGGAGCAAGGTCCTCGGTCCTCCCACCGCCCGCCACGTCGGAACCGGAATAAGTCCATCCGGTTGGTGTTCGGTCCTCTGCCGCATGCCCATCACGGCGGGAAGCAAGCTCGACCTGAGAGCGGATGCGTTCGCACGTTGCGGGATGGCGAAAGCCGCGTACGCAAACGGTCGCTAGTGTGGCTTTGGTTCAGAAGTCCGCATCATTCTTGCAGCGGGTCCGAAATGCGGACTTCTGAACCAAAGCCACACTAGATCAATAAGTTGCTAGTGTCCTTCGATTCCGAAGTTCGCAAACGAGGCTACAGCACAATGATGCGAACTTCGGAACCGGGACACTAGCCGAACGCCCAAGCCTGTGGGAGCACGTCATGGCCGCTGAGCAATCGAAGCCGAAGGGACCAGACCTCACGCGCGGCGTCGCGCTCGACCACCTTGGCGATGGCGGCATGGTGGGCGGCCATGTCGGCGATGAGGCCGTGCTACTCGCGCGCCGCGGCGACGAATTTTTCGCGATCGGCGCGACCTGCTCGCACTACGGCGGTCCGCTCGCCGAGGGGTTGATCGTCGGCGACACCGTGCGCTGCCCGTGGCACCACGCTTGCTTCAGCCTGCGCACGGGCGAGGCGCTCGCCGCGCCCGCGTTCAACCCGATGCCCTGCTGGCGCGTGGAAAAGCGCAACGGCATGCTGTTCGTGCGGGAGAAGATCGAGTCCGCCGGCAGGCGCGCGGCACCCAAAGGTCCGAGCGCGAAGCCCGAGCGGATGGTGATCGTGGGCGGCGGGGCTGCCGGATTTGCCGCCGCCGAAATGCTGCGGCGGCAAGGATTTGCCGGCGCGGTGACGCTCCTCTCCGCCGACGATGCGGCGCCGTACGACCGGCCCAACTGCTCGAAGGACTATCTCGCCGGAAACGCGCCGGAAGAGTGGATGCCGCTGAGGCCGCGCGAGTTCTACCAGGATCAGTCCATCGAACTCGAGCTTCGCACCGAAGTCACCGCCATCGATGCAAGCGCCCGGCAAGTAACGCTTGCAGATGGGCGAACCATGGCGTTCGACAAGCTCCTGCTCGCAACCGGCGCCGAACCCGTTCGCCTCGACATCCCCGGCGCCGATCAACCGCACGTTTTCGTGCTGCGCTCGCTCGCGGATTCGCGGGCGATCATCGCCAGGGCGCAAACGGCGCGGCGCGCGCTCGTGCTCGGCGCAAGCTTCATCGGACTGGAGGTCGCTGCCGCGCTGCGAGCGCGTGACATCGAGGTGCACGTGGTGGCGCCGGAGCGCCGGCCGTTGGAGCGCGTGCTGGGGCGCGAATTCGGCGATGTCATCCGCGCCATTCACGAGCAGCACGGCGTCATATTCCATCTCGAGGAGACCGCAACGGCGATCGATGCCGCAAGCGTCAAGCTCAAGAGCGGCGCCACCTTGCCGGCCGACCTTGTGGTCGTCGGCATCGGCGTGCGGCCGCGAACGCAATTGGCCGAGCGCGCCGGGTTGAAGACCGACCGGGGAGTGGCGGTGAATGAATATCTCGAGACCAGCGTGCCGGGCATATTCGCCGCCGGCGACATCGCGCGCTGGCCGGACGCCCATAGCGGCGAGCAGCTGCGGATCGAGCACTGGGTCGTGGCCGAGCGACAGGGCCAGACCGCGGCGCGCAACATGCTCGGACAACGGCAGCGCTTTTCCGATGTGCCGTTCTTCTGGAGCCAGCACTACGACGTTCCCATCAACTACATCGGGCATGCCGCGTCGTGGGACGGGCTCGACATCGAGGGCAGCATCGAGGCGCGCGACTGCCTCGTACGCTATCGCCGCGACGGCAAGGTGCTGGCCGTGGCCTCAATTTTCCGCGATACCGAGAATCTCAAAGAAGAGGCGGCGATGGAGCACGTTCGCGCGCGAGCGTGACCGTGCATGCCGATCAGCCGGCGGGGGCGCCGGCTGCGCCCGAGATCGTCGCGCCCGGTTGCCGCGGCGGAAACTCCGGCCGAGTCGTAAAGTCGGTCGCGGCGAGCCACATGAGGATGGCCAGCCAGAAAAAACCCGCGCCGGCAAACGCGATGATGAGGGAGCGGCGCTCGCGAAGCTCCATGAAGATCGCGGCCACGAGCAAAGCCTTGGTCGTGGCGATAGCGAGCGCGACCGGGGTATTGAACGCTCCCAGCCGCTGATAAGCGAGCGCGACCGTCAAGGCCAGCAACGCGAGCAGCCCGAGGAGAGCCCACAGCAGGATTGATGGCGGATACCAGCGTCTCATGATTCGCTCCGCCCGGGCAGGTAGATCAGCGCGACGAAATGCCAGTACAGGCCCGCCACCGTGATCGGGGCATGATAACGCGCCGAATAGGCGCGGCGGCTCGCCGCCCGCGCGATCGCCGCGAGCACGACGATCCCGATCAGCACGTGCAGGCCATGCAGGCTTGTCGCGGTGAAGTAGAACAAGAAGAACAGCTCGGCGCCCTTGGCGTGTTCCGCCGGGAAGGAAAAATTGACAGCGGGGATGAGATGCTCGCGATATTCTTCGCGATATTCGAAACCCTTGAGGACCAGGAATATCAGCCCCGCGAGCGCGGCGAACGACAGCAGGATGGCGGCGGCACGCGCCGCTCCAAGCCGCGCCGCGGCGACCGCCCAGGCGACAAGGAAGCTACTCGTGAGCAATATCGCTGTGTTCGCGGTGCCGATCGTGATGTTGGTGTGGCGCGCTGCGGCCGCGAAATCCGCGGGATAGCCGAAGCGATAGACCGCGTAAGCGAGGATCAAGCCGCCGAAGAACAAAACTTCGGTCGCCAGAAAGGTCCACATGCCAAGCTGCGCCACCTCGTGCTGCTGGCGCAGGTCCGCGAACTGGAATGCCGGTTGCGCGTCAGGCATTTTGCGGCTGCGCCTCCGGCGTGTAGCAATAGGGCGGGCGCGTGACCACCGGCGTCGTTTTGAAGTTGTGCTTTGGCGGAGGCGACGGCGTCTGCCATTCGAGCCCGGTTGCATTCCATGGATTTGGCCCCGCACGGCGGCCCCAGAACAGCGACCAGCCGAGATAGAACAGCGGCAGCGCGTAGGCGAGCGCCAAGATCGAAGCACCCGCCGACGACAGCACGTTCCAGACTTGCAGCTCCGGCCAATACGTGTGGTAGCGCCGCGGCATGCCGAGCACGCCGAGCATGAATTGCGGGAAGAAGGTCATGTTGAAGCCGAAGAAGATCAGGATAGCGGCCGCGCGCGCCCAATATTCGGGATAGAGCCGCCCGGTGATCTTCGGCCACCAAAAATGCAAACCGCCGAAATACGCGGTCACCATGCCGCCGACCATGATGTAATGAAAATGCGCGACGACGAAATAGGTGTCGGTCACGTAGACGTCATAAGCGAGACAGGCGAGGAACAACCCGGTCAGTCCGCCGATCGTGAACAGGCCGATGAAAGCGAGCGCGTAAAGCATCGGCGCGTCGAATCTGATCCAGCCCTTGTGCAGCGTGGCGGTCCAGTTGAACACCTTGATCGCAGAGGGCACGGCGACCACGAAGCTCATGAACGAGAACACGAGGGCAGAAAACGCCGACTGTCCGCTGACGAACATATGGTGGCCCCAGACGAGGAAGCCGATGGCGGCAATCGCGATGCTGCACCAGGCCACGAACTTGTAGCCGAACAGCGCTTTGCGGGAAAAGCAGGTCACCAATTCGCTCACCACGCCCATTCCCGGCAGGATCATGATGTAGACCGCCGGGTGCGAGTAGAACCAGAACAGGTGCTGGAACAGCAGCGGATCGCCGCCAAGTCGCGGATCAAACACGCCGACGCCGAAGATGCGTTCGAGCGCGATCAACAGCAGAGTCATGGCAAGCACGGGCGTCGCCAAGACCAAGATCACCGAGGTCGCATATAGCGACCACAGGAAGATCGGCAGGCGATACCAGGTGAGCCCCGGCGCGCGCAGACGGTGAATCGTGACGATGAAGTTCAGGCCAGTGAGGATCGAGCCGAAACCGGCGACGAACACGCCGGTCGCGGCGAGCACGACATGCCCGTTCGAATAGAACGTCGAGAACGGGGTGTAGAACGTCCAGCCGGTATCGACGCCGCCGGCGAAGATCGCGTAGAGCGTCAACGCGCCGCCGCCCATGAAAAGATACCAGCTCGTGAGATTAAGGCGGGGAAAGGCAAGATCGCGCGCGCCAATCATCAGCGGAACGAGAAAATTGCCGAGCGTCGTGGGAATCGAAGGGATGAGAAAGAACCATACCATCACGATGCCGTGCATCGTGAACAAGCGGTTGTACACGTCGCTGGTGACGAGATCGCCCTGCGGAGTCGCGAGCTCGAGGCGTATCAAGGTGGCCGCGGCGCCACCGACGAAGAAGAACAGCGTGATGCCGGCGAAGTAAAGGATGGCGACGCGCTTATGGTCGGTGGTGAAGAACCACGAACGCAGCCGGTAATCGGCGGTGAGATAATTTTTCTCTTGCTCGCTCATCGCGCCGATCCCCTCTCCTCCTCCGCCAGGGACTTGATGTAGGCCACCAAGCGGATGAGATCGTCCTCGCCGATCTTGCCGGCGAACGACGGCATCACCGGCTCGTAGCCGGCGGAGATCTGCGCACGCGGCAGCAGGATCGAATCGCGGATATACCGTTCGTCGGCAGTCGCAACGGTGCCGTCCTGCAGCGGCACCGGCTTGCCGTAGAGTCCCTCGAGCGGCGGCGCGCGCACCACGCTGCTCGCGCTATGGCAGCCGCCGCAACCAAGTGCTCGAAATACCCGCGCGCCTTCGGCGGCGAGTGTCCCATTGACGTCCTGGCGCGAGAGCCATTGCTCGTAATCGCTCGCATCGAGCACGACGATGCGGCCACTCATGCGCGAATGGTCGGTGCCGCAGAATTCGGCGCAGAGCAGCTGAAAGATGCCCGGCTTGTCCGGCTCGAACCACATATCCTGGTAGCGCCCCGGCACGACGTCGCGCTTGAGACGCAACGCCGGGATGAAGAAGCTGTGAATGACGTCCTGCGATGCCATGATGAGACGCACCGGCCGGTGCACAGGAAGGTGCAGCTCGTTGATCTCGCGCTGGCCGCCGGGGTGTTGCGCTTTCCACATCCACTGCTTGGCAACGATGTAAATCGGCAGCGCGTCGCTCGGCGGCGCGTAAAGATCGAGAAACAGGCTCGCGCCCCAGGCGAAGAGCACGAGAAAGGCGACCAGCGTGGCGGTTGTCCAGCCGATTTCCCAGCGCCAGCTCTTTCGGATGCGATGTCCGCGGTCGGCGTCGCTGTTGGCGCGATAGCGGATCGCGAATGCAAGCAGGAGAGAAAATAACAGCGCCGTGACGAATAGGCTGGTGAGAAGCAATCCGGTGAAGAGGAGATCGACGTCCGCGGCGTGGGGCGACGCCCCCGGTCGCCAGAATGGAATCCATTCCCGCCACATCAGCACAGCACCCGCGATCGGCAACGCGGACCACGCGGCGCATGCCTCATGAAGACTCGGCCGACCACCGCACGCCCGCTCATTGTTTTTGCCAGTCCGGCAGGTCGCGCTCGAGGGTCAGCGCGAGCGCGCGCCCGATCGGGATGTGAACGGTCCCCTGCGTGCGCTCAACCCAGCCGTAGCCGGAGAGACGCGCCGTTTCGGCTTGCCGCAAGGCAGCGAGATCCGCTGCCGGATCGATCTGCAGGCGCGGAGGAGGAGGCTGTCGAAGAACGCCGACGCGGGGCTGATTTAGGGCTTGCGGATAAATCGCAGCGAGCGCGAGTGGCGTCACCAGCAGGAAAAGAGCCCCTCCCGCCGCCAGTAGCGCAAGCGCGCGTGTTCCGACGTCGGAGCGTTCGTAATCCGGCCTCTGCCGCGACACCTCGCTCATGAAAAGTCTTTGAAAACAGCGGCGGTGCGATAATCG
>VAZM01000313.1:7800-8291 GCA_005883135.1 Alphaproteobacteria bacterium
TTTTCACCGGCCGCCGATACTTGGCTCCGGCTGTTTGTCGTCGCCGCGGTGGCGATCGTCTGCGGCGGGACCGCCGCCGTCATCGCATTCGCGCGCTCGGACTATTACACCGGCGCGCGCATTCATCCGCCGCCGCAGCCGGTCCCGTTCAGTCATAAACACCATGTCGGCGCATTGGGCATCGACTGCCGCTACTGCCATTCGAGCGTCGCCGAGGGGCCGCGCGCCGGTCTGCCGCCGACGCATACCTGCATGACCTGTCACTCGCAGATCTGGACCAACGCAGCGATGCTCGCGCCGGTCCGTCGCAGCCTGGCCGAGAACACCTCCTTGCGCTGGCATCGGGTCGCGCGGCTGCCGCAATACGTCTACTTCCGCCACGACATTCACATCGCCAAAGGCGTCGGTTGCGAAACCTGCCACGGCCGCGTCGATCGCATGCCGCTGATGGTCGAGGCCGTGCCGTTCACCATGGACTTCTGCCTCGACTG
>VAZM01000313.1:8386-23820 GCA_005883135.1 Alphaproteobacteria bacterium
GCTGCGATGCATCCCGCCTTGCCGTGCTGGCGCAGGCGCGGCGCCGTCTCGCCGGCTGCAGCGGCAAGCGGTTCTGGACGAGCCTCGAGGAAATCGTCGACGCGGGCGATTTTCGCGAATGGATCGAGGCGGAGTTTCCCAGCGCCGCTCCGATCTTGCTGGCCGAGGGCCGCCGGCAGTTTCTCAAGCTGATGGGGGCCTCGTTGCTGCTCGCCGGGCTCGGCGCATGCGGAGAAGACCGCGCCGATCTTGCGCTGCCCTATGTCGATCAACCGGAAGTGATGGTGCCGGGGGTCCCACGCTTCTACGCCACCGCCGTGCCGTTCGAAGGCTATGTGCAGCCCGTCATCGCCACCACGCATGCGGGCCGGCCGACCAAGCTCGACGGCAACCCCGACCACCCAGCGAACGGCGGCGCGAGCGATGCGATCACGCAGGCCACGGTGCTGCAGCTCTATGATCCCGACCGCTCCAAGCGCGCGACGGCGAGCCCGCGACCTGGGCGGCGTTTCAGCGCGAGCTCGTGGCAATGCGCGCGGACTGGACCGCGCGCCGCGGCGAGGGCTTGCGCATCCTGACCGGCGACGTCACCTCGCCGACGCTCATGCGCCAGCTCGATCGCCTGCGCACGGAGCTGCCCGGCGCGCGCGTGCATGTCTTCGAGCCGGTGGGACGAGCGCAGCGCGATGCCGCCATGCGGCTGGCGTTTGGCCGCGACGTCGATGCTCATTACCGGCTCGAGAATTGCGAGGTCCTTGTCGCTATCGACGACGACGTGCTCGGAGTGGGCCCGCATCAAGTCGCGCATGGGCGCGCGTGGGCGCAACGCCACGGCGAATTGAACCCGCGGCAGGGCCGCATGACGATGCACGTGGCGGAAAGCGTGCCGAGCCTGACCGGTGCGGTGGCATCGCGGCGATTGAGCTGCGATGCATCCCGCCTTGCCGTGCTGGCGCAGGCGCTCGCCGCCGAACTCGGTGTGAGCGCCGCGCCGGCCGACGTTCCGAACGAGTCGGAGCGTCGCTGGGTGAGCGCTGCGGCGGCGGATCTGCGCGCGCACGGCGGGCACTCGCTTCTTGCCATCGGCGCGAACTTGCCGGCGCCTGTTCAGACCCCGGCGCCGCTCGTCAATGACCGGCTCGGCAACGGCGGCGCGACCGTTTGGTACAGCGACCCGATCGGACTGCGGCCCGCCGAGGGAAGTTCGCTCGCCGATTTGGCGCACGACATCGCCGCCGGCGCGGTGGATACGCTCGTCGTGATCGATTGCAATCCGGTCTATGCAGCGCCCCGCGATTTTGCTTTCGCCGAGCTGCTGCCACAGGTGCGCGAGCGCATCCATCTCGGGCTCTATCGCGATGAAACCGCGCGAGCGTGCCGCTGGCACCTGCCGCTCGCGCACGCGCTCGAGAGCTGGAGCGATGGACGGGCGGTGGACGGCTCAGCCTGCATCATTCAGCCGCTCGTCGCTCCGCTCTACAGCAGCCGCACGGCGCACCAGCTCCTGGCGATGCTGCTCGGTACCGTCGATCCCGCGGCCGAAGGCCCGGTGCGGCAGACATGGGCGAACGCCTTCGGCGGCGACTTCGACGCGCGATGGCGGCAATCGCTGCACCAGGGCTTCGTTGCGGATACCGCCGCGCAGCCGATCAGCGTCATGCCGCGCGGCGTCGACATTCCCTCCTCGCGCCCGCGCGACGCGCAGGAGGTCGATATCGTGTTCCGTCCCGACCCGTCAGTCTGGGACGGGCGCTTCGCCAATGTCGCTTGGCTGCAGGAACTTCCCAAGCCACTGACCAAGCTCACCTGGGACAATGCCATCGCGGTCAGCCCGAAGATGGCAGAGCAAATGCGCCTCGCGAACGGCGACATGATCGAGGCTGCCGTCGGCGATCGCCGTGTGAGTGGGCCCGCGTGGATCATGCCCGGTCAGGCGCCCAACACGGTCGTGCTTTCGCTCGGCTACGGGCGCACGGCCGCCGGCACGATCGCCGACGGGCTTGGTTACTCCGCCTACGCTGTCCGCGAGGAGGCGAACCCATGGTTCGCGGCAGGGCGCTTGCGCCGCGTCGCGGGCAGCCAGCTGCTGGCGACGACGCAAATGCATCATCGCCTGGAGGGTTTCGACTTCGTGCGCGAGGTCAGCGCCGATCATCCGTCGTTGCCGCAGGAGGCACAGCCCCAGCCGAGCCTCTATTCGGCTTGGCCCTATCGCGGAGAAGCGTGGGCGATGGTGATCGACCTCGATCTCTGCATCGGCTGCAACGCCTGCATCAGCGCCTGCACGGCCGAGAACAATGTGGCCGTCGTCGGCAAGGAGCAGGTGGCGATGGGTCGCGAGATGCAATGGCTGCGCGTCGACCGCTACCAGAGCGGAGACGTCGATGACCCGCGCTTTTACTTCCAGCCGGTGCCATGCATGCACTGCGAGAAGGCGCCGTGCGAGATGGGCTGTCCGGTCCACGCCACCGTCCACTCTCCCGACGGCATCAATCAGATGGTCTACAATCGCTGCATCGGCACGCGCACGTGCTCGAGCTACTGCCCGTACAAGGTGCGGCGGTTCAACTGGTTCGATTATCGTGCGCCCGCGGATTCATCGATCCATGCCGCGCACAATCCGGACGTGACCGTGCGCTCGCGCGGGGTCATGGAAAAATGCACCTATTGCACCCAACGAATCCAGGCGGCGCGTGTCGCAGCCGACAAGGAGAACCGCCGCATCCGCGCGGATGAGGTGGTGACCGCCTGTCAGCAGGCCTGTCCCACCACCGCGATCGTGTTCGGCGACCTGAACGACCCGGAGTCGGCGGTGCTCAAGCGCCGCAAGAGCGGGCGCCATTACGTGCTGCTGGAAGAGCTCGGCACCCGTCCGCGCACGACTTACCTCGCGCGCTGGAACGACGAGCCGGAAAAAGAGCCGACCTGATGTCCCTCACCGCTGAAGAATCCGAACACATTCTGCCGGCCGACCAGAGCCTCGGTGACGTCACCGACCAGCTTGCACGCATCCCGCTCGATTTTCCGACCCGTGGACGCTGGCTGATTGCGCTTGCCCTCTCGTCGCTGCTGCTGCTCTTGTTTTTCGTCGCCGTGACGGTGCTGTTCACCCGCGGGGTCGGCGTCTGGGGCCTCAACATTCCGGTCAACTGGGCGTTCGCGATCCACAACTACGTCTGGTGGCTGGGCATCGGCCATGCGGGAACGCTGATTTCCGCGCTGCTGCTGCTGATGGGCCGCGAGTGGCGCAACTCGCTCAACCGTTTTGCCGAAACCATGACGCTGTTTGCGGTGGTGTGCGCCGGCATCTATCCCATCCTGCATCTCGGACGGCCCTGGTACGTCTACTGGATGTTCCCTTACCCCGCGACGATGCAGGTATGGCCGCAGTTCCGCAGCCCGCTCGAGTGGGACATCTGGGCGGTCCTGACCTACCTTACCGTGTCGGTCATGTTCTGGTACGTCGGGCTCGTTCCCGATCTCGCCGCCGCGCGCGACCGCGCCCGGCCCCGGGGCTGGCGGACATTTTTCGGCGTGTTGTCGCTCGGGTGGCGCGGCTCCGCCGTGCACTGGCTGCGATGGCAACAGGCCTATCGGCTGCTTGCCGCAATCGCGGTGCCGCTGGTCGTATCGGTCCACAGCGAGGTCTCTCTGCTGTTCGCGTCGAGCCAAATTCCCGGTTGGCACTCGACCATCTTTCCTCCGTATTTCGTGTTGGGCGCGGCGTTTTCCGGTTTCGCCGTGGTGGCGATGATCGCGATCGCCATCCGCGCGCTTTTCCATCTGCGCAACCTCGTCACCGACGACCATCTCGATATCCTCGGCAAGGTGCTCCTCGGCACCGGGCTGATGACCGCCTACGGTTATGTGTTCGAGGTGTTCGACGCGCTCTATTCCGGGAACGCGCACGACCTGCAGACGCTCCAAGATCGCCTGTTCGGCAGTTATGCCTGGACGTACTGGGGCGCCATTATCTTCAATTTCGTCTTTCTGCAGGCGCTGTGGTGGCGTGGCGCGCGCCGCACGCCGTGGTCGCTGTTTCTCATCTCGCTCAGCGTGGTCGTCGGCATGTGGCTCGAGCGCTACATGATCTTGGTCACCAGCCTCTACCGCGACTTCCTCATCTCCTCGTGGGGCAGTTACACCCCGACGTTCTGGGACTGGGCGACCTATTTTGGAACGATCGGGCTGTTCATGGTGCCGTTCCTGTTGGTCATCCGTGTGTTCCCGGTGATCTCGATCTTCGAGACCAAGGAAATCTTGCACGAGGAGCAAGCGGAGCCGAGCCATGCCTGAACCGCGGCCTTACGGAGTGCTGGCGGAATTCAAGGAGCCGGAGGGTTTGCTCGAGGCGGCGCGGCGCGCGCGGGCGGAAGGCTATCGCGACCTCGATGCGTTCACGCCGTTCCCGGTTGAGGGCCTTGCCGACATCCTGCGGCTTAACGACCGGCGCGTTCTCTGGCTTGGACTGATCGGCGGCTGCACCGGGTTTGCGATCGCGCTCGCAATGCAGCTTTTCACCAATTTCGACTACCCGATCAATGTCGGCGGGCGGCCGCTTTACCCGCTGTCGGCATTTGCCGTCGTGGCCTTCGAATTGACCGTGCTGTTCGCGGCGGCATTCACCGCCATCGGCATGCTGGCGCTCAACCGGCTGCCGCGGCTGAGCTATCCGGTGTTTGCGGCAGCGCGTTTCTATCTCGCCTCTAAAGATCGGTTCTTCCTCTGCATCAAGGCGGATGATCCGCGGTTCGACCGCTCCGAGACGCCGCGCTTCCTGCAAGCGCTCGGAGCAGAGTCGGTGGAGTTGGTTGCCGAATGAAACGCGCGCTCGCCCTGCTGATGTGCTGCGCCGCCGCCGGCTGTGGGCAGAACATGGAGACGCAACCGAAGTACTTCGAGTACGAGCCGGCGCCGCTGTTTCGCGATGGCCGCGTGCTGCAGGCGCCGGTTGCCGGGACGGTGGCGCGCGGCGACCTCGCGCGCGCCGCGCAAGCAGCGCAAAAGCCGCCGCTCAGCGCCGAATTGCTTGACCGCGGGCACGAGGAGTTCGACGTGTTTTGCTCGCCCTGCCATGGCCGGCTCGGCGACGGAAATGGAATTGTTGTTCAGCGCGGCATGCCGCGCCCGCACAGTTTCCATGAGGACCGGCTGCGCCAGGCGCCGGATCAGCACTTCTTCGACGCCATGACCGCGGGTTATGGCGCCATGTACTCGCACGCGGCGCGCGTTCAACCGCAAGACCGCTGGGCGATCATCGCCTATGTGCGCGCGCTGCAGCTGAGCCAGCATGCCACGCTCGACGATGTGCCCGCCGCCGAGCAGGAGCGGCTGCGCGCCGCAGCCACGCCATGACCACCGCGCTGCGACGAATTTGGCCCCTCTCCGCGCTGGCAGGCGTTGCCGGCAGCATCGCTGGGCTGTTCATCGACCCGCATGCGTTGCTGGCCGCCTACCTTGCGGCCGCGGTCGCCTGGAGCGCGATCCCCATCGGGGCGCTGGCCGTGCTGCTGACGACCTATCTGGTGCGAGGCGAATGGACCGAAGGCCTGCACGCGCCGCTGACCGCCGCCGCGCTCACGCTGCCGGTTGCGGGACTTCTGTTCGTTCCGGTCCTGATCGCGATGCCTTGGCTCTACCCATGGGCGTCCGAGACGGAGCCCCATGGCGCATTCCAGGCGGTCTATCTGACGCCCTGGTTCTTCAGCATTCGCACCATCGCCTATTTCGTGGTCTGGACGGTGCTGGCGCTGTGGGCGCGCGAAGCCTGGGGCGATCTCCCGCGCATGAAGCGCGCCGGTAGCGTCGGCCTCATCGTTTACGCCCTGACCGATCGAGTCGCTCTCGCCCGGATTCCACTCGTCGATCTACGGTTTGCTATTCCTCACGTTTCAGCTCGTCGCCGGCTTTGCCTTCGCCGTTGTCGTCGCGCTGCAGCGGCGGGGACCGACGTTTCGATACGGCGACATTCTTTTGGCGTTGCTGATGCTGTGGGCCTACGTCCACGCGATGCAATACATCGTGATCTGGTCCGGCGACATTCCCGACGAGGCGATCTGGTACCTGCGCCGTTCGTCCGACGGCTGGGGCGTGGTGCTCACGCTCTTGGTGATGCTCCAGTTCGTCATTCCGTTCTTCGCCATGTTATCGCAGCGCGTTCGCTACGAGCGCGGTCCGCTCTTGGTCATCGCCGCTGCGACGCTCGTGTTGCGGTTTGTCGAAGCATTTTGGCTGGTGCTGCCGAGCGTGTCCGTGGCCGGTCCGGTGCTGCTCCTGGCGGTTCCTGCGACCGTGCTGGCGGTCGGCGGGGTGTTGATGCTCGCCTTCGGCGAGATGCAGCGGCGGGTCGAGGCGGCAATGGCGCAGAAGGCACGCTAGGCGCGGCACGCACGAATGCGCTAGGGCGCGCTCGCGCGGTTGCGCGCGAGACCCATCATCGCAATCGCGCCGCCCAACGCGAGCGCGGTCAAGAGCCAGCCCAACGCGAGCAGCGCGTGAATGGATGGGGTGTAAACCCCGGCTGCGGGATCGAAGCCGTAGCAGAGCAACCGCATTTGATCGAGGGTCGAACCGATGCGGCCTTCGCCGGCCTCGACCAGCGCCAGCCGCAGATCGTCCGCACCGATGCCGAGCGCGGAGAGCGTCCGCGCCACGCGTCCATCCGCCGTCAGCACGAAGGCCACGGCGGGATGGGCAAATTGATCCGCCTCGCGATCATAGAGCGAGCGATATCCGAGCGCCCTCGTGATCGCTTGCAGCGCGGCTTGGTCAGGAGTGAGAAAGCGCGTTGCCGCGGCAAGCTCGCCATCCTCCCCGATCTGCGCCGTCTTCATGGCTTTCGCCGCGCGAAAACCCTTGCCCGGATCGAGTCCGACGACGACCAGCCGATAGTCGCGGCCGGCGCTTAGTCCGGAGTGTGCCAGCGCGGTCGCCGCCAACGTCAAAACCGGACCGCACAACGCCTGGCAGGCGTAGTCGGCGAGGATGAGAACCGAAGGCGTGTGGCCGATCGCGGCCTGCAGCGTTTGCGGGGCGCCCGTTTCGTCGCGCAGCGTCACGGAAAGGGGGACTCGGGCATCGGCCGGGGGCGATGCGCCGACCGATTGGATCGCGGGCGCAGTCAAGCCCGCCTCGGCGGAGGTCGCCAACACCGGCAACACAGCTAAGAGCAGCGCCGACGCCCCGCCGGCGCTCGCGGACAAGACCGCGCGCCGATTGACGCCGCGACGCGACATGGCCCGCTGTCTCCGTGTGGCACCCCGTCGAGCGCACAACGCCTTGCTTGCGCGACGGTTCCGGACAGTGATTGCCTTGCAATTCTCTCCCCGCCTGCAAATCGCTCGCCCCCTTCCCGAACGAGGAGCAGGTTCGGCTTTCGTTCAGGAGCTTGCTTCGCGTCGCCGCTCGCGATCGCAAAAGTTCAAGGGCGAGCGATCCGACCAGGTTCCTTCGCGATAAAGCCAGTGTCGTGTCGCATCAGCTTTCTGGAACCCGCCTGCCGGCAACGGGTTGGAAAATCGCGGTGACAACGAACAGCGCCGCGCGACGCGAGGAGCATCCCAATGGCCAAGGCAACTTGCGCCGATATCCTGGTCGACTCTCTCATCCGATGGGGCGTCGATACCGTCTTCGGACTTCCCGGCGACGGCATCAACGGCATCATCGAGTCATTCCGCACCAGAAAGGACCAAATCCGCTTCATTCAGGTCCGCCATGAGGAAGCAGCCGCCTTCAACGCCTGCGCTTATGCCAAGTGGACCGGAAAGCTTGGAGTTTGCGTGGCGACCTCCGGCCCGGGCGGCATTCACCTGCTCAACGGGCTCTACGATGCCAAGCTCGACGGACAGCCGGTCTTGGCGATCACCGGCCTGCAATTTCACGACTTGGTCGACACGCTGACTCAGCAGGACGTGGAACTCGACAAGCTGTTCACGGACGTGTGCGTCTATAACGCGCGGGTGATGGGAGCAAACCACGTCGAGAACGTGGTGGAGCTCGCATGCCGCACGGCGCTCGCTTATCACGGTGTGTCGCACATCACGATGCCGGTCGATCTCCAGTCGCAGCCGGCCAGCAAAGACCCGCGTTCCGAGCGGAACGTTCCTAACCACTTCTCCAATCTCATGGCCCATTCCGGCGGCATGCCGAACGAGGAGCACCTCGCGCGCGCGGTCGAGGTGCTCAATGGCGGCACGAACACGGTGATCATGGCCGGCCGCGGCGCCATCGGCGCGGCAGCGGAACTCGTCGCCGTGGCGGAGCGGCTCGCCGCGCCGATCGTAAAACCGTTGCTGGGCAAAGGCGCGGTCCCCGATGACAGCCCGTATTGCACGGGCGGGGTCGGGCTGCTGGGTACCAAACCCTCGCAAGAGGCGCTCGAGAATTGCGACACGCTGCTGATCGCGGGAAGCTCGTTCCCCTATATCGAGTTTTATCCCAAGCCGGGGCAGGCGAAAGCCGTACAGATCGATCTCGATCCGAGGCGGATCGGATTGCGCTATCCCATCGCCGCCGGCTTGGTCGGCGACACCGGGCGCGTTTTGCAGGCGCTGCTGCCGCGTCTCACCTACCGCAAGGACCGCTCGTTTCTGGAAACCGCGCAGGAGGGCACGAAGGAATGGAATGAGCTGATGGTCGAGCGCGGCACGCGCAAGGACAAGCCGATGAAGCCGCAGGTGGTCGCCCACGAACTCAACAAGCTGCTCAGCGACGACGCCATCGTTGCGACCGATTCCGGCACCGTCACGACCTGGATCGCGCGTCATCTGACGATGCGCGGCAACATGATGTTCTCGTGCTCGGGAAATTTGGCGACCATGGCCTGCGGCCTGCCCTACGCGATAGCCGCCGCGGTCGCCCATCCTGGGCGGCAGGTCGTGGCCTTCGTCGGCGACGGCGGGCTGACCATGTTAATGGGGGAGCTCGCGACCTGCGTGAAGTACGGGCTCGACGTCAAGGTCGTCGTCATCAAGAACAATTCGCTCGGGCAGATCAAATGGGAGCAGATGGTGTTTCTGGGCAACCCGGAATACGTCTGCGACCTTCAACCCATCGATTTCGCCACTGTGGCGCGCGGCTTCGGCGTGCACGGATTCACGGTTGAGGATCCGGAAAGATGCGGCGAGGTGCTGCGCGAGGCTCTGTCGACGCCGGGACCCGCCTTGGTGGAAGCGGTGGTCGACCCGCACGAGCCGCCGATGCCGCCGAAGGTGACGATTAAACAGGCCCGGCACTTGGCGGAATCGCTGGCGCGAGGAACGCCGGCTGCGAAGGAGATCGCGCTCACGATCGGATCCGATACGGTGCGCGAGATCATTTGAGGAGTTGAAGTGATGTCGGCGGCTCCGGTGATCGAACGGATCGCCGGCCGCGCTTTCCGTTTTCCCACGGATGCGCCGGAGGCGGACGGTACCCTCGCCTGGGATCATACCACGGCGGTGATCGCCGAGGCTTCGGCCGGAGGCGTCTGGACGCGACCCACGCCAGCGCAATTGCGGCTGCAGTCAATCGGACCATATCGCCTCTCCCGTGCCTTGCTTGAACGCGAGCCGGCAACTGCCAACGCCGATTGGAGCATAGCGGACAAGACTTACGCCGAGCTGAATGGCGGGGCGGCAAAAAAGCTCCTCCGAGGCCGCGCGCTCGGAGATCGGGCGCGCGGCAGTTTCCGGGCGCTCGCCGCTCACATGGTCGGGTTGGCGTAACGACCGCCGAGGGCGAAAAGGCCATAGGCGGCGCCAGCGATATCGAAGTTGAAGGAGAAGTGCTGGTTGATGGCGAGCACGTCGCGCAAGTGGCGCTGCAGCGGATCGCGGGTGTAGAGCCCCTGCGCCCCGTAACAGGACCACAGCGTCTCCACCGCCTCGCGCGCCTGCCCGACCGCGAAGGCGGAATGCGCGCGAAAGCGCAACTTGGTCTCGAGGTCGGGAACGACGTCGCGCTCCGCGGCGGCCTGGAAAGCAACCGCCGACTCGCGCAGGAGAGCGCGCGCGGAATCGATCAGGCAGCGCGCCCGCGCCACCTTGATCTGCACGGCTTGGAAATCCGCCACTCGCGCGCCGGTATAGGTGCCGGCGCGCTTGGCCATCGCCGCGAGGAACAGCTCGAGCGCGCCTTCCGCCGCGCCCAGCGCCGCCGGCGCGAGCGGATGGCTCGAGGCGGCGACCAGCGGGATGGCAAAGAGCGCGCCGGCGTTGAGCGCGGCGCCGGGATGCTCGCGCCCGCCGCGGCAGCGCAGGAGCGCCAGCGCCCGGCGCTCGGGCACGAACAGCTCATTGACCGCGACGTCCTTGCTGCCCGTCGCGGCCATGCCCATGGCGTACCAGGTGTCGATGATCTCGTAATCGGACTTGGGCACCAGGCACAGCCGCCAATCGACCGGCGCCTTGCCGTCATCGTCATAGACGGTGACCGCGAGCATGTTCCATTCCGAATTGTCGACCGCCGAGGAGAACGGCCAGCGGCCGTTGACGACGAACCCGCCCGGCGCTTTGCGGCCGCGCCCGGCGGCGAGCGCGATCGAGGAGGCGATCAGCGCGTCCGGGTTCGCCTCCCAGACTTCGCGCTGGGTCTCGGGCTCGTAATAGCCGAGGATCCAGTGATGACATGCCACGTTTCCCACGTTCCATGCGGTCGACGCGCAGCCGCGCGCAAGCTCCGCCGGGATGTCGACGACGGCCACGAACGGAAGCTCCATGCCGCCGAACGCCTTGGGTTGATGAAACCGGAACAAGCCGCTCTCGTGCAGGAGCTGCTCGTTCTCACGAATAAGCATGCGCGCGTCCTCGGCGCGTTGGGCGCGCTCGCGCAGGATCGGCACGATCTCCCGCGCGCGCCGCATCGCCTCGCCGTAATCGACGCCGGAGAAATCGCGCCGCAGGGCCTGCGGCAGTGTGCCCGCCGCCTCGCTAGCGCCGCCGACCTTCGCTCCCACCGGAAGCATGTGACCCCCTACCCTGCCAATTCACGCACCGCGCGCGCGGCTTCGGCGATGGCGAGATGCGCATAGGCGTCGCCGGCCGCGTCGGAGTTGGCGATGGCGACGCGGCCCACCTTTTGTCGCGCCCGCTCCAGCACGCTCTCATAGTCGTCCTCGTCGTAGAGCGAATTCGCCACGTAACTGTAGCCGTGCGGCCAGCGGTTGACCGTGATCGCCGCGATGTCGCGGGCGCTGGAAAAGCCGCCTTCAGCGAGCATGCGGTCGAGCTCATCGCGGATTTTGTCCTCGAAATCCGCAAAGGTCATGTCGAGCAGCCGCGCCCGCCCGATGCGAAACTGGGTGCGCGCGTCGAGCCCCCGGTTGGGCGCACCGGGAACGTGAACGAGATGCAGGCAGATCGGCTCCGAGGGATCGCGCGGATGGCGATAGCCGCCAAGGCTCACCGGAAAATCGAGCTTTACGCGGCTGTGAAACGACATGGGCGCCGAGATGTCGTGCACGCCGAGTTGCACCCATGGGTGCCAATCGCGCACCAGCACGTTCGTGTAGACGAGCGGCGTCTTGACATTGCGCGCGAGCGCCTCGCGTTGCGGCGCGGCTAGTTCCGGCATGATGTACGGAATGGTCATGTGGAAGCAGGCGAGCACGGCGTGCTTGGCCTCGACACGATGCGATACCCCGTTGCGCACGTAGCCCACGAGCACGCGCTCGCCGGCATTGCGGACGTCGAGGCAGGTCGAGTCGAGGCGGATGCGCACCGTCTCGCCGTCACAGTCGAGTTTGCCGTAATCGAACGCCGCCAGCACCACGTCGTCCATGCCGTGGCCGGGCGCGACCTCCGGCACGAGCGATCGGACCAAAAGCCGGGCGAGCGAGGCGTTGCCGTCGGGGAAGTGGTAGATGTAAGGCTCGCGCGTGGCGGCGCGTCCCGGCAGGCCCAGGCCGTCGAATCCCGGGTAGCCCAATTCGCGGGCGTCCGCCGCCGGCACGGCGTCGCAGCCGAGTCCGAAGAAGCCGAGCGGGCGGCCCTGGAAACAGTTCGCCACCTCGTCGCTGCAGCCGCGTATCCGCGTGAGATAGTCGCGGTAGCTCGTGCGCCTGAGGATGCCGAGCTTCTCCTGCGCGGTCTTGCCGGCGAGCGGATCACGCGCCGCATCGTAGAGTGCGATGAGCTGGTCCTTACTCGCGGGCGAGATTGGAAACGCGGCGACGAACTCGGCAAGCGGCTTGGCATTGGCGAGCCGGTGCGCGATCTCGTCGGTGCCGGCGGCCGGCGGTTCGCCCGTCACCAGCGTGTCGCGGCCGAAGGCCTCGCGCGCAAAGAACAGGCCGCGCGCAAGCCCGAGCGAGGAATAGAACGTGCGATCGAATGCGGTCTCGAACCGCGCGACGTCGACGCCGAGCTCGCGCAGCAGCGCTTTCGCCACGTCGCTGTACTGGGTCTGCGGCGAATCGATCGATTCGCTGCCGCCGTAGCCGATCAGGAGCCGGCCGTCGCGCGTGAACTCGTTGCGTTTGGCGTGGCCGCCGAAATCGTCGTGGTTATCGAGAATGAGGATGCGCGCGGATGGTCCGGCGGCGCGACGGTAGAAGAAGGCGGCAGCCAGCCCGCTGATGCCGCCGCCGACCACGACGAGATCGTAGGCCTCCTCGACCGGCAACCCTTCGAAGCCGAAGTGCTTGCCCTCGAGCGCTTGCGCGTGCGCGAACTCGAAGGAGCCCGGATGCTGGCCGCGCAATCCGGTGAGCGCCGGCGGATAGCGCTCGGGCGCCGCTAGAACCTGCGCCGCCGGCGTGAGGCCTGCGGCGATGGTCAGGGCTACTCCGTTGAGGAAGTCGCGGCGCGAAATCGACATGCGAGGGTTCGAACGAGTCACATTGAATGCGTCTAAGCCCCGGCGGCAGATGATGGTGCCGCTTCGCGCGTTTAGCAAGAAGACCCCGAAACAGAACCGCGGCAGCGGGTGACATCGCCGTCGCCGCCAAGCCCGGCCCAAGCACGGGCACGCAAAGCATCCGCCGCCGTGCTATGCTGCGCGACGGACCAGGAACAGCCGTGGATCAGGGCATCATCAATCTCTACGACCGCTTTACCCACGGCGGCATGAGCCGGCGCGAGTTTCTCGACCGGCTAACCGAGTTGGCGGGCTCGGCGGCGGCCGCCACCGCACTGCTGCCGTTGTTGCAGAACGACTACGCGCGCGCTGCGATCGTCGGCGCGGACGACGGCAGGCTCGCCGCCGAGCGAACTGCCTACGATTCACCGATGGGCCGGGTCAACGGCTATCTCGTGCGCGGCAACGCCATGGGCAAACGGCCCGCCGTCATCGTCATCCACGAGAACCGCGGCCTCAATCCGCATATCGAGGATGTGGCGCGCCGCCTCGCGGTCGAGGGCTATCTCGCCTTGGCGCCCGATCTTCTCTCGGTCGCTGGCGGCACGCCGACCGAGGAAGACAAGGCGCGCGAGCTTCACGCCAAGACCGAGCGCGAGGATATGATCGCGGCCGCCCTCGCCGCCATCCCGTTCATGCAAAAGCACCCGGAATCGACTGGCAAGGTCGGCGCCGTCGGCTTCTGCTTCGGTGGCGGCGTCGTCAACCGAATGGCAGCAGGCAACGGCGATCTCGCCGCCGCGGTGCCGTATTACGGTGTGCAGGTGGTGGCCGAGATGGTGCCGGCCATCAAGGCGCCGCTTCTGTTGCACTATGCCGAGAGCGACGAGAACATCAACAAGGGGATTGCCGCTTATGAAGCGGCGCTGAAATCAAACGGCAAGACATTCGCGATTTATGTCTATCCGGGCACTCAGCACGCCTTCAACAACGACACCGGCGCCGCCCGCTACAACAAGGCGGCCGCCGATCTCGCTTGGAGCCGGACGCTCGCCTTCTTCGCCCAGCACTTGGGCGCGCCGCGAAAGGCGGCGTGAGTTATTCAGGCTCGCCGACGCCTCGGTCGCGCGCTGTTCGGCTGTCGGTCCGGAGCGCGGCCTTCGAATAGGGCGCGCTCAGCCGCAAGGCCCTCACCCACGACATCGAAGAATGCGCGCACGCGCGCGGTGCGCCGCAGATCGGTGTGGGTGACGATCCAAAGCTCGCGCGCAAGCTCGACCAACGGCTTTGCCAAAGCGCGAGTCACCGCAGGCTCGCGATCGCCGAGATAGCATGGCAGCACCGCAAGGCCGATGCCCGCCTTAGCGGCGGCGAGCTGGTTGATTAGGCTGTTCGTGCGATAGACGATTGCCGCGGCCGGCACCTTGGCCCAGAGCCACTCGGCGGAATTAATGCCAGCTGCGCTTTCTTCCCACCCGATCAGAGCATGTGTCTTGAGATCGATCGGATCGGATAATGCGCCATGCATTTTCAGATAGGCGCCTGCGCCATACACGGTCCACGCGACGTCGGCGAGCTTGCGGCCCCACACATCGCTCTCCCTGGGTCGCATCGGCCGTAGCGCGACGTCGGCTTCGCGCCGCGTCAAGCTTAGCACGCGGTTGTCGATCGTGAGCTCGATGGCGATGCCGGGGTGGGCGCGCCGAAACGACGCGAGATGCGGCATGAGAACGCCCTGCGCCAGCGTCTCCGACGATGTCACCCGCAGTTCTCCGCTAAGGCGTTGGTCGCGACCGGCAAGATCTCGGGCCAGCGCCAGCGCCTCGTCTTCCATGCGTTCGGCGGCCGCCGCCATCCGCTCGGCGGCGGGGCTGGGCTCGTAGACGCCTCCCGGCAAACGCTCAAATAGCGGCTGGCCAAGCCGGTTTTCGATCGCCGCCAAGCGCCGGAATGCCGTCGAATGATCGATCCGGAGCATCTGCGCCGCGCCGGTCAATCCGCCGCTACGCACAACCGCTAGGACCAAGCGCAGATCGTTCCACTCGTCGGTCATCGCGGCGACCCCGCTTGCAAGCTCGCAAGCCATGCTTGGCAAATTACTCATCGCCTTGCACGAATGCAGCATCTAGGTTGCGCTGCGTGGTGTCAACAGAAGACCGAAGACAGAGGCGTTACCATGAAGCTCTATTACGCGCGTGGGACCTGTTCGCTCTCGCCCCACATTGTCGCTCGAGAGGCGGGCCTTTCCATCGAACTTGAGCGGGTGGATATCCTCACAAAGCCCCATCGCACAGAAACCGGTGCGGACTTCACCGCGATCAATCCCAAGGGTTATGTTCCTGCGCTTTCCCTCGACGACGGCGAGGTGCTCACGGAAGGGGTCGCCATTGTCCAGTTCCTTGCGGACCTTTCCCCGCAATCAGCGCTCGCACCCGCTGCTGGAACGATCGAGCGATATCGCTTCCAGGAATGGCTCACCTTCATCAGCTCGGAGCTCCACAAGATGTTCAGTCCGTGGCTGTTCCACCCTGAGCACGGTGAGCTCGCCGGTAACGTCGCGCGCGCGAAAATCGCGGAGCGATTTGCGTTCCTGGACGCGCATCTGGCGACGCGGCCCTATCTGCTGGGCGAACGTTTCAGCGCGGCCGACGCCTATGCGT